>JAEYAU010000169.1 GCA_023404705.1 Pseudomonadota bacterium
GCCCGACCCGTCGCAGCGCCACCGATGATGCCGCCCGCCACGCCGCCGAAGATGGCGCCGCCGAGAGCATCCTGCGCAGCGGCTTGCGGGGCCGGAACGGTCCCGGCGAGGGCCACGAACGTGGCCGCCACGGCGATCTTCCGAATCATAATGGAATCTCCTCTCTCAACCTCCACCCGTGCCTCCTGATTAGGCGAGTTTGCGAGCCTTTTCAATTCAAGCGCGGTCGAACTGGCCTTAAGGTAAAGCCTGCGCATATGAACGGATATTCAGGTTACCGCCGTCACGCGGCGGCCGCGCGACGATCGGCGGCGTATTGCGCGAGCGCCGAGGCTGGCGTCGTCTCGGCCTTCGCGCTGGGCTGCTGCGGATCAATCGACTCCAGCAGCTGCAGGAACAGCGACCCGGGCAGCGGCGGCGCGAAGACATAGCCCTGCGCGGTGCGGATCCCGTGCTCGCGCAGATAGGTGACCTGCTCGAAGGTCTCGACGCCTTCAGCGATGATGCCCATGCGCATGTTGCGCGCGAGGTCCACCAGCGTGTCGATCATCGTGCTGGTGTAGCGTTCGGTGCTGATCGCATCGACGAACATCTTGTCGATCTTGATGACGTCGACACCGAGCTTGAGCATGTAGGAAAGCCCGCCATGACCGATGCCGACATCGTCGATGGCGACGCGGCAGCCGAGCCCCTGCAAGGCCGCGATGACGCGGCGTGCCACGGTCAGATCGTCGAGCCGCTCGCGCTCGGTCACCTCGAAGACGAGCTGCGAGTAACTGACTTGCGACTTGCCGAACACCGCCTGCACATCGCCAACGATGGTCTCATTGGCGAAATGCTGCCCCGCGAGGTTGAAGCCGATCTTGGCGCGCGGGCGCTTGGCGAGCGCCGGGCCAAGCTCGTCGCGCGCGGCCCGCATCAGCGCGCGCGTGATCTCGACGATCAGGCCGCTCGTCTCCGCGAGCGGGATGAAGCGGGCGGGCGGCACCACGTCGCCGTTCGGTTTGCGCCAGCGCACCAGCACCTCGGCACCGATCACCTTGCCGCTCTGCAGGTCGACGAGCGGCTGGTAGTAAGGCACGAATTCGTTGCGGGCGAGCGCGCGCTCCATCTCGGCGACGGGGTTGTTGCGATCGCGCCAGGGAAGGACGATCGCGAGCGCCAGCATCAGGGCCGCGATCGCGCCGCTGCCGATGGCGCCGATCACGGACAGCTCTGTATGCGTCGCCATCAGCGCCGTGCGGCGCGCGGAGGCGACCGCGACCAAGGGATAGCGCTCCGACTGCGCCTGCACGACGACAGTATCCTCGGGCGACATGGTCCCGGGCGCCTCGACATCGGTTCCGGCGATCGCGGTGCCCTCGCTCAGCATCACGCGAACCTCGGCGTGAACCTCCTTCGGCTTGATCGCATGGTCGATCATGAACATGTCGGCCGGGATGTAGGCCGCGACGCTCAGACTCTCGTTGTGCGGGCGCAGGCGGACGCGCAGCGCCCGTTCGCGCAGATCGAGCGGGCGCACGACGGCGAGCAGCGCCCCCTCGCCGACCGGCATCTCGCGCGAGAGCAGCCAGGAATGGGCGACCAGATGGAGGTGCTGGCATTGCGCGGATCCGTCCGGACCCAGCACGGCGATCTCCTTGATCGGCGTGGTCGTGATGACGGCGCGGTTGAGGGCCTCGATATCGACTTCGGCGCAGTCGGCGGTCCTGAGCGCGACCTTGTGCAGGCCCGCGATCGCCTGTTCGATGCGATTCTCGGCGCGCAGGATCGCCCGGCGTGCACTGGCGCCGATCTCCTCGCGCACCTGGCGGTCGACATAGCCGTCGAGGGCGTGGTTCACGAACAGCACGGGGATGCTTGCCAGCAGGACGCCTGCCATCGCGGCGATCAGCTTGCGTCGCGTCCTGGGAACCACGGGAACCTCACTGGGTTACCGTAGTAAAATCCACTATCGCCCTTAATGCATCATTACAACCGAAGAGATGTGTTCTTACGGCATGACGGATGCCGGTTCCCTATGGTGAACGATTCGTATACGTGGTCGCCCTCTCGCGCCGGCGGGCGCGAAGAGCTACTTCGATTCGACGGATGATGCTTCGGGTGCAGCAGCGGCGGGAGCCATAATGGAAGCGCTCTTCATCGGCCAGACCTATATCGATGTGACCTTCCTGATCGACCGCATCCCGACCGGCGACGAGAAGGCGATCGCACGGGACTATGCGGTGAGCTTCGGCGGCAACGCGGTCTCGGCCGCCTTCTGCTGCGCCAAGCTCGGCGTGGTGCCGGACCTCCTCACCTCGCTGGCCGACGACTGGCTCTCGCGCATGTTCCTCGACATGGCCGCGAAATACGGGATCTCGGTGCACGGACGGAAGGTGAAGGAGTCCTCGATCTCCTTCGTGATGCCGAACCATGGCATGCGCGCGATCATCCGCTGCCGCGACGACCACTATCTGCATCCTGTGCCGTCGCTCGATCTGACGGGCTGCCGCGCGCTGCATCTCGACGGCCACCAGGCCGACGCCGCGATCCACTACGCCAAGATCTGCCGCGAGAAGGGCATTCTCACCTCGCTGGACGGCGGCGGCATGCGCTCGAATACCCGGGAGCTGCTGGAGTTCATCGACGTCGCGATCTGCTCACAGCGCATGTGCGAGCAGCTCGGGCTCAACCCGGCGGCCATGTGCCAGTTCCTGCGCAGCAAGGGCGTGCGCATCGGCGGCGTCACCATGGGCGAGCACGGGCTCGTCTGGATCGACGAGCGCGGCGAGATCAAGCACCTGCCGGCGCTGGCGATCCCGAAGGAGCAAGTGATCGACACCAACGGCGCGGGCGACATCTTCCACGGCGCCTATGTGTATTCCTATCTGCGCTCGCCGCAGGCGCCCTGGGAGCAGCATTTCCGCCTCGCCCGCGCGGCCTCGGGCCATTCGGTGCACAATCTCGGCATCGAGGAGTCTCTGCCCACGATGGCCGACGTCGAGGCCGTGCAGGCGCGCTATCAGGAGGCCGCGTCGGCGGCGGCGTAGGTCGCCGGCCGCCTTCGCCCTTGGTC
>JAEYAU010000218.1 GCA_023404705.1 Pseudomonadota bacterium
CCGACAGCGGCGGGCTGCCGCATGGAAAAGGGCCCCGGCCTTGCGGCCTGGACCGAGGACGAGGAGATCCGTGACGTAACGCGTTACTTCGTGGTGCCGCCCGGACGGGTGGTGCCAGCGCCGCCACCAGCGCCCGTGGTCGGCGCGGGGCGGGCGGCCGGCGGCTGATAGGCCTTGAAGTCCGGCGCGTTCTTGAGCTCATCCTTCGTCATGGAGAGCTTCAGCTTGATGTTGGTGCCGTCGGCGGTCGAGCCGGTGGTGGCGCCCGTGTTGCTGCCGGCACTGGTCGCGCTGGCGGGCATCACCTCGAAGCTCTCCATGCTCAGCGCCACGTCCTTGGCACCGAGGCCGAGGAAGCCGCCGACGCCGATGACGAGCGCGTGGATCTTGCCGCTCTTGTCGAACAGGATGTCGTTCACGTCGCCGATCTTCTGATTGTCGGTGCCGATCACGTCAGTGCCCTTGAACTTCGTGGCGAGGAACTGATCGGATTTCTGTTCCGAGATGAAGTTCTTGTCCTGGGCGAGGGCGCCGGTCAGCAGAATTGCGCCGAATGCTGTAGCGGTCACGACTTTCCTGAGCATCTAAACCTCCATGATGGTCCTGAGGGTTCGATGGGTCCTGAGGGGTTCCCCGGGACGAAACCCGCCAGGGAATGTTCCACGCCCATCAACTCACAAGACGCGGGGCAAGTTCCCCTGCGGGAGCTGCCGCGGAGCCGTCATGCGCTCGCGTTTGGAACAATGGTTTCAGGCGACGTTCAAGCGACTTTCGCTTGCGCGGCGCCGATGCGCGGCAACGCAACGCGTTCGGCCACGAGCGCGAGGAACGCCTTGGCGGGCAACGGCGGCGAAACCACGTAGCCCTGGCCCTCATCGACGCCGCACGCCTGGAGCGCCGCGATCTGCTGCACGCTCTCGACGCCTTCCGCGACCGTGGTCATGCCGAGCTCGTGCGCGAGGCGCACCAGCATTTCGACCACGGTGCGCGCCGCGAGATCCTGCGCGACCGAGTCGACGAAGAACTTGTCGATCTTGATGGTGCCGACGCCGAGCTTCTGCACATAGGAGAGTCCGTTGTGGCCGGTGCCGGCGTCGTCGATGGCGATGCGGAAGCCGGCCTCGCGCAGCTCGGCGACCACGAGCGCGGCGGCGTCGAGATCGGCGATCGCCTGGCGTTCGGTGAGCTCGAGCAGGATCTGGCGCGGCGAGATGCGGTCCTCGGCGACGCGCTGGCGCAGCTCGGCGACGAAGCCCGGCGCCATGAAGTGCTCGGGCACGATGTTGAAGGCGACGCGAAAGGTCTTGTCCTGCTTGAGCAGCGGCCGCAGCTCGTCGAGCGCGCGGGCGAAGATCTGCCAGGTCATCGGGATGATGCGATGAGTCGCCTCGGCGAGCGGAATGAACTGCGCGGGCGGGAGAACGCTGCCGTCGGCGCGCACCCAGCGCGCGAGCGCCTCGCAGCCCACGATGGCGCCGGTGTCGAGGCGGAAGATCGGCTGCAAATAGGGCTGGAATTCGCCCGCCGCGAGCGCGCGGTCGAGCACCGTCACGGGATCCGGCGGGCGCGTCACGATTCGCGCGAACACGAGGCCGAGCAGCAGGCCGACGAGGCCGGACCCGCCGAACACCAAGGGGTCGTGGTCATGGTTCCAGCCGCGCAGGGTCTCGAGCCCGATACGCAGGTTCGCGCTCAGCGGATAACGCTCCGACGCGGCCGTGAAGGCGACCAGATGAGTGGTCGGCAAGCTGCCGCTCGGTGCCAGACGCGCGACGGTCGCGGCGGAGCCGATGCGCAGCACGGCCTCCGAGCCCTGGCGCAGTTCGCCGGGAAGCATGTCGAACAGCAGCGCGTCGGTGCTCACCACTGCGACCAGGCGTGTCTCGGCGTCGAAGTGCCAGGACAGGCCGAGGGCGATGCCCTCCTTCTGATCGATGCGGAACAGCGAGACCGCGGGGTTGAGCGCGCGATGATGCCGGGCGTGGCGCATGTCATGCGCGTCGAAGCCGAGCGTCTCGACATAGGCCGAGCAGGCGAGGCTGCCGTCGCGGTTGATGACACGGATGTCCTTGAGGGTGCCGCGCTGATAGACCTGCCGCTGCAGCTCGGCCAGCGCCGGCGCCTCGCAGCTGACGATGCCCTTCTCGACCAGCTCGCTCAGCGCCTCGAAGGCATAGTCGACCGAGCGCTCGGCGCGCTCGAGCATCCGCTCGTTGAGCTCGGCGAGCTGCTTGCGGTTCTGCATCTCGGTGATCTCGTTATAGGCGAGATGCGCAGTCGCCGAGAAAATGCCGATCGACAGGAGCACGACGACGCCCTGGGTCAGGCGCCTGCTGCGGAAGGCCATGGCGTGCTCACCGGTTGAACTCCGGTCGACCGTGACACTTGCTGGTTATTTTTACGTAGCGGGCCGCACGTTCCGCGTATCCGGTGCATGCCGGACGCCTGCTTTCCTTCGCCCGTGCAACGCTTTGTTAAGTCAATGAGCCGTTAATCATGTTGCGGCTGTTCGGTGCGTCGAGAGGCGCGCCGGCGAGCGCGATTCCATTGACGCCCATAATAACCCATGTTATCCCAAATTCTCCCATTCGGACTGGCGGCCATAGCCGATTCATCCGATCGCGTCGGCGAGAGAGCGCCCAGGGGCTGGGACGTCTCGCGCGAAGCCGGAGGGGAGGGCGGATGCAAGGGGCGTCATGGACCTGTTCGTGTCCAATCAGACATCGCGCCTCGACGCGAAGGGGCGGGTGTCGATCCCGGCGCCCTACCGCGCCGTGCTGGCACGCGATGGCTTCGACGGCCTCTATTGCTATCCGGCGCTCGACCTCTTCTGCATCGATGCGGGTGGCAACGCCTTGATCACCGAGATCGACCAGCTGATCGGCCGCTACGCGCCCTATTCGGAGCCGCGCGATGCCTTTGCGCTGGCGCTCTACGGTGTGAGCGAGACCCTGAAAGTCGATCCCGAGGGACGCGTGACCTTGTCGGATGCGCTCAAGGCGCATGCCGGCATCACGGATCAGGTCACGTTCGTCGGCCTCGGCCACAAGTTTCAGATCTGGGAGCCCGGACGCTTCCGCGCGCAGCTCGCGGAGGCCACCGAGAAGGTGCGCGCGCACAAGAAGCGGCTCGGACCCCAGGACGCCAGCGGAGCACGGGAATGACGATGGGCAGCGACGACGGAAACGTCGTCGCTGGCGGACTGGCCCGTCACATTCCCGTGCTCGGCGGCGCGGCGCTCGACTATCTCTCCCCGCGTGAGGGCGGTGTGTATGTCGACGGCACCTTCGGGGCCGGCGGCCACACGCGCGCGATTCTCGAAGCCGCGAACTGCTCGGTGATCGCGATCGATCGCGATCCACGCGCGGTCGCGGCGGGCGCGGCACTGGTCGAGCACTTCGCGGGCCGGCTGCGGCTGGTCGAGGATCGCTTCGCCAATCTCGATGTGGTGCTGGCGCGGCTCGGCGTTGCGCAAGTGGATGGCGTGCTGCTCGACATCGGCGTCTCGTCCATGCAGCTCGACGAGGGCGAGCGGGGCTTCTCGTTCCGCCAAGAGGGGCCGCTCGACATGCGCATGGGCGACACAGGCCCGACGGCCGCGGAGCTGATCGCCGTCGCGGCGGAGCGCGACCTCTCGCAGATCATTTCGGTGCTGGGCGAGGAGCGGCATGCCCGCGCGGTCGCGCGCGCCATCGTGCGCGCACGGGCCGAGGCGCCGATCGACACCACGCGCGCGCTTGCGGACATCGTCGCCCGCGTCGTCTTCGCGAAGCCGCACGAGATTCATCCGGCGACCCGCACCTTCCAGGCGCTGCGCATCTTCCTCAATGACGAGCTCGGCGAGCTGGTCTCGGCGCTGACCGCGGCCGAGCGCGTGCTCGCGCCGGGCGGCCGCCTGGTGGTGATCTCGTTCCATTCGCTGGAGGACCGCATCGTCAAGACGTTCCTCACCGAGCGTGGCCGCGTCGCGGCCGGCTCGCGCCATATGCCGGAAGTCGCGCAGGCGGCGCCGAGCTTCGAGATCCTCACCAAGCGTCCGGTGATCGCGGACGAAGCCGAGAACGCCGCGAATCCGCGCGCGCGCTCCGCCAAGCTGCGCGCCGCTGCGCGCACCGCGGCGCCCGCGCAGGCGCGCGACGCCGCGGCACTGCTGCCGCGCCTTCCCGACCTCGATCACGTGATGCGGGGGCGCTGATGTTCTGGCGTTTCCTGCATCTCTGCGTGATCGCGGCCTTCGTGTTCGCGGCGATCGACGTCTACAAGATCAAGTACGACTCGACGCTGCAGGCCGAGCGCGTGGACAAGCTGCGCGGCGAGATCCGCCGCGAGCAGGAAGCAATCGCGACGCTGCGCGCCGAATGGGCGAAGCTCGATCGGCCCGACCGGGTGCAGGAGCTCGCCAAGCGCCATCTGACACTGCGCCCCGTCGAGGTGAAGCAGTTCGACCTCCTCGACAAGCTGCCCGACAAGCCGATCGACATCGTGCCGCCGAACTCGACCGACCCGATCGCCGCGATCATCGAGAGCTTCGCGGATGCGGAGGCGATCACCGGCACGGCGCAGCAGCCGCCGGAGGAGTGATGCCGTCCCATCAGCCGCATCCCGAGTCCTGGCGCCGCCGCCTCGTGCGGGTGATGCTCTACGGCAATGTGGACCGCAACGCCAAGGCGCGCGCCCGCATCGGCCTCGCGATGCTGGCCTTCTCGGCCGTGTTCGCCGTGATCGCGGGCCGGCTCGTGATGTTCGCGGTGGCGGGCGACGGCCCGACCGCGCGGCGCGCCGGCGCGGCCGACGCGATCTCGACCGCGCGTCCCGACATCCTCGACCGCAATGGCGAGATCCTGGCGACCGACGTGAAGACGCCCTCGCTGTTCGCCGAGCCGCGCAAGCTGATCGACGTGGATGAGGCCGTGGAGCTGCTGACCGCGGTGCTGCCCGATCTCGACACCCACGAGGCGCGCTCGCGCCTCGGCTCGAAGCGGGGCTTCGCCTGGCTGCAGCGCGAGATCTCGCCGAAGCAGCAGCAGCAGATCCACAAGCTCGGCCTGCCCGGCATCGGCTTCCTGCGCGAGAACAAGCGCGTCTATCCGAACGGCAACGAGGTCTCGCATCTCATCGGCCACGTGAACGTCGACAACCAGGGCATCGCGGGCATCGAGAAGTGGCTCGACGGCCGCGGCCTCGCCGCGCTGCATGCCGCCGGCTTTGCGGTGCAGCGCATCGAGAAGCCGGTGGAGCTTGCGGTCGATCTGCGCGTGCAGCACACGCTGCGCGACGAGCTGCTCGCGGCGCGCGACAAGTTCAAGGCCAAGGCCGCGGCCGGCCTCGTCACCGACGTGCGCACCGGCGAGGTCATCGCCATGGTCTCGGTGCCGGACTATGACCCGAACAATCCGCGCGAGGCGCTCGACCCGACGCGCATCAACCGGCTCACCACCGGCGTGTTCGAGATGGGCTCGACCTTCAAGGCGCTCACCGTCGCGATGGCGCTCGACTCCGGCAAGATCAACCTCAACTCGTCGTTCGACGCCCGCGTGCCGCTGCGCTACGGCAAGTTCAACATCTCGGACTTCCACGCCCAGCGCCGCATCCTCACGGTGCCCGAGATCTTCACCTACTCGTCGAACATCGGCACCGCGCGCATGGCGCTGGCGCTCGGCGTCGAGCATCACAAATGGTTCCTGAAGAAGATGGGCCAGCTCGACCGCCTGCGCACCGAATTGCCCGAGAGCGCCGAGCCGCTGGTGCCGAAGCGCTGGGGCGAGCTCAACACGGTGACGATCGCGTTCGGTCACGGCCTCTCGGTCGCGCCGCTGCAGGCCGTGGCGGCGGTCGGCGCGCTGATGAATGGCGGTCTGCTGATTCCGCCGACGTTCCTGAAGCGCGGCGAAGAGGAAGCGCGCGCGCTCGGGCGCCAGGTCGTGAAGCCCGAGACCAGCACCGCGATGCGCTATCTCATGCGGCTCAATGCCGAGAAGGGCTCGGCCACCAAGGCCGAGGTGAAGGGCTATTATGTGGGCGGCAAGACCGGCACCGCCGAGAAGGTGATCAACGGCCGCTACTCCAAGCACAAGCTGCTCACCACCTTCATGGCCGTGCTGCCGGCGGACCAGCCGAAATATCTCGTCACGATCATCCTCGACGAGCCGCAGGGCCTGCCCGAGACGCACGGCTACGCGACGTCGGGCTGGAACGCCGCGCCCACTGCCGCCAAGGTGATCTCGCGGATCGCGCCGCTGCTCGGCCTGCAGCCGCGCCTGGATCTGCCGCCGGCCGACAAGCTGATCATGGGGAGGGGGTAGGGG
>JAEYAU010000016.1 GCA_023404705.1 Pseudomonadota bacterium
GCGTCAACCCGCGCGCCGCCGCGGCCGCCCTCAAGGCCCGCGCCGAGGCGACCGGCGTGCCGCTGCGCATCGCCGTGGTCACGGGCGACGATCTCACGGGCCGCCTCGACGAGATCCGCGCGCGCGGGATCACCGAGATGTTCACGGCCGAGCCGTTGCCGGAACGCCTCATGAGCGCCAACGCCTATCTGGGCGCGCAGCCGATCGCGGCCGCGCTCGATCGCGGCGCCGACGTGGTGATCACCGGCCGCTGCGTTGACTCCGCCGTCACGCTCGGCGCGCTGGTGCATGCCTTCGGCTGGTCCTGGGCCGACTACGACCGGCTCGCGCAGGGCAGCCTCGCGGGCCATCTCATCGAATGCTCCGCGCAAGTCACCGGCGGCCTGTTCACCGACTGGCGCGACGTGCCGGGCTGGGACGACATGGGCATGCCGATCGCCGAATGCGCGGCCGACGGCAGCTTCGTCATCTCCAAGCCGGCCGACACGGGCGGCCTGATCACGCCGCTCTCGGTCGGCGAGCAGATGCTCTACGAGATCGGCGATCCCGCGGCTTACGTGCTGCCCGACGTGACCTGCGATTTCCGCGCCGTCACCATGGAGGAGATCGGCCGCGATCGCGTGCGCGTCGCGGGGGCGCGCGGCCGCGCGCCGACGCCCACCTGCAAAGTGAGCGCGACGTGGCACGATGGCTTCCGCATGATCGGCACCGTCACCCTCGGCGGGCGCGATGCCGCCGCCAAGGCGCAGCGCGCCGGCGAGGCCATGCTGGCGCGCGCCCGGCGCCTGTTGGCCGCACGCGATCTTGCGGACTTCACCGAAACCTCGATAGAAGTGCTCGGCGCCGAAACGACTTATGGATCGAGTGCGCGCGCTCACGCGGCGTCGGCCCGCGAGGTCGTGCTGAAAATCGGCGCGCGCCATCCGGATCAGGCCGCGCTCGAACTCCTCGCGCGCGAGATCGCGCCGGCCGCCTCCTCGATGGCACAAGGCCTCACCGGCTTCTTCGCGGGCCGCCCGGGCGTGCAGCCGGTGTTCCGGCTGTTCTCGTTCCTCTGGCCCAAGGCCGATCTCACGCCGATGCTCGAGTTCGAGGGTGAGGAAACCGCCATTCCCTTCGCAGCAAGCGCGCCACTCGACGCGTCGCCCCAGCCCGTCGCGGCTTCCGCGCCGAGCGGCGGCGCCGAATCTGAAGCCGCCTTGATCTCACTCGCGGTCGGCCGCAGCGGCGACAAAGGCAATGCCGCCAATATCGGCATCATCGCGCGCCGTCCCGATTATTTGCCCTGGCTGCGCCAGACGCTGACCGCCGATGCCGTGCAGGCCTTCTTCGCCCATACGGGCGTCAGCAAGGTCGAGCGCTTCGAGCTGCCCGGAATCCATGCGCTCAACTTCGTGCTGCATGATGCGCTCGGCGGCGGTGGCGTCGCCTCGCTGCGCATCGACCCGCAGGGCAAGGCCTTCGCGCAGATGCTGATGGACTATCCGATCGGCCTGCCGCAGGCGCTCGCGGACCGGCTCGGCACCGAGAATGCCGCGCGATGATCGAGATCGACGACACGACGACGATCAGCGACGCGTTTTTCCGCGCCGCCGAGGCCTATGCGTCACGACCCTTCCTCGCCGCGCCCAGAGGCGCGCATCGCAGCTATCACCAGAATGGCTGGGAGATTGATTTCGCGACCGCCGCGCGCGAGGTGCGGCGCCTCATGGAGATCTATCGCGCGGCCGGCTTCGGCCACGGCCACCGCGTCGCCATGCTGCTCGAGAACCGGCCCGAGCATTTCCTGCACAAGCTCGCGCTCAACTCGCTCGGTGTCTCCGCCGTGCCGATCAATCCGGATTATCGCGCCGGCGAGATCGCCTATCTGCTGGAACACTCCGAGGTCGAGCTCGGCCTGGTCTCACCCGACCGCCGCGCGCAGCTCGAAGCCGGCATCGCGTCGAGCAAGCATCGGCCTCCGATCATCGTGTTCGAGGACTTGTCCGGCTTGCCGCGCCCGAAGCATGCCGCGCGGGGCGCGCCCGTGACGGCCGAGAGCGAGGCCAGCATTCTCTACACGTCCGGCACCACCGGCCGTCCGAAAGGCTGCGTGCTTTCCCACGGCTACGAGCTCTCCTCGGGCGCCTGGTACGCGAAGCTCGGCCACCTCGCGACGTTCCGGCCCAAGGGCGATCGCATCTACAATCCGCTGCCGGTCTATCACGTGAACTCGTCCGTCGTGTCGTTCTACGGCGCGATGCTCAATGGCAGCTGCCAGATACAGCCCGATCGCTTTCATCCGGATCGCTGGTGGCCCGAGATCAAGCAGAGCCGTGCGACCGTGGTGCACTATCTCGGCGTGATCATTCCGTTGATGCTCGGCCGTCAGCCGGGCGAGGAGGAGCGCGGCCATAACGTCCGCTTCGGCGTCGGTGCCGGTGTCGAGCCGCAGCTTCACGCCGCGTTCGAGGAGCGCTTCGGCTTTCCCCTCGTCGAGGTCTGGGGCATGACCGAGATGGTGCGCGTGCTCACCGACAATGTGCCGCCGCGCCAGGTCGGCACCCGCGCCTTTGGCCGGCCCGTGCCCGGCATCGATGTGCGCGTCGTCGACGAGCAGGACCGAAGTGTACCGGCCGGTACACCTGGCGAGATGGTGCTGCGCCACTCCGCCGAAACGCCGCGCCGCGGCTTCTATTCGGGCTATCTCAAGGACGAGGCCGCGACCGCGCAGGCCTGGCGCGGCGGCTGGTTTCACACCGGCGACACGGTCGTGCAGGACGCCGACGGCATGCTGCATTTCGTCGACCGCAAGAAGAACATCATTCGCCGCTCAGGCGAGAACATCGCGGCCGCCGAGGTGGAGGCCGTGCTCCAGGCGCACGAGCTCGTCAAGCAGGTCGCCGTGCTCGCCGTGCCTGACGAGACGCGCGAGGAGGAGGTGCTCGCCTGCGTGGTGCTGCAGCACGACATCCCGCGCGAGGCCGCCGCCGAAACTCTTTTCCAGCATTGCTATGCCGAGCTTGCCTACTTTAAGGCGCCGGGCTGGATCTGGTTCACGGACTCGTTGCCCACCACCGGCACGCAGAAGATCCAGAAGCACCAGATTTTTCCGGCCGGCACGGACCCGCGCGAGATGTCCGGCATGCTCGATCTGCGCGCGCGCAAGAAGCGTGGTTGAGCCATGGGCTGGTCCTACGAGCAGTTCGAGCCGGGCACGACCCATGAGACGGGCGCCCGCCTCCTGACCGAAGCGGATATCGATGCCTTCGCGGACCTCACGGGCGACGACAATGCGCTGCACATGGATCCGGCTTACGCGGCCGAGTGCGGCTACGGCGGTCGCATCACCCATGGTCCGATGATCGTCGGCATCGCCTTCGGTCTCGCCGCGCCGCTTCTGAGCTATTCGGTGGTGGCGCTGCTCGACATGTCCTGGACCTTCAAGCGCGCGGTCTGGCCCGGCGACACCGTCACGGCGCGCGTGCGCGTGGCCGACCGGACGCCGAGCCGCAGGCCGGACCGCGGCGTGATCACGCTCGCCTTCGACATTCTCAACCAGCGCCGGGAGGTGGTGCAGACCGCGACCGCCAAGGTGCTCGTGCGCCGGAAGCAGGAAGCCTCATGACCAAGTTCGGACGCACCGACGAAGAGCTCGCGACCATGCCGCTCACCTTCCGCGACGGCCTCTTCGCGGATCGTGTGGTGCTGGTCTCGGGAGCAGGGCGCGGCATCGGCAAGGCGATTGCCTATCAGTTCGCGCGCCTCGGCGCGAAACTCGTGATCTGCGCGCGCGATGAGGCGCGTCTCAACGCGACGGCCGAGAAGCTGCGCGCCCTCGGCGCCGACGTGCTGGCGCACTCGATGTCGATCCGCGATCCGGACGCCGTCTCGCGTTTGTTCGATGCCGCCGGGGAGCGCTTCGGCGCCCTCGACGTGCTGGTCAACAATGCGGGCGGCCAGTTCCCGCAGGCTGCCATCGACTTCTCGGTGAAGGGATGGAACGCCGTCATCGACACCAACCTCAACGGCACCTGGCACATGATGCAGCAGGCCGCGCGCCGCTGGCGCGATGCAGGCCGCGGCGGCAGCATCGTCAATATCGTGGCGGTGGTCACGCGCGGCATGCCGGGCGTCGCGCATACCTGCGCGGCGCGCGCGGGAGTCATCTATCTCTCCAAGACCGTCGCGATCGAATGGGCGCCGCTCGGCATCCGCATCAACTGCGTGGCGCCCGGCGCCATCGCGACCGAGGGCATGGAGGTCTATCCCGAGGAAGCGCGCCGCGCCTTCGACCGCAGCAACCCGATGAAGCGCTTCGGCGACGTGCGCGACATCGCGGACGCGGTCTGCTACGTCGCAGGTCCATCCGGCGCGTTCATGACCGGCGAGGTCGTCACGGTCGATGGCGGCGGTCAGGTCTGGGGCGACCTGTGGACCATTCCGCGGCCGGATTATTTCAGCGAGCCCTGACGGCGTTCAATCGCGCATCAACTCACCGCCGATGATCAGCTTCCTGATCTCCGACGTGCCGGCGCCGATCTCGAGCAGCTTGGTCGCGCGGTAAAGCCGGTTGATCTCCGTCTCGCGCATATAGCCAGCGCCGCCGAAGACCTGCACAGCATCGGTGATCACTTTCGTGCAGCTCTCCGCCGCATAGAGGATGCAGGACGCCGTCAGCTTGTGGATGTCGCCGCGCCCGCCGCCGCCGATCTCCAGGTCGTTCGCCTCGGCCAGCGTGCGGTAGCAGAACGTGCGCATGGTCTCGATCGCGGTATACATGTCGGCGAGCTTCGCCTGCACGAGCTGGAAATCGCCGATGCGCTTGCCGAACTGCTGGCGCGTCTTGGCGTAGTCGAGTGCGAGCGTGAAGGCGCGCTCCGCCATGCCGAGATTGATCATCGACACGATCGCGCGCTCGAGATCGAGCCCGCTCATCACGACGGAGACGCCGGCGTTCTCGCCGCCGACCCGGTTCGCGGCCGGCACGCGGCATTCATCGAACACCAGCTCGGCCGTGGTTGAGCCGCGGAAGCCCATCTTGTCGAGCTTCTGCGCCACCTGGAATCCCGCAAAGCCCTTCTCGACCACGAAGGCCGAGATGCCTTTCGGCCCCTTCTGTTTGTCGGTCTTGGCATAGATCAGCAGCACATCGGCCACGGGGCCGTTGGTGATGTAGAGCTTGCGCCCGTTCAGCACGTAGTGGTCGCCGTCGCGCCGCGCCGTCGTGCTCATCGAGCCGAGCGCGTCCGAGCCCGCGCCCGGCTCCGTGAGGCCGAGCGCGCCCACGGCGCTGCCGTCGCACATCCGCGGCAGGAAGCGCTTGCGGATCTCGTCCGACGCGTTGCGCGCGATGTTGTTCACGCACAGGTTCTCGTGCGCCACATAGCTGAGCGCCACCGCGGGATTCCAGCGCGCGAGCCCCTGCGTGATCAGCCCTGAGGTGAAGAAGTCGCTGCCGGCGCCGCCGAGCTCCGGATCGACCGTGACGCCGAGAAAGCCCATGCGTGCGAGCTCGGGCATGGTCTGGGGCGGCCACCACTCCTCGTCATCCATCTTCTGCTGCAGCGGAAAGAACGTCTTCTCGGCGAAGCGATCGGCTTGCTCGAGGACCTCCTCCTGCTCGGGCGAAAGGCGAAAGCCGTTTGCGAACGTGTTGCGTCCGCGCTCGTCCGCCAGAGCCATGGCGTCCTCCCCTGAGATGTTCTGCGGCCGCGCTTGCGGCGGCCTTTCGGTTTGACAGCCCAAAGTGAAGCGTATTCAATATGGCCAATCAAGAGGGCTACAGGAGGTAATCCTGAGCCGATTCAGGGGAGGATGGCTCGACCATGCGGGTCGCGGCTCTCGGTCATTTGCGCGCCATGCGGAGCATGTGAATGCCGGCGATCAGCCCGCAGCGCATGCGCGACCGGCATGATGCGATCCTCGCGGCCGCGACGCGCGTCTTCGCCGACAAGGGCTATTCGGCCGCTTCGATCACCGAGATCGCGCAGGCTGCCGACATCTCGGACGGGCTGATCTACAAGTATTTCGAGAACAAGCGCGCGCTGCTCGAGCGTGTGCTCACCAATTTCTACGAGCGCACCATCGCGGATCTCGCCGCCAAGGTCGCGGAGGGCAAGAGCTTCGAGGAGAAGCTCTACATCCTGGTCAGCGAGCACATGCGGGTGTTCGTCGCGGACATCGACCTCTGCCGCCTGTTCATTTGCGAGGTGCGCACCGCCAGCGACTATCGCGGCTCCGCGATCCAGCAGCTCAACCGCCGCTATACGGCGGTGCTGATCAAGATCGTCGACGAGGCGATCGCCAGCGGCGAGGTCGCGCCCGGCGTCGACCCGCGTCTCGTGCGCGACATGCTGTTCGGCGCCATCGAGCACTTGTCCTGGCGGCACGTGAAAGGCGTGCAGCCGCTCGACGTGCCGACCACGGCCCGCGCGATGACTGGCATCCTCCTCAACGGCCTCGTGGTGCGCAAAGCGCGGGGGCGCAAATGACCATGCCGATGCGCCAGATCTCGGCCGCGGCCTGGCCGTTCCGTGCGGTGCTGATCGCGAACCGCGGCGAGATCGCGCTGCGCATTCTGCGCACCGTGAAGGAGCTCGGCCTCGAGGCCGTGGTCGTGCACCACGCGTCGGAAGCCGACGCGCCCGCCGTGCGCGCGGCGGACCGCGCCATCGAGATCACGGGACGCACGCCGGTCGCGGCCTATCTGGATCAGGCGCAGATCATCGCGGCCGCACGGGCGAGCGGCGCCGGCGCGATCCATCCGGGCTACGGCTTCCTCTCCGAGAACGCGGAGTTCGCCCGCGCGGTCGCGGCCGCGGGGCTCGTTTTCGTCGGACCAGCGCCGGACGCGATCGAGCTGATGGGCGACAAGGTGAGGGCGCGCGCCTTCGTCGCGAAGCACGGCTTCCCGGTCGCGCCCTCCGCGATCGAGGACGACGATCCCGCGACCTTCGTCGCGCGCGCCCGCGCGGTCGGCTTCCCACTGCTGATCAAGCCGGCCGCCGGCGGCGGCGGCAAGGGCATGCGTATCGTGCGCGAGGCCGCGGCGCTGCCCGAGGAGATCGCCCGCGCGCGCAGCGAAGGCGAGCGCTACTTCGGCGACGGCCGGCTCTATGTGGAGCGCTACATCGAGAACCCGCGCCACATCGAGGTGCAGGTGCTCGGCGACAGTCACGGCACTGTCGTGCATCTGTTCGAGCGCGAATGCTCGGTGCAGCGCCGCTTCCAGAAGATCATCGAGGAGACCCCGTCACCCGCGCTCTCGGCCGACGAGCGCCGCCGCATCTGCGAAGCCGCCGCCGGCATCGCTCGCGCGGCCGGCTACCGCAATGCCGGCACGGTCGAGTTCATCTACGGTGCGGGCGCCTTCTACTTCCTGGAGATGAACACGCGCCTGCAGGTCGAGCATCCCGTCACCGAGATGGTCACCGGCATCGATCTGGTGCGCGAGCAACTCCGCATCGCGGCCGGCGAGCCGCTGGGCTATAGGCAGTCCGACGTGCAGGTCGACGGCCACGCTATCGAGTGCCGCGTCTATGCCGAGAGTCCCGCGAACGGCTTCATTCCGACCACGGGTCCCGTGCTGACCCTGCGCCTGCCCGAAGGCGAGGGCGTTCGCGTCGACTGCGGCATCCGCCAGGGCCAGCCCGTGACCACGGCCTTCGATCCCATGCTCGCCAAGGTCATCGTGCGCGGCCGCACCCGCGACGAGGCGCGGGCGCGCGGGCGCGCCGCGCTCGGCCGCTTCGTGCTGCTGGGCTGCGAGACCAACACGAGCTTCCTGCGCCGGCTGCTCGATCATCCGGCCTTCGCGGAAGGCGCCGTCCACACGGGCTTCCTCGACGCGCATCCCGAGATCGCGGCCGAGGCGCCGCCGTCGCCCGAGACCGTGGAGAAGCTGCTCGCCATCGCGGCGCTCTCGCTCCGCCCGGTGCGCGACGCCGCCGCCGCCGTGCCGCCGCTCTATGCCGCCATGGGCGGATGGAGGAATTGATGCGGCCGATCTTCACCATCGCGGACAGCGAATATGCGGCGTGGCTGCAGCGCACGGCCGAGGGTTATCGCCTGCATCGTGACCGGGTCGTCCCCGTCGCACTGGAGAGAGCCGCCGAGACCGATGTGCTCACGCTCGACGGCGTGCGGCACGAGGCGGTCGTCGCGGTGGACGGCGACGTCGTGCACATCCACCTCGATGGCTCGGCCTGGACCGTGCGTTACCACGATCCCGTCGAGCGCCACGGCCACCATCATGGCGCTTCGGCGGACGACGTCGCGCAGGCGCCGATGCCCGGCACAGTCATCGCGGTGCACGTGACCGAAGGCCATGCCGTCGCGCGCGGCGACACGCTCGTCGTCATTGAGAGCATGAAGCTCGAGACCGCTATCAAGGCGTGGCGCGACGGCACGATCGAAACCGTGCATGTGGCTGCGGGTCAGGCCTTCGATCGCGGCGCGGCCCTCGTCACGCTGGCGGCGGAGGCCTGAGGATGCGGCGCATCGAATCCCGCATCGACACCCGGTCCGAGGAGTTCCGGCTCAACGCCGCGCACAATCGCGGTCTCGCCGCCACATTGAAGCGGCGCCAGGACGCCACACGCCGTCAACGCCCCGCACGCGACATCGAGCGGCTCAAGCGCCAGAGCAAGATGTTCGTTCGCGATCGCATCGAGCTGTTACTGGATCCCGGCACGCCCTTCCTCGAGCTCTCCACGCTCGCCGCCAACCAGTCTTACGACGGCGAGGTCCCGGGCGCCGGCATTGTCAGCGGCATCGGCGTCGTCAACGGCCGCGAGATCATCATTCATGCGGACGACGCCAGCGTGAAGGGCGGCGCCTGGTATCCGCACTCGATCAAGAAGATCGTGCGCACGCTCGATATCGCGATCGAGAACCGGCTGCCCGTCGTGCATCTCTGCGACAGCGCCGGCGGCTTTCTGCCATTGCAGGCGGACATCTTCGCGGACCGCTATCTCGCGGGCCGCATCTTCCGCAACCAGTCGATCCTCTCCAAGCTTGGCGTGCCGCAGGTCGCGGTCGTGCTCGGCCATTGCACGGCGGGCGGCGCCTATGTGCCCGCGCTCAGCGAATACAATGTGATCGTGCGCGGCACCGGCGCGATCTTTCTCGGCGGTCCGCCGCTCGTGAAGGCCGCGACCGGCGAGGAGGTCACGGTCGAGGAGCTCGGCGGCGCCGACGTGCACACGCGCATCTCCGGCACCGCCGACTATCCGGCCGCGAGCGAGGAGCAGGCGCTCGCCATCGCACGCGAGATCGTCGGTCAGTTTCCGCGCGGCGAAAAGCTGAATGTGGAGCGTGTCGCTCCGGAGCCTCCTCACTATGACCCTGAGGAGCTCTACGGCGTCATCCCGCGCGACATCAAGGTGCAGTTCGACGCCCGCGAGGTCATTGCGCGGCTCGTCGACGGCAGCCGCTTCCACGAATATCAGCCCGCCTACGGGACCACGCTGATCTGCGGCTTCGCGCATCTCTGGGGCATCCGGGTCGGTATCCTGGCCAACAATGGCGTGCTGTTCAACGACTCCTCGCTCAAGGGCGCGCATTTCATGCAGCTCTGCAATCAGAGCCGCGTGCCGATGCTCTTCCTGCAGAACATCACGGGCTATATGGTGGGGCGCGACTACGAGCATCGCGGGATCACCAAGGATGGTGCCAAGATGATCATGGCGGTCTCCGGCTCCGAGGTGCCGAAGATCACGGTGATCTTGAACGGCTCCTTCGGCGCCGGCAATTACGGCATGTCCGGCCGCGCCTTCGATCCGCGCTTCCTCTTCATGTGGCCGCAGAGCCAGATCTCCGTCATGGGCGCCGAGCAGGCCGCCAACGTCCTCGCCGATATCAAGATCCGCCAGCTCTCGCGCGAGGGACGCGAGCTCTCGGCGGCCGAGATCAATGCCATCCGCGAACCGATCCTCGAGGAATACAAGCGCCAGCAGAGCGCCTACTACTCGACCTCCGAGATGTGGGACGACGGCATTCTCGATCCCGTCGACACGCGCAACGCCCTCGGCATCACGCTCAACGTCGCCCTCAATGCGCCGATCGACCGGCCGCATTACGGCGTGTTCCGGATGTAGCCATGAGCGAGCGCGCGCCGCACGATCCGGTCCTGAGCTGCCGCGACATCGAGCTCGCCTTCGGCGGCCTGCGCGCGCTGAAAGGCCTGAGCTTCGACATCGCGCCGGGCGAGATCTTTGGCCTGGTCGGCCCGAACGGCAGCGGCAAGACCAGCATGGTCAACGTCATCACGGGCTTCTACAAACCGCAGGCCGGCCGCGTCGTCATCTTCGGCGAGGACCTGACGCGCGTGAAGCCGCACCGCATCGCCACGCGTGGCGTCGCGCGCACGTTCCAGAACCTCGCGCTCTTCCGCGGCATGACGGTGCTGGAGAACATCCTGCTCGGCCGCCATGTGCACATGCGCGCCGGCGCGCTATCGACCTTGTTCTACTGGGTCTGGGCGCTGAAGCAGGAGGTCGCGCACCGCCGCGCCGTCGAGGAGCTGATCGACTTCATGCAGCTCCAGGACATCCGTGACGAGCCCGTCGAGGTGATCCCGCTCGGCATGCAGAAGCGCGTCGAGCTCGCCCGCGCGCTTGCGGCCGATCCGAAGCTGCTCATCCTGGACGAGCCGATGGCCGGCATGAACCAGGAGGAGAAGGAATACATCGCGCGCTTCATTCTCGACGCCCGCGAGGAGCGCAACACCACGGTGCTGCTGATCGAGCACCACATGGACGTCGTCACCTCGATCTGCGACCGCGTGGTCGTGCTCAGCTACGGCGAATGCATCGCGCAGGGCGAGCCGAAGGCCGCGATCGCGGATCCGCGCGTCGTCTCGGCCTATCTCGGTCAGCGCGCCGCCGCGCGTCACGTGGGAGCCGCCGCATGACCGCGCCCGTGCTCCCGCGCAGCCTCGTCTCGTCCTGGCCGACCACGCCGGACGGCCAGCCCGCGACCCTGATCGCGGCGCTCGCCCGCAATGCCCACGAGACCGGGCGCGACATCGCCTTCCGCGAGCGCGACCACGGCATCTGGCAGGAGCGCAACTGGGGCGAGGTGCTGGACGAGGTGCTGGCGCTCGCGGCCGCCCTCGACGCGCTCGGCCTCGGCCCAGGCCAGGCCCTCACGGTCATCGGCGACAATCGCACGCGCCTCTATCTCGCGATGGTCGCGGCCACGGCACTGCGCGCCTTTCCGTCGCCGGTCTTCCCGGACGTGCCACCCGACGAGCTCACCTATTACTCGCGCTACGGCGAGCCGCGCATCGCCATTGCGGAGGACCAGGAGCAGGTCGACAAGCTGCTCGAGCTGCGCGCGCGCACCGGGCGTCCCGCCACCATCATCTACGACGATCCGCGCGGCCTCTCGGCCTATCCGCAGGACGTCGTCGTCTCCTACGAGGAGCTCATCGCGCGCGGCCGCATGCGGCTCGCCGCCGAGCCGGAGCTTGCGGCCGATCTCGTGACCCGCTCGCGCAGCGACGACATCGCGGTGCTGCTGCATTCTTCCGGCACCACGGCCGCGCCCAAGGGCGTGCCGCTCCGCCACCGGAATGTCTTCGCGGGCCTCGTCAACGCCAAGGCGGGCGGCTTCCTCGCCGAGCGCGAGGAGCTCTATGCCTACTTGCCGGCCGCCTGGGTCGGCGACTTCGTCTTCACGGTCGGTGCCGGCCTGCTCATGCGCTGCGTCATCAACATCCCGGAGCGCCAGGAGACCGTGCTGCGCGATCTGCGTGAGGTCGCGCCGACCTGGTATCTCGCGGCACCACGCGCCTGGGACAACATGCTCACGCGCGTGCAGGTCGGCATCGAGGACTCGACGCCCGGCAAGCGGCGATTGTTCAAGTTCTTCATGCCGCGCGCCATCGAGATCGAGCGCCGCCGCCTGGAAGGCAAGGCGCCGAGCTTTTCTGAGCGGCTGCTGCGGTTCGCCGGCGAAGCCCTGGTGTTCGGCCCGATCAAGGACTTCCTCGGTATGTCGCGCATCCGCAACGCCTATACGGGCGGCGAGGCGGTGGGCGAGGACACCTTCCTGTTCTTCCGCGCGCTCGGTGTGAACCTGAAGCAGATCTACGGCCAGACCGAGAGCGCCGCCCTCACGGCCGCGCAGACTGACACGAACGTGAAGCTGCACACCGTCGGCCTGCCGCTGCCCGGCGTCGAGGTGCGCATCGACGACAATAGCGAGATATTCATCCGCTCCGGCTCGGTGATCGACGGCTATTTCGACGATCCCGACTCGACGGCCAAGGCGCTGAGCGACGGCTGGCTGCACACCGGGGACGCCGGCTACTTCGAGCCCGACGGCCAGCTCGTGGTGCTCGGCCGCGTGAGCGAGGTCGTCAACACGGCGGCCGGCGAGCGCTACATCCCGAACTACATCGAGAACCGCATCAAGTTCAGCGCTTATGTGCGCAACGTCGCGATCATCGGCGACCGCAAGCCCGAGCTCACGGCCATCGTCTGCATCGATCAGGAGGCCGTCGGCCACTGGGCCGAGGAGCGCGGCATCTCGTTCACGTCTTATGCGGATCTCTCGCAAAAGCCCGAGATCTACGAGCTCGTCGCCTCGGTGCTGCGTCACGTCAACACGCTGCTGCCGCAGGGGCTGCACATGCGCCGCTTCGTTAATCTGCACAAGGATTTCGACCCCGACGATGGCGAGATCACGCGTACGCGCAAGCTGCGCCGCAACGTGATCGAGGAGCGCTATGCGGCGCTCATTGACGCGCTCTATTCGGGCGCCGCGACCGTCACGCAGGACGCGCGCATCACCTACGAGAGCGGCGAGACCGGCACCATCCGCCGCACCCTCTCGATCCGGGACGTGGGGTAGGCGATGGACCTCTGGCTGATCGGAGAGCTGGCACTGACCGGAGCGCTCGTCGGCCTGATGTACGGCCTCGTCGCAGTCGGCATCGTGCTGGTCTACAAGACCTCCGGTGTCGCCAATTTCGCGCAGGGCGCCATTGCAATGACCGGCGGCTACGCGACCTGGGCGATCGCGTCCTTCGCGGGCCTGTCCATGTGGATCGCGATCCCGCTCGCGCTCGCCGCCATGTTCCTGTTCGGCACCCTGGTCGAGCACGCCGTGCTGCGCCACATGGTCGGCCAGCCCGTCATCATGATCATCATGGTGACCTTCGGCATCGAGATCTTCCTGCGCGGCCTGATGCCCGGCACCTTCGGCGTTGCAGTGAAGCGGCTCGATCTCGGCATTCCGCAGGCGCCGCTGTTCCTCGGCGAGATGCTGATCAACCGCGCCTATCTGGTCGGCGGCGCCATCTCGGCGCTGCTGATCCTCGCCGCCATCGTCCTGTTCAACTCCCGCGCCGGCATCGTGATGCGGGCCGTATCGGACGATCAGGGCGCCTCCTGGTCCGTCGGCATCCGCGTCGAGCGCGCCATCGCGATCGCCTGGGGACTCGCCGGCGCCACAGCTTGTGCCGCGGGCATCCTCTGGGGCTCGATCCAGGGCGTCGACTGGAGTCTCTCGCTGCTGCTGATGAAGGCGCTCGCCATCGCGATCCTCGGCGGTCTCGACAGCATTCCGGGCGTGCTGCTCGCCGGCCTGATCGTCGGCGTCGCCGAGAGCCTCGCGACCGGCGTCATCGATCCGCTGGTCGGCGGCGGCACCCGCGACATCGTCGCCTCGGTGATCATCGTGCTCACGCTGCTGGTGCGGCCCTACGGCCTGTTCGGCCGCGAACATATCGAGCGTGTGTGATGCTCTACCGTCGCGCCGGGATCCGTCACACCTCCTACCCGCACGAGCGTCAGCTCTGGCCGCTGCCGTTCGACCGCACGCTGGTCGGCGTCGTCGCCCTGTTCCTGCTCGCTGCGCCATTCCTGATCGACCGCCTCTATGTGGTCGCCTATCTGTTGCCCTGGATCATCTGGTCCATGGCGGCGCTCGGCCTCAACCTGCTGATGGGCGGCGCCGGCCAGATCCATCTCGCCTACGGCGCCGTGATGGCGATCGGCGCCTATACGTCCGTGCATCTCGTGCGCGCCGGCGTGCCCTTCGAGATCTCGCTGCTCGCCGCCGGCCTGATGAGCGCCGCCATCGGCATGATCTTCGGCGTCGCGGCCTTGCGCGTGAAGGCGCTCTATCTCGCGATGTCCACCTTGGCGATGCAGTACATCGTCGACTTCGTCATATCGCACACGCCATCGATCTCGGGCGGCACGCAAGCGACCATCCAGGTCCCGCCGGTCCGCTTCCTAGGCATCCGCCTCGAAGGCGACCTGCCGATGTACTATTTCGCGCTGCTCTGCTGCACGATCATCACGCTGTTCATGCTCAATGTGCAGCGGACGGCCTTCGGCCGCGCCTTGGCGGCCGTGCGCGAGAAGGACTATGCGGCCGAGGTGATCGGCGTCGACACCTTCAAGTATAAGCTGCTCGCCTTCTGGACCTCGTCCTTCATCGGCGGTGTGGTCGGCGCCGTTCTCGTCGTCAGCTATCTGCGCAGCGTCTCGCCCGATCAGTTCCATATCGAGCTGTCGGTGCAGATCGTCGCCATGGTGATCGTCGGCGGCTTGGGAAGCGTGCTCGGCAGCTTCTTCGGCGCCGCCCTCATCCTGTTCACGCCGATCGTGCTCAACAACCTGGTCGGTTCGGTCGCATCCGGCCTCGGCATCGACCTGAGCGCCGATCTGCGCGCGCACATTCCGCTGATGCTCTACGGCGCTCTGATCGTCGGCTTCCTGGTGTTCGAGCCGCTCGGCCTCGCCAAGATCTACGACAACATCCGCAATTACTTCCTGGTCTGGCCCTTCCGCCACGCCAGGCGCTGACAGAAACCCGGCCCCGGGAGGCCGGATAAACGGGAGAGAACGCAATGAAACTCGATCGTCGCACATTCCTTGCCGGAACCGCCGCCGCAGGCGTCGCCGGTCTCGGCCGCCCCGCCTTCGCGCAGGAGAAGGTCGTGAAGCTCGGCATGCCGATGGACTTCACACGCGTCTACACTTTCGTCACCGCCGAATATGCGCAGGGCCACCGCGACTATCTCACCCTGATCAACGACCGCGGCGGCGTGAGCGGTTACAAGATCCTGGCCGACATCACGGACCACGCCAACGACGTGCCGCGCGCCATCGAGGCCTATGAGCGCATGAAGCGCGAGGGCTGCGTCGCCATCGACCCGCTGTCGACGCCGATCGCCCGCGCGCTGGTGCCGCGCGCCATGGAGGACAAGATCAACCTGATCACCACGCTCTCGGGCCGCAGCGATGCCGCCGACGGCGAGGCATTCCCCTGGGTGATGCCGCTCTCGCCGAACTACTGGGCGCAGGCCGGCGTGCTGATCGACTACTTCCGCCAGCAGGACAAGGACCTCAAGGGCAAGAAGATCGTGTTCGTGCACATCGATACGCCCTTCGGCCGCGAGCCGCTGCCGATCTTCCAGGCGCTGGCGCAGAAGCTCGGCTATACGCTGCAGGCCTTCCCCTACACGCCGCCGGGCAACGACCAGGCCGCGATCTGGCCGCAGGTGCGGCGCGCGCAGCCCGACTGGGTCGTGTTCTGGGGCGCCGGTGTCGGCCAGACCACGGCGCTGAGCGAGGCCGTGCGCAACGGTCTCAAGATGGATCGCATCTCGTCGAGCGTGTGGCTCTCGGAGTCCGACATGGATGTGGCGGGCAAGGACGCCGTGAAGGGCGTGCTCAAGTTCGAGGCCGCCGCCGGCGGACGCGATCAGAAGGTGATCCAGGACATCCTCAAGGACGTCGTCGGCAAGGGCAAGGGCGCGGGCCCGGAGGCCAAGGTCGGCACCAGCTACTACAATATCGGCGTCATGGCGGCCGCGACCTTCTGCGAGGGCGTCCGCAAGGCCGCCGAGAAGGCGCCGAACGGGCCGGTCACCGGTGCCTGGCTGAACGAGGGCATCCGCTCGATCAGCAACTTCACGGCCGAGGGTCTGCTGCCCGGCGTGACGGTGACGAAGAGCGATCACCAGGGCGGCGGTAAGGGCCGCATCGTGCGCTGGGACGGCTCGAAGTTCGTGAAGCAGACCGACTGGTTCACGGCGAACCAGGATCTGGTCTGGGCCGAGATCAAGAAATATTCGGAAGAGTTCAAGAAGACCGGCAAGTGAGCCTGCTCAGTCTCAACAATATCGAGGTCGTTTATGACCGCGTCTTCCTCGCGGTCAAGAGCGTCTCGATCGACGTGGAGGAGGGCGGCCTCGTCGCCCTCCTCGGCGCCAATGGCGCGGGCAAGAGCACGACGCTCAAATCGATCAGCGGTCTGCTCAAGCCCGAGCGCGGCGCCGTCACTCGCGGCGAGATCTCGTTCGCCGGCAAGGACCTGCTCAGCCTCGATCCGCCCGAGCGCGTGCGCGCGGGCATCGTCCATGTGCTCGAAGGCCGCCGCGTGTTCGGGCACCTCACGCCGGAGGAGAACCTGCTCGCCGCCACCTCGATGCACAACGACCGCGCGCACGTGAAGCGGCTGCTGGAACGCACCTTCACCTGGTTCCCGCGCCTCACCGAGCGCGCCAAGGCCAAGGCCGGCTATCTCTCGGGCGGCGAGCAGCAGATGCTCGCCATCGGCCGCGCCCTGATGACCGAGCCGAAGCTGCTGCTGCTCGACGAGCCGAGCCTTGGTCTCGCCCCCTTCCTGGTCGATGAGATCTTCGACATCATCCGGCGCATCAACAAGGAGGCGGGTGTCGCGGTTCTGCTCGTCGAGCAGAACGCGGCCGCCGCGCTGGAAGTCGCCGCGCAGGCCTATGTGATCGACAACGGCCGCGTCGTCATGAACGGCACGGCCGAGGTCGTGAAGGCCAATCCGGATGTCGAGGCCGCATATCTGGGTGGCGGCCACAGCGTGGATTTCCGCGCCGTGAAGCACTATCGTCGCCGTCGGCGCTGGCTGACTTAAGCGCCCGATTTCAGGAGGAACCCGATGCCGCGTCATCCCGCTTACGTGCCCCATGGCGTGATCCCGGCGGTTCTCCTGCCGTTCCATGACGATCTCTCGATCGACGAGGCGGGCTTCCGCAAGCATCTGCGCGACGTGACCGCGACCGAGGGGCTCTCAGCGATCACGATCAACGCGCATTCGACCGAGGTCGCCTCCTGCCATTTCGACGAGCAGCGCCGCGTGCTCGACATCGCGCAGTCGGAGGTCGGCGACCGCATGCCGATCGTGCACGGCGTCTGGGCCGACGGCAGCCTCGAGGCGGCGCGCATCGCCCGCATGGCGACAGAGGGCGGCGCCTCGGCCTTGCTGGTGTTCCCGCCCGCGGTCTTCACCATGGGCCAGTCGCCCGAGATGGCGCTCGCGCATTTCAAGCGCATCGCCGATGCGACCGACCTGCCGATCATCGTTTTCCAGTATGCGCTCGCCACCGGCCAGGGCTATCCGCGCGACACGCTGCTGCGCCTGTGCGAGGAGGTGCCGACGATCCGCGCCATCAAGGACTGGGCCGGCAACCCGCAGCAGCACGAGCTGCACGTGCGCATGCTGCAGAGCCTGCCGCGCCCCGTGAACGTGCTCACCACGCACAGTGCCTGGCTGATGTCCTCGCTGGTGCTCGGCTGCAACGGTCTGCTCTCGGGCAGCGGCAGCGTCATCCCGGATCTGCAGGCCGAGCTGTTCCGCGCCGTGCAGGCGAACGATCTCGCCGAGGCGCGACGTCTGAATGATCGCATCTATCCGCTCGCGAAGATCTTCTACTCCGAGCCGTGGTCCGACATGCACAACCGCATGAAGGAAGCGCTGGTGCTGCTCGGCCGCCTGCCGCGCGCTGTGGTGCGCCCGCCACTGGTCAAGCTCTCGCGCGGCGAGATCGAGCGCATTCGTCAGGCGCTGGTGGAAGCGGGCTTGATCGGTCGCGCGGCGGGCCGCGACGCCGCCTGAGCTACGCCTCGTCCAGAAAGGCGCGGACCACCGGGTTGATCAGCTGCGGATGCGTGAGCGGCGCCATGTGCCCGCCGTCGCCGATCTGCGTCAGCCGCCACGCCGGACACGCCTCGATCAGCAGCTCCATGATCTCGCGCGACGGCCGCTTCGGCGCGCGTGACGACAGCAGCATCGTGCGTTCCGGCAGCAGCCGGGCCCAGGCCTCGCGCCGCGTGTCGCCGCGAAACACGGCGTTCCACTCGTGGCTCACGACTGGCACGCCGCGGATGAACGCTGCCTTGCGTTCGTCCGAGTTCGTGCGCCACGCCTCCGGCCCGCCCCAGTAGGTGATGAACTGCTCGGCCGCGGCTTCGGGTGCCGCCGTGCCGAGATCCATGCGGCGCGAAAGACCTGAGATTTCGTCAAAGGCCTCGGTGCGGCCGTGCAGGTGCAACAGATAGAAGAGGCTCGGCTCGATCAGGATGAGCTTCTCGACGCGAGCGCCGAGTCGGCGCGCGACCTCCATGGCGACTGCGCCGCCGAAGGAATGCCCGACCACGCTCACGCCCTCGGCGTCCGCCGGCACCGCCGCGACCACCGCATCCGCATAATTCTCAAGCGTCGGCGGCTCCGCATGCGGCCACACCGGCGTGCCGCCATAGCCGAACAGGTTCACGGCGCGCGACTCGTAGCGGTCCGCGAGCTCGCCCATCAGCCGCGTCCACTGCCGCGCGCCGGCCATGCTGGAATGGATCAGCACGACGAGCCGCCCCGCGCCCTGGCTCACCACATCGAGCCGGGGCAGGGCGGCCGTGCCGTGCAAAGCATCGTTCACCGGATGATGGCCTCGTCGGTCGCGGGGCGCTCGGCGACGGCCTTGCGCCGCATGGGCAGCGGGATGAGCATGGCGACCTCCTGACGATAGCGCCGGTATTTGTCGCCGAACAGCGCGATCAAGTCGTGCTCCTCGAGCTGGATCGCGATCAGGATATACGCGGTCGTGGCGAGCGAGAACACGAGATGGCCGCCCGTCATCACGGGCGTCGCCCAGAAGGCGAGCAGGAAGCTCAGGTAGATCGGGTGCCGCACCACGCGATAGAACAGCGGCGTCTTGAATTCGAGCGCCGCGGGCGCGCGGCCGCGCAGGCGGGCGAAGACCTGGGAGAGGCCGAACAGCTCGAAGTGGCTGATCAGGAACGTGCTGACCAGCAGCAGGCCCCAGCCGAACCAGAAGACGGCGTTGAGCAGCAGCACGGCGGTCGGGTTCTCGACGGCCCAGATCGTCTGCGGGATCGGCCGCCACTGCCAGTAGAGCAGCAGGAGCGTAAGGCTCGCGAGCAGCACATAGGTGCTGCGCTCGATCGCGGGCGGCACGATGCGTGTCCACCAGCGCTTGAACGCCGGCCGGGCCATGACGCTGTGCTGGAGCGCGAAGATGCCGAGCAGCACCGTGTTGACGATCAGCGCCTCGATCAGCGGGCCCGGCGTCCCCGAGTCGATCGACTTCGGCACCACCAGATTGCCGACGAAGCCGATCGCATAGAGGAATGCGACCAGGAACGTCAGATAAGCGATCACGCCGTAGAGCAGCGACAGGATGCCAGCCATGAGATCCTCCTTCTTGAATGCGCGGACGATCAGGTCCGCCGCTCGACCCAGATGACGCCCATGATGGCCAGCGCTCCGCCGACGATCTGCGGCGCCTTCAGCGTCTCGCCGAGCACGCCGAAGGCGAGCACGGCGCCGAACACGGGCATGAGATGGATGAACTGGCCGGAGCGCGTCGCGCCGAGATGGGTGACGCCGTAGGACCAGAGCGGGAAGGCGATCGCCGAGGCGAAGACCGCGATGTAGATGATCGCCAGCGCGGTGCTCGTGGTCGCGAGCGCGGCGAGCGGCGTCGATGCGGTGAGTAGCCAGAATGGCGCCAGCAGCGCGAGTCCGGCCCCGATGCTTGCGGTCAATGTCACGCTCTGCGAAAGGGCCGCGGGCCTCGCGCGCAGCAGCAGCGAATAGACGGCCCACACCGCTACTGCGGCGAGCATCCAGAGGTCGCCGATGTTGAAGCTGCGCTGCAACAGCACCGCTGGATCGCCGCGCGTGACCAGCACCACGGCGCCCGCCGTCGAGATGAGCACGCCCACGATCTGCCGAGCCGTCGGCCTTTCGCGGCCGCTCAGCACCCCGGCGATCAAGATTGCGGTGGGCGTCAGTGAAAGGATGAGCAGGGCATTGACGGCGGTCGTGCTCTGCAGCGCGCTATAGGACAGCGTGTGGAAGCTCGCGATGCCGGTCGCGCCGAGGCCGAGGACCAGCCGCCAGTGACGGCGCAGCGCGGGCATGCTCGCGCGCAGCTCGGGCCAGACGAACGGCAGGATCAGGACCAGCGCCAGCGTCCATCGCGCGGCATTCAGCGTCAGCGCATCCAGGTGGTCGCGCAGGTAGCGGCCCGCGACGTAGTTTCCGGACCAGAACAGCGCCGCCATGCTCAACGCCAGCGCGGAGAGCCGCTCCCGCACCGCGGTGCCGCCGCTCTGAAGTGCCGCATCGATTGTGGACATGATGGCCCGCACGCTCCGTGAGGGGCGCGAGCGTGCGTGAACGAGCCGAACCCGTCATGAGGCCGGCGTCCCACGGGATCGCGGCCGAGAAAGCCAATAAGCGCGCGGGACGGGACGGGCGTCCTATGCGAAGGTCTCGGGCGGCAGCGCCTCGCGCGCCCAGACCACGGCCTCGGCGCGCGTGCGCACAGCGAGCTTGCTGAAGACGCTGGAGACCTGGTTGCGGACGGTCTTCTCGCTCTTGCCAAGCTCTGTGGCGATCGCCTGGTTGTCGAGCCCGCGCGCGATCAGCACCAGCACTTGCCGCTCGCTTGGGGTGAGCCCTGCGGCCATAAGGCTGCGCGTCGCGCCTGGGGTTGCACCCGGCTCTGAGAGAATGGTCCGGAACGCCGCGAGGAATTCGGGCCAGGCCGGCTCGCTATCGAGCAGCACGTGGTTCTGACTCTCGAGCGGAACGAAGCGCGCGTTCGGAATCAGCGCCGCCAGCTTACGTCCTTCCTCGAAGGGGATGCGCGCGTCGTGCCGCGCATGGAACACGGTCGTCGGCACCCGGATGGTCTCGGCGAGCGCCGTGACATCGACCCGATAGGTCGTCTCGATGATCGCGGCCGCATTCTCGGGCGTCGCCGAGATGCGCTCCAGCTCGTTGAACCACTGGTGCTGCTCGGCCGTGCCCTGCGGAATGAAGAGCGTCGTGAACAGCTGCCGGAACGCGGGATTGTCGCGGCCCCAGCCGATGCGGATCAGCTTCAGCAGCGTCTCGGCTTCCTCGCGGTCATGGGTGCTGCTTTCGCGCCGCAGCCGCCCTTGCGCATAGGCGCCGTGCAACACCAGGTGCGAGACGCGCTCGGGGTGGCGCGCCGCATAGGCGATTGCAACGGCGCCGCCTTGCGACATGCCGAGCAAGGGGAAGCGCTTCAGTCCGAGGAAGTCGACCACCGCCTCGAGATCGCTGACCCAGGCCTCGAACGAGATCTCCGGCGGCGACCAGTCCGACAGGCCGCAGCCCCGCTGGTCGTAGCGGACATAGGTGTGATCGCGCGAGAGCTCGCGCAGCCAGTGCGCCCAGACCGGGCTGCGGGCGTCGAACTCCACATGGCTGAGCCAATGGGTGGCGCGGAGCAGCGGCGGCCCCTTGCCCATGGTGCCGATCGCGATGCGCGCCCCGTCCCGTGCCTTGCAGAAGCGGATCTGTTGGTCGGCGGTCATGAATTGGCCCTTGCGGCTCCTATCGTAGCGAAACCGCGGCCTCTGTCGCCTGCCGATCCGTCCCATCCACCCGTAAATGCCGGCCGCATCAGCGAAATCGCGTGTTGACTCGGGTCCGTCCGGCCTCAAGAAAGGAGCATCCGCGGCTCCCGCATGGGAGCCGTCCCAGGCCTGAGAGGAAGCGCCCCGTGCTGAGTCCGTCCCAATCCGCCGCCGACGAGATGGAGGCGGTGCGTCAGCGTTTTCACACCCTGCACGAGATCGTCGAAGCGGCGCGCCAGAAGCTCGATCGCAATTTCTGGGACTATCTGATCGGCGGCACCGAGACCGAGATGACGCTGCGCCGCAATCGCCAGGGTCTCGACTCGATCGCCTTCCGTCCGCGCGTGCTGCGCAACGTCGCGCGCGTCGATTGCTCGGGTCGCCTGCTCGGACAGGAGATGCGCATTCCGGTGCTGACCGCGCCGATCGGCAGCATCGAGCGCTTCGATCCCCAGGGTGCGGCTCCGGTCGCCGAGGCGGCGCAGGCGATGGGCTGCGGCTTCATGCAGAGCTCCGTCACGACGCCGCCGCTGGAAGAGACCGCGCGCCGCGCGCCCGACGCCTTCCGCATGTTTCAGCTCTATGTGCGCGGCGACTCGGCCTGGATCGACGCCATCGTCGAGCGCGTGATCGCGTCGGGCTATCGCGCGCTCTGCCTCACGGTGGACTCCGCGCATTACAGCCGCCGCGAGCGCGACATCGCCAAGCGATTCGTCGCGGCTTCACCGCGCACGGCGGGGCAGGCGGACTTCCAGGCCATGCTCGACTGGAACGAGGTCGCGCGGCTGAAGCAGAAGTACAAGATCCCGCTGATGCTCAAGGGCATCTGCACGGCCGAGGACGCCGCGCTTGCGGTCGAGCACGGCGTCGATGTGGTCTACGTCTCGAACCACGGCGGCCGCCAGCTCGATCACGGGCTCGGCGCCATCGAGATCCTTCCCGAGGTGGTCGCCGCCGTGAAGGGCCGCGCCGAGATCGTCATTGACGGCGGCTTCTGCCGCGGCACCGACATCGTCAAGGCGATCGCCATGGGCGCGAACGCGGTCGCGATCGGTCGCCTTTATGCCTTTGGTCTTGCGGCCGCCGGCGGCCCCGGCGTGCAGCGCGTGCTCGAGTTGCTCGAGGATGAGATCGTCCGCGTGCTCGGCCTGCTCGGCGTCGACAGCTTCGCGACGCTCGACGGCTCATACTTGCAGGCCGCCGCGCCAACGGGCTCTGCCCATGTGCTGAGCGCGTTCCCCTATATCGACCCCTGCGATAATCGCTACTGAATGCGTGTCGCTGCGTCAGCATTACGGATTTGCAATCCCGGAACGCTCATCGAAACAACACGTTGGACTCCCATGCAGCATGGACAAGGGAGTTCGATGTGACGCACAAGATCTGTACGTTCGCCGCCGCCGCCGCGCTCGGCGCCACCGCTTTGTTGCCGTCAGCCGCTTCGGCGCAAGTGGCGCGCGGCGCGCCCGCCCTGGCGCAAGCTCAGGCGCAAGACAGCGCGGTGCAGACCGTGCAGTGGCGGCGCCATGGCCACTGGCGTCACCATCACCGCGGTCACGGTTGGGGCCCGGCGCTCGGCGGCTTTGCGGCCGGCGCGATCATCGGCGGCGCGATCGCGTCTCAGCAACAGCAGCAGGACTGGGTCGCCTACTGCTCGTCCAAGTATCAATCCTTCAATCCCGCGACCGGCACTTACATCAACAATCGCGGACAGGAACGTCCCTGCCGCTGATGGCGCTCGGAAGCGCTTGGAGTGGAGAAAGTCACGGCTCCTGCGGCTTGTCCGCGGGAGCCGTGCGCTTGTTGGCGCTTACTGGCCGATGTTCGGCTTGTCGATCACGTGGCCCGAGGGACCATTGACGCCGTTCGGTAAGCCATGCAGGACCATGAGTTCGTTCATGGCGTCCTGGATCACGTCGGGCTCGGGTGGCTGCTCGCGCTTTTTCGCCGCCTTGGCTTCCGCTTGCGCGGGGGCGCGGACCGAGGAGGTGAGATCGCGGCTCATGTGCTGCTCGAGGCGGTCGAGCCGCTTGCTCAGCGCCGTGATGGTCTTCTGCTGATTGCGGTCGTTGGCGTCGATGGTGGAGCGTAGCCGCACCATGTCCTGGTGCGTGGCACGCGTCTGGGCCATCTCGCCGCGCAGACTGCTCACGTCGCCGTCGAGGCGCGCGAGCTGCTCGCTCGTCATCGCCTCCTTGTGCTCGCTCACGCCGACGCGCGTGTTGAGCGTGCCGACCTCGCGGCTGACATTCTGGATGATGCGCTCGAGCCCCGCGATGGACAGCGCCTGCTGCTGCTGGCGCGCCTCGATCTCGCTTTGCCGTCCGAAGCCGAGGGTGCGCAGGGTCTGCTGCAGCGCGCCGGAGCCGCTGGAGCTGATCAGGATGCCGGCCGTCAGCGCGCAGGCGATGACGGAAGCCCAGACGAGGGCGAGCGCGGTGGAATCCCCCTTTTGGGGAGCCGGGGCGGAGGCAGACATGAAGGTACGCCTTTACACTCGATTTACCAATGATAGACACCAACCGCTTGCCAATTTGCTAAGAACCCGGTCCGTGCAAACGCGGCCCACCCGCCCGAGTCGAAGGAATCCCAATGTCGCTATCCATGTACCGCGCCAGCGTGCCGGGCTTCATGCAGACCCTCAACGCGCTCTCCATGATCCTCGACAAGGCGGAGGCGCACTGCACCCTGAAGAAGATCGATCAGGCCGTGCTGCTGCAGACGCGGCTCTATCCCGACATGCTGCCCTTCGCCAAGCAGGTCCAGCTCGCCTGCGATTTCGCCAAGAACACGGTGGCGCGGCTCTCGGGGGTCGACCTGCCGAAATTCCAGGACCACGAGAAGACCATTCCGGAGCTCAAGGCGCGCATCGCCCAGGTGATCGAAGCGATCAAGCAGGTGACGCCTGCGCAGGTCGACGGCACCGAGGAGAAGGACATCACCTTCCCGGTCGGCGGCCAGCCGCTCACGCTGAAGGGCGAGGCGTACCTGATCAACTTCGCGCTGCCGAACTTCTATTTCCACGCCGCCACGGCCTACGACATCCTGCGCCAATGCGGCCTGGAGATCGGCAAGCGGGATTTCCTCGGGCGGACCGAAGGGCGGCCTTAGCGGAAATCGCAGGACGGGCTGCGCACCTCGTGCCAGTCCGCCTTGCAAGCTACGCGCCCTTCGCCTTGCGGATCGCGTCCCACACCCGCTCCGGCGTCACCGGCATCTCGATGTGCTTCACGCCGAGCGGGCGCAGCGCATCCACGATGGCGTTGATCAGCGCCGGCAGCGCGCCGACCGTACCGGCTTCGCCCGCCCCTTTGATGCCGAGCGGGTTGTTGGGCGAAGGCACCTCGTTGGCGATCACCGTGATCGGCGGCATCACGTCGGCGCGCGGCATGCCGTAATCCATGAACGAGCCGGTGACGAGCTGGCCATTGCCGGCGTCGTACTGGATCGCCTCGGTGAAGATCTGGCCGACGCCCTGCGCAATGCCGCCGTGGATCTGACCCTTCACCATCATCGGGTTCACGACCGTGCCGACATCGTCGACCACAACGTAGTTCAGCATCTCAACGACGCCGGTGTCCGGATCGATCTCGACCTCGCACACGTGGCAGCCGTTCGGGAACGTCGCGTCGGGTGGTTGCACGACGGCGCTCGCGGCGAGCCCGTATTCCTCGTCCTTCGGCAGCTTGCCCGCCATATAGCTCGTGCGCGCCACGTCCTCGATGCGCACGTTCTTGTCCGTGCCCGCAACCGTGAAGCGGCCCCGCTCGAACGCGATGTCGCTCGCGTCCGCTTCCATCAGGTGTGCCGCGATCGTCTTGCCGCGCGCGATGATCTTGTCGGCCGCCCGCAGGAGCGCGGCGCCGCCGACCATCAGCGAGCGCGAGCCGAAGGTGCCGCGCCCATGCGCCACCAGATCGGTGTCGCCATAGACGACGCGGATCGCCTCCGGATCGAGACCGAGAAACGCCACCGCAAGCTGGCGGAACGCGGTCTCGTGTCCCTGGCCGTGGCTGTGCGTGCCCATCAGGATGGTCGCATTGCCGGATGCATCGAAGCGGATCTCGGCGCCTTCCTCGTTCGGGTTCTTGAACGGCCCGCCCGCGATCTCGATCGGATTGGCAAGGCCGATGCCGCGCAGCTTGCCGCGCTTCTCCGCCTCGCTCCGGCGCTTCGCGAAGCCTGCCCAATCGGCCTCCTTCAGCGCCATGTCCATGTTCGCTTCGAAGGCGCCCGAGTCGTAGGTGAACACGAGCCCGGTCCGGAATGGCATCGCCTCGGACGGAATCAGATTGCGCCGGCGCAGTTCGATCCGGTCGAGCCCCATCTCCTCGGCCGCGATGTCGATCACGCGCTCGATCGCGAAGGTCGCCTCGGGCCGGCCGGCGCCGCGATAGGGCGCGGTCGGCTGTGTGTTGGTGTAGACGCCCGTCACCTCCGCGTGGATCGCGGGCGTGCGATAGACGCCGGCGAGGCCGCCCAGATTGTTGGTCGGCGAATGCGGTGTGTTGAAGCCGAGATAAGCGCCGAGATTGGCGACCGTGCGCACGCGCAACGCCAGGAAGGTGCCATCTTTCGCGAGTGCGAGCTCGACCGTCGAGACGTTGTCGCGCGCGTGATAGTCCGAGAGGAAGGATTCGCCGCGATCCGCATTCCAGCGCACCGGACGGCCGATCTTGCGCGCGGCCCACAGCACCAGCGGGTATTCCGGGTAAACGCTGCCCTTCATGCCGAAGGCGCCGCCGACGTCGGGCGAGACCACGCGCAGCCGGTGTGCCGGGATCATCAGCGTGCGCTCGGCGAGCTCCTTGCGGATATTGTGCGGCGCCTGCATGCCCGCATAGAGCGTGTAGCGGCCCTCCGCCGGGTCGTAGAGACCGATGGCGTTGCGCGGCTCCAGCGGATTGGCCGAGACGCGGCTGATCCGATAGTCGATGCGCGCCACGTGATCGGCGCGCGCGAAAGCCGCATCCACGGTAGCGCGGTCGCCGAGCTCGAACACGAAGGAGACGTTGTCCGGCACTTCCTCGGGCCACACCGCGGGCGCGCCTTTCGCCACGGCTGCGGCCGCGTCCGTGACGCTCGGCAGCTCCTCGTAGTCGACCGCTACGAGATCCGCGGCGTCGCGCGCGAGCGCGGCGCTCTCCGCGATCACGATCGCGACCGCGTCGCCGACGAGGCGCACGCGGTCGAGCGCGAGAATGCGATAGGGCGGCCGCGCCATCGGCGTTCCGTCGCGGCGATGCCGCTGCACGATGGTGTGCAGCGTGCCGAGCCCGTCCGCCACAACATCCGCGCCGGTGAGCACGGCGACCACGCCTGGAGCAGCGAGCGCCGCGCTCGCATCGATGCCGTTGATGCGCGCCGCCGCATAGGGCGAGCGCACCACCGCCATATGGGTCTCGCCCGGAAAATGGATATCGTCGGTGTAGCGGCCGAGGCCGCGCACGAAGCGTGCATCCTCGACGCGCGGGGTCGAAGTGCCGATGCCGAACTCTGCCATGCGGGTCTCAACACTTTGGTATTGCGAAAACGGCTGGCGCACAGCCGAAAACCCGCAGCGTTCCTACACCGATATCCCGTCGGATTGCATCAACATCCGTTCGTCCCCGCGAAAGCGGGGACCCAGATTGGGCGCACGAGCACGCGGCCCTGGATGCCCGCTTCCGCGGGCACGAACGGAGCTTGGGTCGAACTCAACGAGGAACGTCAGCGCAGGCCCTTGCCCTGGCGCTGCGTGATCTCCAGCAGCTCGACATTGTTCCGGATATACGGATTGTCCGGATCCTTCGCGGCCGCCTCCGCCAGCTTGATGCGCGCGCGCTTGAAGTCGCCGCGCAGCAGGTAGGAGTAGCCGATATTGTTGAGCACCTCGGGCGTCGGCCCGTAGATCTCCAGCACCTGGTTGTAGGCGCGGTCCGCGAGGTCGAAACGGCGCAGCTTGTCGTAGGAGGCCGCGAGTCCGAGCCAGCCTTCGCCGTCCTTCGGCAGCTTCTCGACGGCGCGGCGGAAATGCTTCTCGGCGAGCCCGTAGTTCTGCTCGCGATAGTGGCGCTTGCCGAGGTTGAGATCGTCGACGTTCGGATCGCCGCCGAGCAGGGCACCCGAGACCGCTTCCGGGTCCGCCGGCCGCACCGCGATCGAGCCCGTCGGAGCCGGGTCGGCGCCGTTCGGCCCGTTGGTCAGCGAGCCGCAGCCCGCAAGAGCGAGCAGGCAGGCCGCCAGGACGAGGCCGGAGACTCGGAAACGCATTACGTGCGACCCAACAAGAGACGCGGACACCTGGGGGGCAGGAGGGCCGCCGGGATGGTTAACCATAGGCCGCGATGGTTAATACTTCGTGGCCCGGAACCCCGCGCAGGCCCCGTAGGAGCCCTGATGCTTATGCGTCATCAGCCTTCCGCATGGGCAGGAGCATTTCCGCCGAAGTGGACACCGGGGTCGGCGTAAGAAAATGTGACAAACAAAAAGGCGTCAGAACGCGCCCATCTTCAGCCGCACGTAGACGGGCAGCAGGATGACGACGATCACGACGGGGAAGACGCAGATGATCAGCGGCACCGAGAGCTTGGCCGGGAGGCTGTAGGCCTTCTCCTCGGCGCGCGAGAGCCGCTTGTGGCGCATGTCCTCGGAATAGACCCGCAGCGCGTCCGTGAGGCTCGAGCCGAGCTTCTCGGACTGCTGCAGCAGGGTCGCGAAGCTGCGCGCCTCGTCGAGACCGAGGCGGTCGCCGAAATGCTCCAGCGCCTCGCTCATGGTCTTGCCGGCGCGGATCTCGAGCGTCGCCATATGGATGTTGGAGCTGAGCGAAGGATAGGAGTCCGCGAGCTCGCGGCCGACACGGTCGAGCGCGGCTTCCATGCTGAGGCCAGCATCGGCGCAGACCACGAGCAGGTCCATGAAATCCGGGAAGCCGGCCTGATGCTCCACCGTGCGCGACTTGATGCGCCGGCTGATGACGACGTTCGGCGCGAAATAGCCGAACAGGCCCTGGATCCACAGCATCGGCCAGTAAAGCGCGCTGTCTGGCGCGAGGATCAGCGGTGTGGTCACCAGCGCGGAGCCGGCCAGCGCCAGCGCACAGGCCGCGCGTGCGAGGAAGAACAGCGTCGGCGCGCGCGGATCGAGGAAGCCGGCCTGGATCAGCCTCCGGCGCAGCTCCTTCATCTCGCCCGCATCCGTCGAGGAGAAGTGCTTCGCCGTGTAGTCGATCAGCCGCTGCGTCGCCTGCCGGCTCGCGAAGCGCAGCGAGCGGGGGTCGTCGTCCGCGATGACCCCATTGCCGCCCGAGAGCTCGGCCGCGCGCCGGCGCACCGAGAAGCGCACCTGCGCGAAGGCCATGACGCCGAAGGCCAGCATGGCGGCAGAGAGGAACACGAACAGGCTGAGCGCGAGCGTCTCGTTGCCGCCGAGCAGAGCCAGGATCTGGTCGAAGGTGCCCATATCAGATCCTGAAGTTCACCATGCGGTACATCACGATATTGCCCGCGACCATCCAGGCGCCCGCGAGTGCGAGCCCGATCTTGGTCGTGTCGAACTGCCACACGGTGCCGTAATGGCTCGGCGCCACCAGGCTGAGCAGCGCGAAGATCGCGATCGGCAGCCCCGAGAGGAACAGCGCCGAGAACTTGCCCTCGGACGCCAGCGCCTTCACCTTGCGCCGCATTTTGAAGCGCATGCGGATCACGGCCGAGAGGTTCTCGAGGATCTCGCTCAGATTGCCGCCGGTCGATCCCTGGATCGAAACGGCCGTGACGAACAGCGGCAGATCCTCCTGGCCGACGCGGAAATAGAGATTGCGCATCGCGGTCTCGACGTCCGCGCCATAGGTGATCTCGTCGGCGGCCAGACCGAACTCGGTGCCGATCGGATCCGGCAATTCGCGCGCCACCATGGAGACCGCCACGGGCACCGGATGCCCCGCCCGCAAGCTGCGCACGATGATATCCATGGCCTCCGGGAACTGCTCGCCGAACTTGCGGTGCCGGCGCTTGCGCAGCACCTGCAGGAACGCGAAGGGCAGCAGCACCGCTGCCGCGACCCCCGCGATGCTCGCCTCGATCATGCTCTCGCGCGCGACCGTCACGCCGAAGAAGGCGCCGGCGCCGCCGATCACGGCGAGCACGATCAGCATGGCGGGGCCCGTCGTCAAGCCCGACTCGAGCAGCAGGTTGTTGAACCAGCGCGAGCCGAAGCGATAGAGGCCTTCGCCCGTGAGGCCGCGCTCGCGGCGCAGCTGCACCAGGATCTTCTCGTGGTCCGGCTCGTTCTTGGTGAGTCGCAGGCGCCGGTTCACATGGCTGCGATAGGATGCGCGCGAGAAGCCCAGCAGGTACACGGCCTCGGCCACCAGCACGACCGAGATCGCGGCGAAGACCAGAACCAGCGTGGTGGAATCGAAGGCGAGATCCATGGCGCCCTACAGCGGCTTCGAGGGATCGAAATAGGAGCCCGGAATGTTGATACCGCGCGCCACGAGATCGCTGAGAAAGCGCGGGCGGATGCCGGTCGCCTGGAAGTGGCCCTGCACGCTGCCGTCGTCGGCGGTGCCGGTGCGCACATATTTGTAGATCTCCTGCATCTGCAGGATGTCGCCTTCGAGGCCGGTGATCTCGGAGATGCTGGTGACGCGCCGCTTGCCGTCCGAGAGGCGCTGCAGCTGCACGATGACGCGGATCGCGGCCGCGATCTGGCCGCGGATCGAGGCGACCGTCATGGGCAGGCCCGCCATGCCGATCATCTGCTCGAGACGCGAGATCGCGTCGCGTGGCGTATTGGCGTGGACCGTGGCCATCGAGCCTTCGTGGCCCGTGTTCATGGCCTGCAGCATGTCGAAGGCTTCCTCGCCGCGGCACTCGCCGAGGATGATGCGGTCGGGACGCATACGCAGCGCGTTCTTCACCAGCTCACGCTGGCGAATCTCGCCCTTGCCCTCGATATTGGGCGGCCGCGTCTCCATGCGGCCGACATGCGGCTGCTGCAGCTGCAGCTCGGCCGCGTCCTCGATGGTGACGAGACGCTCCTTGTCCGAGATGAAGGCCGAGAGCGCGTTGAGCATCGTGGTCTTGCCCGAACCGGTGCCGCCCGAGATGATCAGGGTGACGCGGGCATTCACGGCCGCGGACAGCACCTCCGCCATCGGCGGCCGGATCGCGCCGATGTCCACGAGCTTCTTCAGGTTGAACGGCTTCTTCGAGAACTTACGGATCGAGACCAGCGGGCCGTCCACGGCGATCGGTCGCACCGCGATGTTGATACGCGAGCCGTCGAGCAGGCGCGCGTCGCAGAGCGGCTGCGATTCGTCGACGCGCCGGCCCACGGCCGAGACGATCTTGTTGACGATGCGCAGGAGATGCGCCTCGTCCTTGAAACGCACGGGCGTCGGCTCGAGGATGCCGGCGCGCTCCACATAGACGCATTCGTGGCCGTTGATCAGGATGTCGTTGATGGTCGGGTCCTTGAGCAGCGGCTCGATCGGGCCGAGGCCCGTCATCTCGTCCATGATCTCGAGGACGAAATCCTCGAGCTCCTGGGCATTGAGCGCGATGCGCTCGCTCACGACATATTGCGAGACGAGACCGTGGATCTGCCGGCGGACCTCGCCTTCCGGCACCTTCTCGAGCGCCGAGAGGTTGATCTCCTCGATCAGCCGGCGATGCAGGCGCACCTTGGCGTCGAGCAGCTTCTCGGTCAGCGAGGGCGAAGCGGGGGGCGGGGCTGGCGCCGGCTCGGGCTCGGGGCGCCGCAGCTCTTCCATCACGGACGTGGCCGCAACGGGCTCCGGCTCCGCCGGCACCAGATCAGGGGCGGCGACGCGCCGGGTCGTGAAACGGCCGAGCATGGACATGAAGATTCTCCGTCAGCGCGCGACCGCGAGCTTGCGCTCGCTCTTTTTGCCCTTCGCGCCCTCGGGCAGCACCAGCTTCTTCAGCGCGGCCGAGATGTTGTTGCCGGCCTTCACCTCGTCGAGCGGCACGCCGCGGTCGATCGCCTCGCGCACCAGCCGGTAGTTGTTGGGGATCGTGGTCGCGAAGCTTTCGGCCAGCGTCTGCTCGATGTCGTTGCGCCGCAGGCCCGTGCCGAACAGCGGCTGCTCGAAGCGGTTGACGATCACCTCGGGCTTCGGCCCGTCCGCGAGCCGGTCGCGGATCACGCTCACCAGGTGCTTGGCATGGCGCAGCCCCGGCACCGTCATCTCGGTGACGATGAACAGGCGGTTGGAGCCGATCAGCACGCTGTCGGTCCAGGGAAACCATGTGCGCGGCACGTCGATCACGACATTGTCGAAATGCGTCGCCACCAGGTCGAGCAGGCGCGTCACCACCTCGAAGTCGAACGAGCGCATCTCGGCCGGACGATTCGGCGCCGCGATCAGCGACAGGCCCGAAGCGTGGTGCGAGATCATCACCTCGAGCAGCTGTCGGTCGAGCCGCTCCGGGCGCGGCACGATCTCGTCGAGGTCGAGACGCGGCTCGAGGTCGAGATAGTCCGCGCAGGCGCCCTGCTGGAAATCGAGATCGACGATGCAAGTGGAGGCGCGCTCGCCCGCGCTGTTGCGCAGCAGCAGCATCGCGGTCTCGATCGCGAGCGTCGTCAGCCCGACGCCGCCGGCGGCGGGCAGGAAGGTGTAGATGCGCGCCTCGGTGTGTTCGTGCTTCGGCCCTTGCGCGAGCCGCGCGCAGGCGCGCACCAGATCGAGCGGCGCCACCGGCTTCACCAGGAAGTCGGAAATCCGCATCTGGATGAGCTGACGCGCGACCTCCTGATCGAACTCCGGGATCACGACCAGCAGCGGCGGCGTGCCGTTGAGCCGTTGCGTGAGCCGTCCCAGCGCCGCGAAATCCGCCTCGCGCTTGGGATCGACATCGACCACCAGCACGGTCGCATCGGGGCTGAGCTTGCGCTCGAGATCGGCGAGGGTGCCGGGCAGCACCGCGACTTCGATGCGTCCGTTCGCGCCGAAGGTGGCGCGCAGCATCTGCTCGAAGGCGGAGTCCGCCGTCTGCGCCAGGATGCGCGTGCCGGTCGGCTCGGGTTTGTTGCGGCCGAACATGGTCAATTCGAGCTCGGCGGCGGCATCGCCACAACGGGCTGGTACTTGACCGAGCTGGTGCTGGTGCCGGTTGGCGGCGTCACGCGGTTGGTGCGATAGCGCTCGGCCGCGCCCGCCATGCGCTCGCCATTGTAGGCGATGTTGCGGTTGGCGGAGACGCGCGGCCAGGGATCGATGGTCTGCATCACCTTGTTCGCCGCGACCGCATCACCGGCGTGCAGCGCGATGGTGTCGCGGCGATCGAAGTACAGGTCAGCGCTGCAGCCGCCGAGCGCGCCCACGATCAGGACGAGGCAGGCGATGCGGTCAATTCGCGGCACGGACGACCTCCCTGGGACGCACTTCGAGGATATGGCCGACCGCCGGATAGGGCTTCTGACCATGGATCTGGCGCACCTTTGCGGGCGGCAGCTCCGATTGGCCGAGCAGGAAGAAGTCGGGGTCGTTCGCGGGCTGCGCGTTGTCGAACGGCGTACGCGCTTGCTCGCCGGGACGCATCGGGCGCACCAGCCGCGGCGTCACGATGATCGCGAGGTCGGTCTCTTTCTTCTGGTACGCGGCGCTGCGCAGCAGCGCGCCGATCACCGGCACGTCGGCGAGCCAGGGGAACTGGCGCTGATCCGTGGTGCTGATGCTCTGCAGAAGGCCCGCGATCGCGAAGCTCTGGCCGTCGCGCAGCTCCACCGTCGTGTTGGCGCGCCGCACGATCAGGCTCGGAACCGTGATCCCGCCGACCGTGATGGTCGTGGTCGGGTCGAGCTGGCTCACCTCCGGCTCGATGCGGAGATTGATCAGGCCGTCTTCCAGCACGGTCGGCGTGAAGGCGAGGCCGACGCCGAACTTCTTGAACTCGATCGAGACGTTGCCGAGGGTCGAGGCGACGGGAATCGGGAATTCGCCGCCTGCCAGGAAGCTCGCAGTGTCGCCCGAAAGCGCCACCAGGTTCGGCTCGGCCAGCCGGCGCGCGAGGCCGCGCTCTTCCAGCGCCCGGATCATCACGTCGGCCTGCACGCCGCGGCCGAGCAGGGTGCCGATAATGGTGCCGAACGGCTCGGTGCCGGCCACCATGCCGACGATGCCGGTGCTCACGTTCAGGTTCTTCGCCACCACGTCCCAGTTGATGCCGAGCTCGCGGCCGGCGGTGCGCGTCGCCTCGACGAAGCGCACCTCCAGCATCACCTGCTGCGGCGACGTCACCCGCACCGCATTGATCACGTCGGCGCCGAACTGCTTGGCCATGATCATGGCCTGATCGAGCGTCACGGCATCCGGCACCGAGCCGGACAGCATGATGCGCCCGTTCACCGAGGAGACGCGGATATGCGCGCGCGGGAAGCGCTGCGCGATCTCGCTCGCGAGCCGCGAGGTGTCGTACGAGACCTCGACGTCGAACACGCCGATCAACGACTTGCCATCGCCGTAGACCGAAACCCGCGTGGTGCCGATCTTCTTGCCCAGGATCGAGAGCGAGCGGTCGGTGAGCGGCACCGCGTCGGCCACTTCCGGATCGCCGACTACGACATCCGTGAAGGTCGAATCGGTACGTGCCGTCTCGGACTTGCCGATCGAGATCCGCACGAAGGACGATTTGCGCGCACCTCCGGCGCGCGCCTCCTGGGCGTCGGCCGCGTCGAGCGCACCGGTCGCCAGGATAGCCGCAAGCGCCAACGCGGCAAAGCCGCGCCAACGGCGCCAGCGAGCGATCAACCCCCCCATTTCAAGTCCCCTTTCACTCATCTCACGGATTGTGCCGGTGCCGTCCCCTCGGCAGCGCGCACGCTGCCGTCCTCGGCTGGCACGTTGTATTCCTGTCGCGCGGTGCCGCGCGTCACGGCGATCTTCGCGAACCGGTTCGTCACCGCGACCGGCTGCACGACCTCGGTCTCGGCGAGATCGCTGGTGGTCACGCGCCGCGTATGTCCGAGATGCAGCTCGCCGGCCTTGCGCAGGATCAGCGAGAGATTGCCGAGGGAGCTCGCGAGCGCGATCTTCTGCGCCGCGATCGTATCGACCTCGAGCGTCACCGCCTTCACGACGGTCGGTTTGTCGGCACTGTCGTCGGCCTGCTGATCGACCGCGAGCACGCGCGTGTTCTGCAGCACCACATCGGTGCTGCCCGGGACCTTAGATTCCTTCTCGGGCTGGCGCGTCAGCAGCACGTCGACATGGTCGCCCGGCAGGACGAAGCCGCCGACGCCTTCGACGTCGTTGACGCGGATCGTCACGGCGCGCTTGCCTTCCTGGATCAAGGCCGAGAGCGTCGCCTTCTGGCCCGAGCCCGTGACCTTGCTGCGCAGGATCGGCTCGTTGCGCTGGATCGACGCGAGCACGACGCGCTTCTCACCGCTCATCAGCTCCGCGATGGTGCCGAAGGTGCCGGCCGGGATCGCCTGCTCGCCCCACGGCACCTCGCGCAGATGCTCGGGCGCGAGCGGCGTGCCGAAGCGCAGCGGCCCGGCCGCGACCACGATCGTGCGCGTCGGTACGGCCTGGGGCTTCGCGACGTCGATATTCTTGAGGCGCAGCTCGGCCTGGTGATTGAGCCAGGCTTGCGCCACGAACACGGCGAGCAGGCCGAAGACGGCCGCGATGCCGACCATGACAAATGTGTTCTTGCGCACGGCCTTCCCCTTGCGGACGGAGTTATGGTTTCTCCGCCTAGCAGGAACGTTGCGTCCGGATGCTGAATAGAGTCTGAAGCGCGCCCGAGTCCTCGCCCTATGCTGAATCGCGCGTGAAGAATGATGCTTACCGAGGGCTTAAGCGAATGCTGTGCCGTTCGGTCATTCGGCCTCATAACGCGCAGGCGTACGCATCGCGCGCGTGCCGATGAATCCGAGGGATTCCACGCTGTGCGGACCCGTCCACAATTGCGGGCACGCCTGTTCGCGATCGAAGGCTCGGAGGTCCGTAATTCCACATGCGGCGTTCGGAAACAATTTTAAGAGAAACGCAACTTCTCACGCGACCGATTGTCAAAACCTGCCCCGGCACTCTGCGCGCGCTCAAACAAAGGCGGGCGCAGCCATGTGGTTCTCCAAATTCCTTCGCGACGAACGCGGCAGTGCGGCTCCGATCCTCGGCATGGCGATCATCCCGATCGTCGGTATGGTCGGGGCGACGATCGATTACAGCCGTGCCAATTCGGCGCGTTCCGCCATGCAGTCCGCCCTTGATGCCACTGCGCTGATGCTGTCCAAGGACGCGCAGAACATGGACCCGGCGCTGATCGAGCCGACCGCCAAGTCTTTCTTCGCGGCCATGTTCAAGCATCCGGCGATCAGCAGCTCCGATGTCACGGCCAAGTTCACCTCGCCGGCGCCGGGCAGCTTCGCGCTCCACGTCACGGCGAGCAGCTCGATGCAGACCGTCTTCGCCCAGCTCATCGGCAAGACGCAGTTCGACATCAGCGCCACCACCGACGTCGCCTGGGGCATCAAGAAGCTGGAGCTCGCCCTGGTGCTCGACAACACGGGGTCGATGGCCCAGAGCGGAAAGCTCGGCGAGCTCAAGACCGCGGCCAAGAACCTGATCGAGACCCTGAAGAACGCGTCGAAGGCGGAAGGCGACATCAAGATCGCGATCATTCCCTTCGACACGACCGTGAATATCGGCACGAGCTACAAGACCGAGTCCTGGGTCAATTTCTCGACCAACGACATCAATCCCAACACCTGGGAAGGCTGTGTCGAGGACCGCAAGCAGTCCTACGACGTCACGGATGATCCGCCGAGCCCGACCGGCGGCCGCTTCCCGGCCGTGCAGTGCGGCTCGCTCACCACGATCATGCCGCTGAGCGAGGACTGGACCGAGCTGACCAAGAAGGTCGACGCCATGACGGCGTCGGGAAACACCAATGTGACGATCGGCCTCGTCTGGGGCTGGCACGCACTGACGACCAACGTACCGCTCACCACCGCCAAGGAGCCGGCGCCCGACCGCGAGAAGGTGATCGTGCTCCTGACCGACGGCCAGAACACCAAGAATCGCTGGACCAACCAGACCTCGAAGATCGACGAGCGCACCGAGCTCGCCTGCGCCAACATCAAGGCTGCGAACATCAAGATCTATACGGTGCGCGTGATCGACGGCAACGCGACGCTGCTCAAGAACTGCGCCTCGAAGCCGAGCATGTATTACGACGTGGATCAGGCGAGTCAGCTCAACACGGTCTTCTCGTCGATCGCGCAGACGCTCGCCAACCTGCGTCTTTCGAAATAACCGCGGCCGGCGCTCACCCCGTCTTGCGGATCTTGCAGACGAAGAAACCTTCCAGGTGCCGGCTCGGCATGATCCGGATCGCCTCGCGCAGCCGCGGATCGAAGCTCTGCCGGTTCCAGGACGTGAGTCCGGGCTTGCGTCCCGGCACCGCGAGATCGATCGGAATCACCTCGGCATTCTCGCGATGCCGCAGCAGATGGTCGAGCGGCGCCTCGTTCTCCTCCGGGCCGAAGGTGCAGGTCGAGTAGACCAGCACGCCGCCCGGCGCGAGGAGCTTGAAGGCCGCCATCAGCATGCGTTGCTGCAGGAGCCCGTATTCCTGCACGCGCTTGAGCGACCAGAAGCGCAGCGCGTTCGGATGCGCAAGATCGAGCAGTCCTTCGCCCGAGCATTGCGCGTCGAGCAGGATGCGGTCGAACTGCCGCTCGATGTACTTGTCTGCATATTGCGCCGGGAAGCTCGTGATCTCGGCCGCGCGCACGCCGAAGCGCTCGACGACTTCGCGCAGCTTGGAGAGCCGCGCCTTGATCCCGTCATTGAGCCACAGATACGCGGTGTTGCCCGTGAGCGCCGCGATATGCGCACTCTTGCCGCCGGGCGCGGCACACAGGTCGAGGATTGCGTGCTCGGGCCGCGGATCGAGCGCGAGCGGCGGCACCAGGCTCGAGGCGTTCTGGATATAGACGTGCCCCTCGGTGAACAGCGGCGAGTTGGCGATCACGCTCTTGTCGGACAGGAGGTGAAAGGCGCCTGCGCACCAGGGGATCGCCTGCCGCTCTACGCCGAGCGCGTCGAGCTCCGCCTCGATCTCGCCGGCCGGCCGCGGCGACAGCGGATTGATCCGGATGCTCTGCTGCGGCGGGCCCGACAGCAGCTCGATCGCGGTGCTCTCGTCCACCCGCAGGATCTGACCGATGCGCGCCGCGAAATTCTCGCGCCGCCGCTCCTCGTCGCGGGGGCGTGAGTCGAAGCGTTGGGCGTGGCGATGGCGCTGCTGGCTCACGGCGGATCCTTGTCACTCGATCCATAGGGCATCCTGCGGCCGCGTCAAACGCGTTGACGAGCAGGGGCGCGGCGGCCGAGATTGCCCGCAATGCAGCCCGTCACCATCACGGCCCGCGGCCATCCCGACATCAAGGCGAGCGACACCCGCACGCTCGAATTGCTCGAAACCCCCGAGATGGCGAAGCGCGGCAGCGTCGTCGGCATCGACGCCAGCTACGATCCGGACGCGCTGGCGGCGCTGCGCGGCCGCATCCGGGTGACGATCGAGGCCGGCACGGCCAGCGACAGCTTCGAGGCCACGGTCTGGCCCCTGGTGCACCAGCGTCACGCCCTGATCTTCGCGCGCGAGCCGGCCGTGAAGCCGCGCGTCTTCGCCGGCATGGCGAGCAAGGCCGCGGCCGATCTCGCGCCGGAGCTCAAGGCCGCGCTGCGCAGCGCCGAGGCCGTGACCCTCACGCTCACGCCGCAAGCTGGCGCCGAGCTGCCGCCCGGCACGCTCTATCTCGTCGCCATGCCGATCGGCCATCAGGGCGACCTCTCGCCCCGCGCCATGGACGTGCTGGCCGGCGTCGACCTGATCCTCGCCGAGGACACGCGCGTCGCCCATGACGCGCTCGCCTGGCGGGGTATCCGCACGCCGCTGACGAGCTGCTTCGATCACAACGAGCGGCTGCGCGTCGACCTCGTGAAGACGCAGCTTGCCGAAGGCCGCCGCATGGCGCTGATCAGCGATGCAGGCATGCCGCTGGTCTCCGATCCCGGCCATCTGGTGACGCGCGCCGCCATCGAGGCCGGCGCGACCGTCACGGCCGTGCCGGGGCCGAGCGCTGCGCTTGCGGCGCTCGCAGTCTCGGGCCTGCCCTCGGCGACCTTCCGCTTCGCCGGCTTCCCGCCGCGCAAGGGCGGCAAGCGCGACGAATTCCTGGAATCGGTTGTATCGGCGACCGACACCTCGATCCTGTTCGAGTCGCCGCAGCGTGTCGCCGAGCTCGTTGCCGACCTCGCGGCGAGAGCGCCCGATCGCGCGCTCGCGGTGTGTCGCGACCTCACCAAGATGACCGAGCAGGTGCAGCGCGGCAGCGCTGCCGACATCGCTGCGGCGCTTGCGGCCGAGCCCGAGATTCGCGGCGAGTTCGCCCTGGTGGTCGCCCCTGCGCCGCCGCGCACGGAGCAGGGGACGGCCGCCGATCTCGAAGCGCTCGTCACCGCGCTGTTGCGTGCCGGGTCGCCCACCGCGCCGATCGTCACGGCACTGCGCGAGACCGCCGGCCTCTCGCGTAACGACGCCTACGCGCTGGTGCAGCGGCTGAAGCCCGAGGAATAGGGAGGCTCGCGGTGGACAGCGCGGACTTCGATGCGCTCGAAGAGAAGGCACGCGCGGTTCTCTCGCCCGGCGCCTATGCGTTCGCGGCGGCCGGCGCCGGCGACGAGATCACGCTCGCCGACAACGTCGCGGCATGGCGGGCCCTTCGCCTGCGGCCGCGCGTCTTGCGGGACATCACGGCGGTCGACACCAGCGTCGAGCTGCTCGGAACGCGCGTCGCCGCGCCGATCCTGATCGCGCCGATGGGCCGACACCGTCTCTTCCATGCCGAGGGCGAACGCGCGACCGCCCGCGGCGCCGCCGCAGCCGGCGCCCCCTATGTGCTCGCCACCACGGCGACCGTGAGCATCGAGGACGTCGCGGCCGAGCGCGGCAGCGCGCCGCAATGGTTTCAGCTCTATATGAGTGCTGACCGCGCTGTCAGCGAATCGCTGGTCGATCGCGTTGCGGCCGCGGGCTTCCGCGCCATCGTGCTCACGGTGGATCAGCCCGTCTACGGCGCGAGCCCGCGCGCCGCGCGCGCTCCGATCACGCCGTCGCCCGAGATCCGTCACGTCAACCTGCCGGGCCAGCCGATCGCGCGCACCGCCTATGATCCGGCCTTCCGCGAGGTCGTGATGTTTCCCGCCACCTATGGCGATCTCGAATGGCTCGTCCGTCGCTCACCCATCGACGTGCTGGTCAAAGGCGTCCTGCGCGGCGACGAGGCGTTGCGCTGCGTCGAAGCCGGCGCCAAGGCCGTCATCGTCTCAAATCATGGCGGGCGCCATCTCGACACCGCGCTGACCACCGCCGCGGCGCTTCCCGAGGTCGTCGACGCCGTGGGCAAGCGTGCCGAAATCTATGTCGACGGCGGTATCCGTCGCGGCACCGACATCGTGAAAGCGCTTTCGCTCGGCGCGCGTGCGGTTCTGGTGGGCCGGCCGGTGCTGTGGGGACTGGCCACGGCGGGCGCCGAAGGCGTGCATTCGGTGCTGGCGCATCTGCGCGCCGAACTCGTGCGCACCATGCAATTGTGTGGAATTGCCGCTCTCGATGGGCCGCTCGACGACCTGATTGTTGCTCCCCGCCCGGGGTCTTGCGCAACAGATTGATGAATCACGGATTGTTCTAGCGTCCTTCATTTCCTAGGCTGCCGCGTCGTCCAAGCCATGGAACTCGCTCGGGATGAGCGGGTTTTATCGTAGTGCTCGGGGTGCGGCTCCCGCCGCGCTCATCCTCGAGCGGCCGCCGAGGCCACCGCGCAACGCGCACCTCTTCGGCGGATTTGCGAAAGGCGCCGAGCCCATATCGGTCACACGCGCGACCGATTGAGCCCCGGTGCCAAGGAGGCTCGGTGTCGCGCATTGTCGTTGTGTCCAACCGCATTGGCCCGATCGAGGAAGGCAAGTCCGCGCCCGGCGGTCTTGCGGTCGGGGTTTACGAGATTCTTCGCGCCACCGGCGGCATCTGGTTCGGATGGTCCGGCGAGACCATCGACCAGACCTCGCAGGCGCCGAGCCTCGTCCAGCAGGGCAACATCACCTACGCGACCATCGGTCTCGGCCGGAAGGACTATGGCGAGTATTACGCGGGCTTCTCCAACGCGACGCTGTGGCCGCTGCTGCACTATCGCACGGGCCTCATCGACTTCAGCCGCGACTGCCTCAGCGGTTATCTGCGCGTCAACGAGCAGTTCGCCGAGCATCTCGCGCGCCTGATCCAGCCGGACGACATCATCTGGGTGCACGACTATCACCTGATCCCCCTCGGCGCCGCGCTGCGTCGCCGCGGCATCACCCAGCGCATCGGCTTCTTCCTGCACACGCCGCTGCCGCCGCGCGCCGTGATGCGCACGCTGCCGGATCACCGCCAGATCTTCGGCACCTTCTCGGCCTATGACGTGGTCGGCTTCCAGACCGCGGACGACGCGGATCACTTCACCGACTACATGGTGCGCGATCTCGGCGCCTCGAAGCAGGGCTCGACGCTGGCGCTCGATGCGCGTCTCTTCAAGGCCGGCGTATTCCCGATCGGCATCGATCCGGACGACTTTGCGCGCACCGCCGCCGTGGCGGTGGGACAGTCGGCGACGCGCCGCCTCGCGCGCAGCCTCGGCGAGCGTCCGCTGATCATCGGCGTCGATCGTCTCGACTACAGCAAGGGCCTGCCGTTCCGATTCAAGTCGATCGAGCTGCTGCTTGGCCAGCATCCCGAATGGCGCGGCCGCTGCACTTTTCTCCAGGTCGCCACGCTGAGCCGCACCGACGTACGCCAGTATCGCGACCTGCGCGCCGAGCTCGACGCCGCGGCGGGCCACATCAACGGCCGCTATGCGGACTACGACTGGACGCCGATCCGCTACGTCAACAAGAGCTTCAACCGCAACACGCTGGCGGGCTTCTTCCGCCACGCCCGCGTCGGCCTGGTGACGCCCCTGCGCGACGGCATGAACCTCGTTGCCAAGGAATATGTGGCGGCGCAGAAGCCCGACGATCCGGGCGTGCTGGTGCTCTCGCAATTCGCCGGCGCCGCCAACGAGCTCGACTCGGCACTGCTGGTCAATCCCTTCGACGTCGGCGGCGTCGCGCAGACCATCATCCGCGCGCTCGAGATGTCGCTGCCGGAACGCGTCGAACGCTGGCGTGCGATGATGACGACACTGCACAACAACACGGTGCGCGACTGGGCCCGCCGCTTCGTCGAGACGCTCACCGCCAACCGCGCCGACATGCGCCCCGCCGCGCTGTCCGGCGGAGCAGGGCGGACGGGCGCGTAGCCTTCCCTACTTCAGCGACTTCAGCTGCCGCGTCAGCTCCAGCGAGTAGGTGTAGCGTCCCTCCGGATGCGTCACCACGGTGGTTTCGAAGTGCCCGCTCTTGCGGCCCCAATAGCGGCGCACCATCGTGAGCGCGGCAGTGCCGGGGCGCACCTTAAGCACGCGCGCGAGCTTCGCCGAGATGCGCGTCGCGAATACCTCGAGCTGCGCCCGTTCGACGGTGTCGCCGAACATCTTCTCGACCTGCTGGTGCACATTGGCGCGCGGATGATCCTTCTGCCGCACCACCGAGGCGAATTTCGGCAGCACATAGATCTCGGTCCAGGCGAGCGGCTCCGGCAGGCGGTCCGAGCGGCGCACCGAGAGGATGCGGAACCATTTCGTGCCCGGCTCGCAATGGATAGTCTGCGCGAGCGTGCGATCCGCGATCACTTCGCCGGCCGAGATCGTCTCGCGATAGGTGTCTGTCGGATAGCGCATCCACTGCGCCAGCGAGCCGACCGTGTGGGTGAAAACCGTCGGCTGGGTCGCGGCCGTCACGACCGAGCCCGCGCCCGCGCGCCGGCTGATCAGCCCTTGCTCGGTGATCACGCGCAGCGCCTCCCGCATCGTGTGGCGGCTGGCGCGGAATTTCTTGCACAGCTTGAGCTCCGGCGGCAGCAGGCTGCCGACCGGATAGCGGCCGTGGCTGATGTCGGCCTGCAGCTTCTCGGCGATCGCGCGATAGCGCGGCAGGCGTGTGCTCTTGCGCTGCATCAGTGGACCGCGTGGCTCGCATTGCGGTGGAGCGACTGCTGCGGCGCATCCTGCCGGCCGATCGTAACGGGCCCGGACGCATTGAGCGAGGCGATCACGGCCTCGAACGCCCCGATCGTGTCGAGCATCTGCTGCGGCGCAATCGGAAAGTCGCGCCGTCCCTCGACCGCATCCGCGAAGGCCTCGGCGAGCAGAAGCAGCGAGTCTGCGGGCGCAAGCTCCCGCGTCTGCGGCGCTTCGCCGATGCGCGCCAGCGTGAGCGTGGTCTCGCCGTTCACTTCGGCGCGCCCCTTGCTGCCGAAGACGTGGAAGTGCCAGTACATCGGCGCGGCGCGCACCGTCGCCATGGTGCCCGTGGCGCCGCTCGCGAACTCGATCAGCACCGCGACCGCATCACGCGGATCGGGCGGCGGCTTCGCCGCGAACAGCTTTGCGTGCACCTGCCGCGCCGGGCCCGCGAGATTGATCATCGAGTCGAGCACATGCAGTCCGGCGCCGGTCATGCCCGCGCCCGGCGACTCCGCCGGATCATCGCGCCAGCCGCCCGCAACCACGCGCGTTGAATGCTCGTTGCTGAAATGGCCCTCAATGTGCAGGACCTCGCCGATATCGCCTGCCGCGACGAGGCGTGCGAGCTCCAGCATGGCGGGGAAGAAGCGCTTGTTCTGCCCGACCGCGAGCGGCACGCCCGCCGCCTGGCAGGCCGCGATCGCGCGCGCCGCCTCGTCGCGCCGCAGCGCCAGCGGCTTCTCGCACCAGACCGGTTTGCCCGCCTTCGCGACCGCGGACACCTGCTCGACATGCAGCGAATGCGGCGTCGCCAGCACCACGGCCTTCACGGCCGGATCGCGGATCGCGTCGGCGAGCTCGGTCGAGAGCGCGAAGCGATGCTGAGCCGCGAAGTCGCGCACCAGCTCGGGCTCCTTGCTCACGCCGCGGACGAAGCGCAGCCGCTGGCTCTTGCCCTGCACCGCATTGACGATCGACTTGCCCCAGCGCCCGAGGCCCACGATGGCTGCATCGATCATCAAGTCCGGCTCCGCTGGTTTCGGGACGCGCATCCTATCGCGGCGGTTGTCGGCCGGGCAATCGGCGGCCGGTCGCTGGGTGGAGATCGCGATGTCGGCGCAACACGTTCGTGAGTGGGGCACTGCCGTTCGCTCCCTCCCCCCTTGCGGGGGAGGG
>JAEYAU010000018.1 GCA_023404705.1 Pseudomonadota bacterium
ATAACCCGCCCCCCTGCGGCGCCCGCCACCACGGCCCGAGCCTCGAAGGGCGACGGCCCCGGCGCTGCCGCATACTCGTTGCACCACCGGGGCCGTTCATCCTTCGAGGCTCGGGCTCGTCGCTGCACGACGAGCCCTCGCACGTCAGGATGACACAATTGGCGTTGTGCCCGGCGGCTACTTCCCGATCGCCCGGCGGGTGGCCGCGATGATGCGGTCCTGCGTGGCGTCGTCCAGATAGGCGTGCATCGGCAGGCTGAGCACGTCCTGGCTGAGCGTCTCGGTGACCGGCAGGCCGCCCTTGGCGAGCGGGAAGTCGCGATAGGCGGTCTGGCGGTGGGTCGGCGTCGGATAGTAGATGACCGACGGGATGCCCTCGGCGCGCAGCGCCTGCTGCACGGCGTCGCGGCGGCCGCCCGCGATGCGGATCGTGTACTGGGCCCAGACCGACTCGCAGGAGTTCGGCACCACCGGCACGGTCGCGACATCGGCGAGCGCGTCGCTGTAGCGCCGGGCGACGCGGTTGCGCGCCGCGATCTCGTCCGGGAAGATCTTCAGCTTCTCGATCAGCACCGCGCATTGCATCGTATCCATGCGGCCGTTGAGGCCGATGCGCACATTGTCGTAGCGGTGACTGCCCTCGCCGTGATTGCGCAGGCTCTTCAGCGCAGCCGCGAGCTGGTCGTCGTCGGTGAACACCGCGCCGCCGTCGCCGTAGCAGCCGAGCGGCTTCGCCGGGAAGAAGCTCGTGGTGGTGATCGGCGCCAGCGTGCCGACCTTGCGCTCGCGATAGGTCGCGCCGAAGGACTGCGCCGCGTCGGCGATCACGGTCAGGCCGTGCTTCGCCGCGATCACGTCCAGCGCGTCGTATTCCACCGGCAGGCCGAACAGGTCGACCGGCATGATCGCCTTCGCCCGCAGGTCCGTGCCCGCCAGCGAGGCGATCGCGCGCTCGAGACTGTCGATATCGATGTTGAAGGTGCGCTCGTCCACGTCGACGAAGACCGGCGTCGCGCCGACCAGGGCGATCGCCTCGCCGGTGGCGCAGAATGTGAAGGACGGGCAGAAGACCGCGTCGCCGCGGCCGATTCCGAGCGCCATCAGCGCCAGCACCAGCGCGTCGGTCCCGTTCGAGACCGTGATCGCGTGGCGCACGCCGCAAAAGGCCGCGAGGTCCGCCTCGCAGGCGTACACTTCCGGGCCCATGATGAACTGGCAGTGCGCGGTCACGCGCGCGATCGCCTCGTCGATGCGCGTGCCGAGCCGGCGGCGCTGCGCCGCGACGTCGACGAACGGAATAGTGGGCTGATCGAGGCGAGCGTGCTGAGTCATCGTCTGTCCGCTGTTATTGGTCTTTGCCGCCACGGCTCAGGCCGTGGCGCGGCGGGGCTTGCGCTGCGGCGGGGCCGCCGCCGTGGTGTCGCGCAGGCATTCCATCGCGATGGCGAGGCTCGCGACGCCCTCCTCGCCGGTCACCGCCGGGCTGCGGCTCTCGCGAATCGCGGTGACGAAGTCGATCAGCTCGGCGCGCAGCGGCTCGGCATGGCCGACCGAAAGGTGGCGCATCGAATAGCTGCCGTCTGGCTGGAAGCCGAAGCACTCGGTGACCTGGCGCGTGAGCAGGTCGCCGATCAGATACTTGCGGCGCGTCGCGACGTGCACGGTGCGCGCCTTGAACGGCGTGAGCCAGTTCGTGTTGATGTGCGCGAGCACGCCCGAGGCCGTGCGGAACTGCAGCAGCGCGATGTCCTCGCGCTCGGCCACCGCGCTCTTGAGCTGCGGCTGCACCTCGACGATCTCGGAATCCGTGAACCAGGAGATCAAATCGATGTCGTGCACCGCGAGGTCGATGACGACGCCGACATTCGACATGCGCGGCGGGAACGGACCGACGCGCGTGATCGCGATCGAGAGGATGTCCTCGCCGCGGATCGCGTCCTTGATCACCTGCACGGCCGGATTGAAGCGCTCCACATGGCCGACCATCAGGGTCACACCGGCGCGGCGCGCGGCCGCGACGATCGCGCGGCCCTCCTCGACATTGCTGGCGATCGGCTTCTCGACCATCACGTGGATGCCGCGCTTGGCGCAGGCGATCGAAACGTCGTGGTGCAGGTGCGTCGGCGCCGCGATGCTCACCGCATCGACACCGGCATCGAGCAGCGCGTCCACATCCGCAAAGGCCGGGCAGTTCAGAACCTGGGAGACGAAGTCACGGTGACGGCGCTCCGGATCGGCGACGCCGGCCAGCTTCACGCCGGGCAGCTCCGACAGCACGCGGGCATGGTTGCTGCCCATCACGCCGACACCGATCACGCCAACGCGCAAAAGACTGTCCGCGTCTTGTTTCGCGGCACTCGTCATATCCCGAACCGTCCCCCGATAAAGTTCCCCAATCGGCCGAGGCTTTGACCTAGCACGGCGGTGGGCGGCTGGCGACCGCCCCCGGAACGAAGCCCGAACACGTTTTGATTCAATCTTTTACACCCTCGGACCGGCACCGCGCCCGCCCCCGCGGACGCGCACGGAACCTGATGCGCGATTTATACGGCGGCGGCGCGGCGAACCTTCGTCTCGCCGCCGGTCGCGAGCGACAGGCCGGCCGCGATCGCGTCCTCGCGGAACGCCTTCACGGCATCGAGCGACATCTCGGCCGGCGTCTTGGTGCCGAGCGCCGGCAGCTTCTTCAGCACGTCCGCGGGCGCCGTGATGATGTGGCAGCCCATCTTGTGCGCCTCGACCACGTTGTAGGCTTCGCGCGTCGAGGCCCAGATGATCTCGACATTCGGCGTGCGACGGGCGCGCGCGATCGCGTCCTGCATGATCGGCTGATAGTCGACGCCGAAGTCGGCGAGCCGTCCCGCGAATACCGACACGCAGGCCGGCGCGCCGCCCGCGAGCGCATCGATCGCCTTCGCGACCTGCTCCTCGGTGAAGATCGCCGTGAGATTGATCTTCACGCCGTCGCGCGAGAGCCCGAGCACGGTGTCGAACAGCGTCTCGCCGCGCGTCGTGCTCACGGGCAGCTTGACGTAGACATTGGGGCCCCAGGTCGCGATCACTTGCGCCTGCGCGACCATCTCGGGGATATCATCCGAGAAGACCTCGAACGAAATGTGCCGGTCCGGCACCGCGGCGACCACGTCGCGTCCATAGGCCGCGTAGTCGGAGACGCCGGCCTTCTTCAGCAGCGAGGGGTTGGTCGTGAAGCCGCTGATCCAGGCGTTCTTCGCCATGTCGACGATCTGCGCCTTGTCGGCGCCGTCGGTGAACAGCTTGACCTTCAGATCGGAAAGCTTGAGCGACATCGCATCACCATGGCTCGGGAAAACTGCGTAATCGGTTCCATCACCGCTCGCGTCGATCGTTGGCGCCTTAAGACCGCAATCGAACCGCGCAGTCAAATACGCCCGTTCGCGTCCGGAATTCTACCGGCTCGCGCCACCCCTTGCACGCGCAACGACGGGGTTCTCGACAGTTATCGCGCGATCAGCGACTCGTAGAGGGCGCGCACGACGCGTTGCACGGCGTCCTCGGTGAAGACGGCGCGGAACCGCGCCAGCGCGGCTTCCCCCATTCGCGCGCGCAAGGCCGGATCGCCCGCGAGTCGCACCAGCGCGCGTGCTGCCTGCTCGGTCTCATGCGCCGGCACCAGCAAACCTTCGATCCCGTCACGTACGACCTCGCGGCAGCCCGGCACGTCGGTCGCGATCATCGGCCGTCCGGCCGCGGCTGCTTCGACCAGGCTGCGCGGCGTCCCCTCGCGATAGCTGAGCAGCATCGCGATGTGATGCCGCCGCCAGACCTCCGCAACGTCATCGGTGCGACCGCACCACTCGATGCCCGGCTCGGCCGACCATGCCTGCAACTCGGCCTCCGTGAAGGAGCGGCGATTCGAGGGATCAGGCACGCCATAGAGGCTGAGCTCCACGTCCGCGCCGAGCGCGCGCGCGCGCTGCGTCGCCGCGACGGCTTCCGCGATTCCCTTCGGGCGCAGCATGCGCC
>JAEYAU010000056.1 GCA_023404705.1 Pseudomonadota bacterium
CGCCAGCATGCCGGCGCTGATCCAGCCCGCGCTGGCGGTCGCGAGCGCGACGCCGAAGTGACCGAGCGGCACGAACAGCGCGAGGCTGCCGCCGACCGCCACCACGAGGCCGACCAGCGCGGCGCGCATCGGCGTCGTCGTGTCCTCGCGGGCGAAGAAGGCCGGCGCGAACACCTTGCTCAGCACATGACCGGGCAGGCCGAGCGCGAGCGCCGCGAGCGCGATCGCGGTCGCATTGCTGTCGGCCGCCGTAAAGGCGCCGCGCTCGAACAGCGTGCGCACGATCGGCATTGCGAGCACGGCCAGCGCGATCGCGGCCGGCAGCGCGAGACCGAGCGTGAGCTCGAGCCCGCGCGACTCGGTCGCGATCAGCTCGGCGCGGTTGCCCTCGCGCACCGCATGCGTGAAAGCCGGCACCAGCACGGTGCCGATCGCAATGCTGACGACGCCTAGCGGAAGCTCCACCAGCCGGTTGGCGTAGTAGAGCCACGAGATCGCGCTCGGCTCGAGCGAAGCCACGACCGAGCCTGCGATCAGCGTGAGCTGCGGAATGCCGCCCGCCACCAGCCCGGGGATCGCGAGCGCCAGGAAGCGGCGGATCTCCGGTCCGAACGAGACCGCGAGCGGCGAGGCCCGCAGCGTGCCGCGCCATGCGAATGCGCCGACCAGCAGGAGCTGCGCGGCGCCCGCGAGCCCGACCGCGGCCGCCAGCTCGTGCCCCGTGAGACTCGCACCGCGCCGCTGCATCGTGAGCATCAGCACGAGCGTGACGACGAGCACGAGGTTGAACGCGATGGTCGCAGCCGCGGTCGCGACGAAGCGATGATGCGCATTGAGAATGCCCATCAGCACCGCGAGGGGCCCAGCGATCACCACATAGGGCAGCATCAGCCGCGCAAAGTCGACAGCGTGGTCGAGCCTCGGATCGGACCAGCCGAAGCCCGGCGCGAGCGCGAGCACGATCAGCGGCATCGCGACGGCGGCCGCGATCGAGGCGGCGCCGAGCGCCAGGGTGGAGGTGCCTATCACGCGGCCCGCGAAGGCGGCCGCCGCGGCATCGCCGCCCTCGTCCTTGGCGCGCAGATAGAGCGGGACGAAGCCCGCATTGAGCGCGCCTTCGGCCATCAGCCGCCGTGAAAGGTTCGGCAGTTGGAACGCGATGAAGAAGGCATCGGTGAGCGCGCCCGCGCCGAAGGCCGCCGCGATCATGACGTCGCGCGCGAAGCCGAGCACGCGCGACGCCATGGTCGCGACGCCCACCGTCGCAATGTTGCGGACCAGGCGCATGGGGTGAACCTTACGAGATTCGCACCAAATTGGGCGGGCGCCCGCAGCGCATGTTCCGGCGAAGTGGGGACCGGTTCGCCGACAAGAACATGCGCCAAGCAAGGCCAATTGCCACGCCGCCCGACGTGGCTATAGTGCGCGCCCCAATCATCAGAACCGGCCCTTCCGCATGAGCACTCTCCGTTATGACGTCATCGGCTTCGGCAATGCGATCGTCGACGTGATCGCCCGCGCCGACGACGATTTCCTGGTGAAGCATGGCATGCACAAGGGCGGCATGGCCCTGATCGACGAGGCGCGCGCCCAGGCGATCTACGACGCCATGGGCCCCGCCGTGGAGATCTCGGGAGGCTCGGCCGCGAACACCATCGCGGGCGTCGCGAGCTTCGGCGCGCGCGCGGCCTTCGTCGGCAAGGTGAAGAACGACAAGCTCGGCCAGTCCTTCGCGCATGACATTCAGTCCGCCGGCGTCAGCTTCGAGACCGCGCCCGCCACCGACGGCCCATCCACCGCGCGCTCCTACATCCTGGTCACGCCGGATGGCCAGCGCACCATGAACACCTATCTGGGCGCCGCGCAGAACCTGTCGATCGATGACATTCACGCCGAGACCATCGCGTCCGCCGCCATCACGTATCTGGAAGGTTATCTGTGGGACCCGCAGAACGCCAAGGACGCATTCCTCGAGGCCGCCGCGATCGCGCATGACGCGCATCGGCTGGTGGCGCTGACGCTGTCGGACTCGTTCTGTGTCGACCGCTGGCGCGACGAATTCCTCGGGCTCTTGCGCGCAAAGACCGTCGACATCCTGTTCGCCAATGAAGCGGAGCTGCACAGTCTCTACCAGACCGCCGATTTCGACACCGCGCTCGCGTCGCTGCGCAAGGATGCGAGCCTCGCAGTGGTGACGCGCAGCGAGAAGGGCTGCGTTGTGGTCGAGCGCGAGGAGACCATCGCGGTGCCGGCCTTCCCGGTGGCGCGCGTGGTCGATACGACCGGCGCCGGCGACCTGTTCGCGGCGGGCTTCCTGTTCGGCGTCGCGCGGGGCGCCGATTCGGCGGCAGCGGCCCGCCTCGGCACTCTCGCGGCCGCGGAGGTGATTCAGCACCTCGGCGCGCGGCCAGAGGTCTCCCTCAAGACGCTCGCGCAGGATAACGGGCTGCTGCCGTAGAGCGGAGCGGTACCAAGATAGCAGGCGCACCGCGGACTGCTGCAACCTCCCGGATGGATTGACTCACGGCCGCCATGTTCTTCATTTGTTCTCCATGCCCCGCATGGTGTTTGGCCCCGAGGATCGCGATCGCTACACGCTGCGCCAGGTGGCGGAGCTTGGCCTCGTCATCGTCTTCGAGTGCCGCAATTGCTTGAAGTGCTCGCGCGCCGACCTGCTCGATCTGATCGCGCGCTACGGCACCACCGCGACGTTGGGCGAGCTGCGCCGCAAGGCGCGCTGCAATCGCTGCAAGAAGCGCGAGGCCGAGGTGCTGATGCGCGAGCCCACCAAACGAAAGGATGCGACCTGGTGGCCGCGTCCTCCGGGTATGTCGCGGTGATGCTCGATCCATATCCCCTGTGATCATGATGCGGACAGACCGGGGTTATGGATCCCGGCACTCGCTTCGCTCGGCCGGGATGACAGCCGAGAGCATGATCACTGCTTCGGAATGCCGGCCTGTTCGATGACCTTGCTCCACTTCGCGATGTCGTCCTTGAGCCGGTCCTGGATCTCCTGCGGGGTCGAATGCTTGGCCTCGATGCCGAGCTCGAGCAGGCGCGCCTTGATGTCGGGCATGGCGAGCACTTCTTTAAGCCCGGCATTGACCTTCTCGACCACCTCGGCGGGCGTGCCCTTCGGAGCAAAGATCGCGTTCCAGGACAGCACGCTGTAATCCTTCACGCCGGCCTCGCGCACGGTCGGCACGTCCTTGAGCACGACCGACTTCGTCTCGCCCGTGGTGGCGAGCGCGCGCAGCTTGTTCTCCTGCAGGTTCGACTTCATGGCCGCATAGTTCTCGACCATGATGTCGACGTCCTTGCGCACCGCCGCGATCAGCACTTCCGGCGTGCCGCGATAGGGGACGATCTGGAACTGGATGCCGGCGACGGAGCGCAGCAGCTCCGCCGAAAGATTCTGGCTCGAGCCCGCGCTGATGGTGCCGACATTGAGCTTGCCGGGGTTCGCCTTCGCGTAGGCGATCACGTCCGCCATGCTCTTGAACTGGGACTCGGCTCCGGTCGCGACGATGAAGTCGAAATAGCCGAGGCTCGAGATCGGCACGAAGTCCTTCATGGGATCGAACGGCAGGCTCTTGAACAGGCCGGCGCTCACCGCGGTGCCGTTGGTCACCACCGCGAGCGTGTAGCCGTCCGGCGGCGCCGAGAGGACCGCGCGCGCGGCCGCGATGCCGCCGGCGCCCGGCATGTTCTCGATCACGAAGCGCTGCCCGAGCTTGTCGCCGAGCCGTTCGGTGACCACGCGCGCCGTGATGTCGGCGACGCCGCCGGCGCCGAACGGCAGGATCACGCGCACCGGCCGGCTCGGATAGCTCTGCGCGAGCGCCGACGCGGCGCACAGCGCCGTGAGCGCAAAGCCGAGGATGAGACGTTTCATGAGCAGCCCTTCCTTCCGGGATCGTGGTTCAGTCGAAATCGTACAGGCGTGCCGGATTGTCGACCAGGACTCGTTGCCGGTCGGCCGCGTCAGGCGCGAATTGCGGGACGAGCTCCACGAGCTCGGCCTCGTCCGCGTCATGCGTCGAGTTCGGATGCGGAAAATCCGTGCCCCACAGCACGCGATCGCCGCCCGCCTTCACGAGCGCCGCCGCGATCGGGATCGCAGCCGTGTAGGGCGGCATCGCGATGCGCTCGGAGCCGCACACCTTGATCCAGCAGCGCTCGTTCTTTGCGAGCTCCAGCAGCGCGCGCACCGGCGGCTGCGCGACGCCGGCGTCGGCCGGCACGCGCCCCATGTGATCGATGATGAAAGGTAGCGGCAGCTTCTGGATCGCCTCCGACATCGGGATGATGACCGTGTGATGCAGATGCAGCACCACGTGCCAGCCGAGCCCCTTGATGCGATCGATCACGCGGTTCATCAGGCCGACGTCCGCCGAGGCGCCGAGATGCGGCATGAAGTTGAAGCGCACGCCGCGCACGCCGGCTTCGTGCAGCTCGCGATACTGCGCATCCGTGAAGCTGTCGTCGACGATGGCGACCCCGCGATAGCGCTTCGGATCGCTGCGCAGGCAATCGAGCATCGCGGCATTGTCGGTACCGTGGCAGCTCGCCTGCACGATCACGGCGCGCGAGATGCCGAGCTGATCGTGCAACGCGCGCAGGGCCTCCTTCGGCGCATCCTCCGGCGTATAGGTGCGGCTTGGCGCGTAGGGAAAGCGATCCGCCGGCCCGAACACGTGGCAGTGCGCATCACAGGTGTTCGGCGGCAGCGCGAACGATGGACGCCGGCGTGGCGCCGTGCGCGGATCAGCAGTCATGCACCCTCAGCTCAATTCGGAGATATCGTCCACATAGACGAGCCCCGCCTTCGCGAGCGGCTCGCGCATGTTGTACATGTCGAGGCCGAGCACGCCCGAGCCAAGCTTCTCGCGCTTGGCGCCTTCCTCGGCGACGCGCTTCTCGCCCTTCTCGGCGACGCTCTTCGCGTCGGCGCGGCCGACCACCAGCACGCCGTCCTCGTCGGCGACGACCGTGTCACCCGGCATCACGTTCACGCCCGCGCACACCACCGGCACGTTGACGGCGCCGAGCGTCGCCTTGACGGTGCCCTTCGCCGAGATCGCCTTCGACCACACCGGGAAACCCATCTCGCGCAGCGGCTTCACGTCGCGGCAGCCCGCATCGATGACGAGCCCGACCACGCCGCGCGCCTTCAGCGAGGTCGCGAGCAACTCGCCGAACATTCCGTCGGTGTTGTCGGTGGTGCAGCCGACCACCAGCATGTCGCCGGGCCGGCAGAGCTCCACCGCGACATGGATCATCCAATTGTCGCCCGGCTGCGCCAGCACGGTCACGGCGGTGCCCGCGGCTTCTGCCGGGAAGATCGGCCGCATATAGGGCTTCATCAGCCCGAAGCGCCCATAGGCCTCGTGCGCCGTGGCGACGCCGAGCGCGCCGAGACGCTTCACCAGATCCGCCTCGGTGCGGCGGATGTTGCGGACCGCGACCGTCCTCATGCGAGCTCCTCCAGGGCCATCGGGAAGAGGCGCTGATACGCCTCCCCATAGGTCATCGCCTTGCCGGTGTTGCGGCCGCCCTGCATCCCCCGCTGCAGCGCGACGCGCTCGTAATAGGCCCAGAGGTGCTTTTGCGCCGCGAGGATCTCGAAGGTCTTGCGCTTGATGTCCCACACCTCGTCGATGTTGAGGATCACCTGCGGCTTGAAATTGCACATCTCGGGCTGGTGCGGCTCGAACAGGAACACGGGCGGCGCCGCATAGGTGTAGTTGGCGCCCGGCTTGTGCCCCATCGCCTGCGCCAGGATGCGCGCCTCCTGCGCGAAGCGCGTCGCTTCCGGATGGTCGACGTTGTAGGGATCCTCGAGCGAATGCGTGAGCACGAAGGAGGGATTGAGCTCGCGATAGATGTCGATCATGCGGTCGAGCATCTTCTCGTTGACGTGCAGCGGATAATCGCCCGCGTCGAAGAACTCGATCTCGGCGCCGAGGCTCGCCGCGGCGCGCTCGGCCTCGTCGCGCCGCGCCGCCTTCACCTTCTCCAGCGTCATGCCGGGCTCCTTCCAGGCGAACTGGCTCTCGCCGCGCTCGCCGAAGGAGAGGCAGACGATCTTCACGCGGTAGCCCTTCTTGGCGTGCAGGGCGATCGCGCCGCCGGCGCGCCACACGAAGTCGCCGGGATGCGCCGATACCACGAGGCCGGTCTTCTGAGCTGCCATGGTCCTTTTCTCCTCAGGTGCCACCGGAAGGCTGGAAAAACGCCGACCCGGGCCTGTGAATCAAATGACTAATTTGGCACGATTATGCAATTCGGTGCATGAGTGGCGCGATTACGCGCGTCTCACTTTAAACCCTCGAAATGCTTCCGCACCATCTGCAGCAGCGTCTGTGCGGGGCGCGACAGCGGCTTGTCGCGCCGCGTCACGATGCCGAGCGTGCGGTGGATGCCGGGGTTTTTCAGGGGCACCATGGCGAGGCCGTTGAGGCCGGGCGAGCTTGCCGCGATCTTCGGTACGATCGCGGCGCCCACATGCGCCAGGACCATGCCGACAGCGGTCTGCAGGTGCTGCACCTCGTAGCGCCAGTTGAGCGCCTCGCGCCGGCGGCCGAGCGCATCGTCGATCAGCAGCCGGTTGCCGGCTTGCGGGCTGATGCGGATGAGCGGCGTCGCGCCGAGCTGCGACCAGGTCACGGCGCGCCGCTTCGCGAAGGCATTGTCCTTGGCGCAAAGCAGCACGAAGGGCTCCTTCGCCAGCACCTTGGTGTCGAGATCGGCGACGTGCGGCGACACGATGGTGACGCCGAACTCCGCGGTGCCGGCCTGCACGAGCTGCGCGATCTCGGTCGAGGAGTTGTCGTGGATCTTCACCGACACGGCCGGATAGAGCGCGCCGAACGCGCCCAGCACCCGCGGCAGCTGATAGGCCGCGATGGTCGGCAGGCCGCCGATCACCACGCGCTCCTCCTGTTGCGCGCCGTGCTCGCGGATGCGGTCGAGCGAGGTCGCGAGCTCATCCATCAGCTTGCGTGCCTGCGGCAGCAGCTCCAGCCCGACCGGGGTGAGCGCCACGTGCCGCGTCGTCCGTGTGAGCAGAGTGACGCCGAGATCCTCCTCGAGCTTGCGCATGCAGTGGCTGAGCGCCGTCTGCGACAGATTCAAATGCGCGGCTGCGCGCGAGAAGCTGCCGCGTTCCGCGACGCTGATGAAGGCCTGCAAGCCGAGCAGATCGATGCGCATGGGGTCCTCGAGATCCTTCCCAACCTAGAGGCTGCCCGCGCGGCTGCGCAACATCCCTTGCGCCGGCCCCTTTGGCCCGCTACCCAGCCGCATCATTCGCAGCACAGGCGCGCAACATGTCCATTCGGGTCGCGGTCATTCCGGTCACGCCATTCGCGCAGAACTGCTCGATCGTGACCTGCGCCGCGACCGGGCGCGCCGCGATCGTCGATCCGGGCGGCGACGTCGCGCAGATCCGCGCCGCGCTGGACGAGCTGAAGGTCACGCCCGAGAAGATCCTGCTCACCCACGGCCACATCGATCATGCGGGCGGCGCCGCCGAGCTCGCCGAGGCGCTGAGCCTGCCGATCGAAGGCCCGCATCGCGCCGACGACTTCCTTCTCTCCCAGCTGCACAAGCAGGGCCAGGCCTTCGGCATCACGGATGCGCGCGCCGTCACGCCGGGCCGCTGGCTCGACGACGGCGACACCGTGAGCGTCGGCGACCTGAGTTTCGAGGTGCGCACCTGTCCGGGCCACACGCCGGGCCATGTGGTGTTCATCAATGCGCCGGCGCGCTTCGCCCTGGTCGGCGACACGCTGTTCGCGGGCTCGGTCGGCCGCACCGATTTCGCCTATGGCGACCACGCGGCGCTGATCGCCGGCATCCGCGAGAAGCTGTTGGCGCTGCCGGACGATGTCGCGTTCCTGCCGGGGCATGGCCCGGCCTCGAAGATCGGCGTCGAGCGCGAGAGCAATCCCTTCCTGCAGGGCTGACGCATTCGGCCGCGGAACGCTGCGGCCGCCGGCCAAATCGTAACCAATTGGTAAGCCGGAGTGGTTACCGATGGATGAAGGATGTCCACCGGGAAACCTGCCATGTCCGAGCGTAACGACACGCCTGCCGCCGACGCCGCCAAACCCGTTGCGGCCACGCCAGATGCCAAGCCCGAAGTGAAGGCCGAGGCCAAGAGCGACACTCCCGCTGAGACCAAGCCCAAGACCGAGATGCCGCGCGCCGCGCAGCTCTCGGGCGCGCCCAAATCTGAATCGCCAAAGCCCGAGGCGCAAAAGGCCGACGCCCCGCGCATCGCCAATCTGCCGGTGCTGCACAAGCCACCCGTGAAGGAGAAGCAGGGCCGCCGCTTCGCGCTGCTCGCCGCCACCGTGGCCTTCGCGGCCTGCGGCGGCGCCATCGCGGGCTCGCTCGGCAGCGTCGGCATCGAGCGCGCGCTTGCGCCGGCGCCGGCCGCACAGCCGATCGTCAGTGCTGCGCCGGATCAGACCGGCGCCGAGATCAAGGCGCTCAAGGAGCAGGTCGCGCAGCTGCGCGTCACCGCACGCCAGCTCAGCGAGAGCCTCGCGGCCGCGCGCGCCACCATGGGCCAGAGCCATGCGGCGACCACGGGCCAGCTCACCAAGATCACCGAGGTCGTCGACCGAATCGAGAAGAACGAGCGCAAGGAGGCCGAGCGCCGCGCGCAGGCCCCGCAGCCCGCTCCGCAGCCCGCTGCGCAGCCAGCGCCTCAGCCTGCACCTCAGCCTGCTGCGCAGCAGCAGGCTGCGGCTCCGGCGTCGGACGTGACCGGCTCCATTACGCCGCCCGCTCCGGCCGCGGCCGGCAAGATCGTGCTGCCAGTCGTGCGCGGCTGGACGTTACGCCGGGTGGTGGACGGCAGCGCGCTCGTCGCGGGCCCTCTCGGCCTGATCGAGATCGAGCCGGGCGAGCGCATCCCGGGCCTGGGCAAGATCGAGGATGTGCGGCGCGAGGACGGCCGCTGGATCGTCATCACCCAGAAGGGCGTGATCCTTCCGCGCTAGCGCGAACCGGCATTCACACATGAGCGCCATCCTCCACGCGGAGGATGGCGCTTCGAGTCTGGGTCATACGTTTCCGTAACGTGAATTCCGGCAAGCGCTTACGTGATTGCCACAGGGTTCCACGTTAGCAATTTTGAAAGCTCTCATGGTTAGGAATCTGTAAAGCGATTCATGAGGGGCTCTCACCATGTCGATTTACAAGACCGGCGGCCGTAAGACGTCGTCGCAGACTCCGCGCCAATCCTCCAGCATGGGGCCGTTTCTGATTGCGGCCGGCGTGAGCCTGATGATCGGCGTGAGCGCCATCTTCACGATCCCGGGCACGCTCTCGATCAGCGGCCTGATGAATCTCGCGGGCCTGAGCCGCAGCATCAGCCAGCAGGACGACGATCTCACGACCGCGAGCGTGAACGACGCGACGACCTCGAGTGTGAAGAAGCTGGTGGGCGAGATCGCCACCGAGCTCGAATATCTCAACGAGCGCGTCGAGACCGTCGCCAAGAAGACCGACCACGGCCTCAGCCAGCGCGTCGACCGCATGAACGGCGATCTCGCCACCGTCAAGAAGACCGTGGACGACGTGGCGATCAACATGGAATTTCTCGACCTGCGCGTCGACAATGTCTCGCGCAAGAACGACGCGCCGGCCGGCGACATGGGCCTGCGCAAGCTGATCGCCGATCTCTCGGCCGAGGTCGACCAGCTCTCGGCCCGCGTCGATGCCAAGACGCCCGAGCAGACCATGAGCGCGCGCTTCGTCGAGCTCGACTCGCAGATCGAGATGCTGCGCGCCGAGATCGCCGCGCTGAAGGCGCAGGGCTCCGAGGCCGGCCTCGCGGCTGCGCGCAACGAGATCGCGGGCCTGCGCTCCACGCTCGACGAGCACACCAAGGCCAACCGCAACGACATCACGGCGCTCACCAAGCGCCTCGACAAGATCGAGACCATCATCTCGACGCGCAGCGACGTCACGGCTTCGATCGGGCCGGCTCACAAGCACGTCGTCACCAAGGCGAAGCGCCGCATTGTGGGGCAGAGCTGGGTGGTTGAGGCCGCCGCGGAAGGCATCGCGGTCGTGAAGGGTCGCTCCGGCCGCTTCGAGGTGAAGGAAGGGTCGGTGCTTCCGGGGCTCGGCCGCGTGACCGACATCTCGCAGAAGGAAGGCCGCTGGGTCGTGAACACCACGCGCGGTCCCGTTCCCTTCGCGAACTGACGCCGCAGTCAAGCGCATTCCGAAAGGCCCTCTCCGACCGGAGGGGGCCTTTTGATATTTTCGTGAGAAGCCGGCCAGGCGGGGCGAAATCGGCCCCGCGATACGCTATGCAGGAGCTACCGGGCTGATCGCAGCGGGAGCTCTTCCATGATGCGTGTCGTGGTCTCGTCGATCCTCTGTCTCGCGCTTGCAGGCGCTGCGGACGCGCAGCAGGCCGAGCCCAAAAAGCCCGAGATGCAGGAGTCCTGCCCGGGCCTCATTTCCTCGGATCGGCCGCGTGTCATTCCGGCCGCCTTCACGCTCACGGCGCTCAAGGACGGCGAGGTCCGCATCAGCTATGTGGGCCACTCGACCTTCCAGCTCGACAGCCCGCGCGGCGTGCGCATCGCGACCGACTACAACGACTATGTGAAGCCCCGCGATCTGCCTGACATCGTCACGATGAACCGGGCGCACTCGACGCATTACACGGATGCACCCGAGCGCGGCATCAAGTTCGTGCTGCGCGGCTGGAAGGAGGATGGCCGGCCGACCGACCACGACCTCAACTTCCAGGACGTACGCGTGCGCAGCGTCGCGACCAACATCCGCGACTATGGGGGCGGCACCCAGCGCCACGGCAACTCGATCTTCATCTTCGAGGTCGCCAATCTCTGCATCGCCCACCTCGGGCATCTGCATCACACGCTCACGCAGCAGCAGCTCAACGAGATCGGCGCCGTCGACGTGGTGCTGGTGCCGGTGGATGGCAGCTACACCCTCGACCTCGAAGGCATGATCGAGGTGCTGACCAGCCTCAAGCCGAAACTGATGATCCCGATGCACTTCTTCTCGTCCTATACGCTGGACCGCTTCCTCTCGCGCGTGCGCCAGAACTGGGAGGTCCAGTGGAACGAGGTGCCGACCGTGGTGCTCTCGAAGCACACGCTGCCGCAGGCGCCCAAGGTGCTGGTGCTGCCGGGCGGGCGGTGATGCACCTCGTCCAGATTCTCCTGCCGCTCCAGGGTCCGAACGATCAACCATTTCCCGCCGCGCGCTTCGACACGCTGGCGCGCGAGCTCACGGACAGGTTCGGCGGCGTCACCTCATACACACGTTCGCCCGCCGAGGGCCGCTGGAAGCAGGCTGGCAGCACCGAGCATGACGACATCGTCGTGCTCGAGATCATGGTGGATGATCTGGACCGCGCCTGGTGGGCGGCCTTGCGCAAGCGCCTCGAAGACGAATTCCGGCAGGACGAGATCGTGATCCGCTCCCAGCCGATCGAGCGGCTCTGAGACTAATGCCAGATCGCCTTTGCGGCCTCCACGACCCGCGCCAGCTTCGCGCGCTCATCCGCCTCGCTGACCGGATTGCCCGCCACCGTGCTGGCGAAGCCGCATTGCGGGCACACCGCGAGGCGGTCGAGGTCGATGTACTGCGTCGCCTCGTCCACGCGTCGCTTGAGGCCGTCGAGGCTCTCGAGCACCGGCGTCTTGCTGCTCACCAGCCCGAGCACCACGCCGCGCTCCTTCGGCACGAAACGCAGCGGCTTGAAGTCACCCGCGCGCGCGGTGTCGTATTCGAGCAGGAAGTGGTTGACCCGCGTGCCCGAGAAGAAGCGCTCCGCCACCGACTCGTAACCGCCCTCCGCCAGATAGTGGCCTTTGAAGTTGCCGCGGCACATATGCACGCCGAACGTCACGCCGGCGGGCGCCGCCGCCACCGCGTCGTTGATCGACGCGATATAGAGATCGACCAGCGCGTCCGGATCGCTGCCCGCGGCCTTCACCTTGTCGCGGATCGTCGGGTCGCACAGCAGCGCCACCGCGACCTCGTCGAGCTGGATATAGCGGCAGCCGGCCGCCGCCAGCTCGGCGATCTCCTCGCGAAAGATCTTGGCGAGGTCCGCGAAAAACGACTCCACGTCGCGATAAGCGCCGGGCGCCGCGAAATCGCTGCAGCGATAGAAGTGCATGGTGGAGGGAGCGGGGAGCGTGATCTTCGCGGTCGCCGTGGTCGCGTCGCGCAGGAACGTGAACTCGTCGAGCGCCAGCGGCTTCACGCGGCGGATCTTGCGCTCCGCATATGGGGCGGTGAACTCCACCTCGTGGCCCTGGTCGTCGCGAAACTTGAACACCGCGGGCTTGATCGCGAAGCCGTCGACGCGCTCGACAAACCGCCCCCAATAGGAGCCGCGCCGGAATTCACCGTCGGTCACGACCTGCAGCCCGACCTCCTGCTGCAGCCGCACCACGTCCCGGATGCAGCCGTCCTGCAGCCGCGTAAAATCCGCGTCGCTGAGTTGCCCGGCCGCGTGCTGCCGGAAGGCCTGGCGCAAGGCCTGCGGACGCAGCAAGCTCCCCACATGATCAGCGCGGAACGGCGGGCGGCCGGCGGTCATCGAGCGTCTCCCGTAATTCTATAGTTTAATAGATGGCATTTAGCCCGCGTCCGTGCGACAAAGCAACTCCAAGCTCATGCGAGAGGGCAGATGGCCGTCGTCTCCCTGGCGTCCCGCCGCAAGCCAAATCCGCGCCGGCGTTCCGCCGAGATCATCGACGCGGCCGCGCGCGTCTTTGCAGAGCGCGGCTTCCATGGCGCCTCGACCCAGGACATCGCCGACGTGCTCGGCATCCGTCAGGCGAGCCTCTACTACTATTTCTCTTCCAAGGAACAGGCGCTGGAGTTGGTCTGCCTGAAGGGCGTGGACGGCTTCGTCGAAGCGGCCGCCGCCATCGCGGCCACCTCCGCAACGCCGCCCGAGAAACTGCGCCGCCTGATCACCTCGCATCTCACGCCGCTGCTCGATCGCGCCGATTACGTGCGGGTTTTCCTGAACGAGCGCCAGCATTTGCCGCACGACAGCCGGCGCCGCATCGGCCGCCAGTCGCGTGCACTCGAGCGCATCTTCGAGGGCGTGCTGAAGGAGGGCGTCGCCTCGGGCGACTTCCGCGCCGATCTCGACGTGCGTCTCTCGGCGCTGGCGGTGCTCGGCATGTGCAATGCGGCGCCCGCCTGGTACGGCAAGGAGGCGAATGCCAGCATCGAGCGCATCGTCGACGGCTTCGCGCGCCTCGCCATCGAGGGCGCGCGGCCGCGCGGCCGACGTTGAGATCATTCGCGGCTTGTCTAACGAGCTATAGAATTCTAGTCTATTGAGCTATCGAATTCCGGCGGCAACGCTTCGGGGAGGCACGCGCGATGGAGATCGCTGCGGAGGGCCTGCGCCGCAAGACGGCGCCGCAGCTGCTGTGCGAACGCGCCGCGGCCACGCCCGACGCCGTTGCGTTCCGCTCCAAGCATCTCGGCCTCTATCGCGAGCGCACCTGGCGCGATTACGCGCGGCTCGTCGGGCATGCGGCGGAAGTCTTCTCCACGCTCGGCTTGAAGGCGGGCGACCGCGTCGCCATCATGGGCGACCCTTGCGAGGAATGGATCATCGCGGATCTCGCCGCGCAGTCGCTCGGCGCCGTGGTCTACGGCATCTATCCGACGGCCTCCGCGGCGGAAGTCGAATTTCAGATGCGCGACGGCGGCGCCGTGCTGTTCGTCGCCGAGGACCAGGAATATGTCGATAAGATCCTCGGCGTCGCCGACCGCCTGCCGGATCTGGAGCACATCGTCGTCGTCGATGACACGGCGATGTTCGACTACGCGGATGCGCGTCTGCAGAGCTGGCGCGCGCTGCTCGACACAACGCCTGAGCCCGATCTCCCCGCCTTCACGGGGCGTGTGGCCCGTGTGCGGCCCGAGGATCCGGCCTTCATCGTCTACACCTCCGGCACCACCGGCAATCCCAAGGGCGCGCTCGTCACGCACGGCAAGCATCTCGCGGCCACGGCCAACATCGTCAGCCATTATCCGACGCTCGCCGCCAAGGACCATCGCACGGTGGTCTATCTGCCGGTCTGCCACGTGCTCGGCCGCGATGTCGCCGTGACGCTGCCGTTAATCTCGCGCCTGGTGCCGCATTTCGGCGAGGACCCGGAGGATCTCGCCACCACGCTGTTCGAGGTCGCGCCGACGATCCTGTTCACGGTTCCTCGCTATCTGCAGAAGTTCGCCTCCCAGGTGCTGGTCGGCGTCCTCAATTCCACGAGCGCCAAGCGCGGCGCCTACGAGCTCGCCATGCGCTTCGCCCGCGAGCATGCGCGCCGGCGCTGGGAGAAGCAGGCGAGCGCCGCGCAGGAGATGCTCTATGCGGCCTGCCGCGCCGCCGTGTTCACGCCGATCCTCAACAAGCTCGGCTTCGACAAGCTCGAGCTGGTGATCAGCGGCGGCGCGCCGCTGCCGGCCGACACCATGACGCTCTGGCACATGTACGGCGTCAACGTCTGTGAGATGTATGGCCAGACCGAGACCGCGGGCGGCATCATCGCGGGTCAGCCCGGGCCGTTCCCGCGTCCAGGCGATGTCGGCACCATCCCGCAAGGCTGGGAGGTGCGCCTCGGCGATCACGCAGAGGTTCTGGTGCGCAACCCCGACATCTTCGAGGGCTACTGGCAGAACGACGAAGCGACGCGCGGAGTCTTGCGCGACGGCTGGCTCTACACGGGCGATGTCGGCGAATGGCGCGACGGCGCGTTGCGACTCGTCGACCGTGCGCGCGATTTCATCGTCACGGCCGGCGGCAAGACGATCTCGCCCGTCACGGTCGAGAACGCACTGCGCGCGAGCCCTTACATCGGCGAAGCCGTCGTGATCGGCCATGGCCGCAAATACCTCACGGCGCTGATCGAGATCGACTTCGACACCGTCTCGGAATGGGCGCGCCGTAATGACGTGCCCTATACGGGGTTCACCAGCCTCGCGCATCACGCGCGCGTGCGCGAGTTGATCCGCGCCGAGATCGACAAGGCCAACGCAGCGCTCGCCCGCGTCGAGCAGGTGAAGGACTTCCGCATTCTGCCGAAGGCGCTCGATCCCGAAGAGGAGGGCGAGCCCGTGACGCCCACCCGCAAGGTGAAGCGCGCCCTCATGGAGCGCCGCTTCGGCGAGCTGATCGAGAGCATGTACGACGACACCGAGGAGCGCCTGCTCGCCGCGGAGGTGCGCGGCGCACGCGCGTGAGACAAGAACCAGGGAGGAGAGACATGCGCAGATACCTGATGGCCACGGCGCTCGCGCTCATCGCAGCGCCGGCCGCCGCGCAGGACGCCTATGTGGTCGGCATCACGGCCGCACTCACGGGCCCGCCCGCCAGCACCTATGCGCCCGCAGTCGAGGCGCTGCGCATCTACATGGATCGCGTCAATGCGGCCGGCGGCATCAACGGCAAGCAGGTCCGTCTCGTCATCCAGGACGACTCGGCCGAGCCCTCCAAGGCGACCGCGAACGCCAAGAAGCTGCTCACGCAGGACAGCGCGGTGCTGCTGATCAATGCCAGCTTGTCCTCGACCTACGCGCCGGTGGTGGCGGAGACCAAGCGCGCCGGCGTGCCGCTGCTGTTCTCGGGCGGCGTCTGCCCCAAGGAGGTCTATCCGCCAGCCGATGCGCTGCAGTTCTGCACTACGGCCTATGCGTCGACCTATGACAGCCGCGCCGCGCTCGCCTTCGTGAAGGAGACCGCGAAGGCGCCCGTGAAGCTCGGCCTCGCCGCCATGGCGATCCCGATCTCGCGCGGCGAGATCGAGTTCGCGGCCAAGCAGGCGCCCGACCTCGGCATGACGGTGGTCGACAGCGAAGTGATCCCGCCGCCGACGCCAGACTACACGCCCTTCGCGACCAAGCTGAAGGATGCGGGCGCGACCTGGGTGTTCAGTTGGGCGCCCTGGGTGACGCAGGTGCGCACCCTGGAAGCGTTGCGCAAGCTCGGCTGGGAGAACGACTATGTCGCCTGGGCGCATCTCGAGGCCGAGGCCGAGCTCGCGCGCCTGAAGGACGGCAAGTTCTGGGTGGTCGGCGCCAACGCCCTGTTCCAGGACGGCCTGCCGATCCACAAGGAGATCGCGGACGCCGCGCAGAAGGCCGGCATCAAATATCCCGCCAACCAGATGGCCGAAGGCTGGATCGCCGCCATGGTGATCGAGGCCGCGCTGAAGGCGACGCCCTGGCCCGCGACGCCCGCGAAGGTCGCGGCCGCGATGTCCGACCTCAAGGTCGACACCAAGGGCCTGCGCGGCGGTCCGATCGAGTGGACCAAGGACAACCACTTCCGCACGCGCCAATACTATCGCGTCTACGGCTGGGACACATCGAAGAACGCCATCGTGCGCGCGAAGGACTGGGTGGCGTACGACGTGAAGTGACGTTTGCTCGTCATGGCCGGGCTTGTCCCGGCCATCCACGTCTTTCTTGCTGCGCCGTCGCAAGGCGTGGATGCCCGGCACAAGGCCGGGCATGACGGAGAGTACAGCCGGCTCATTTGCAAGGTCCCCCGTGCAGCTCACCGTCAACATCATCGTCCTCGCGTCCATCTACGCACTGATCGCCTGCGGCTATGTGCTGATCTATCGCGTCAGCCGCGTGCTCAATCTCGCGCATGGCGAGCTGATGATGCTCGGCGCCTATCTGCTCCTCGCCACCGCCTCGCTCTTCGCCGGCAATGCCTTCACGGCCATCGCGTCCGCGATCGTGCTCAGCCTCGTGGTCGGCGTGCTGGTCTATCTCTTCCTCATGCGCAAGATGACTGGCGAGATGGTGCTCGCCGCCGTGCTCACCACGGTCGCGCTCGGCATCCTGCTGCGCGGCGTGATCATCCTCGTATGGTCCGCTCAGCAGCACTATCCCGGCCAGGCGCTCGGCCTCTCCAATCCGCCCATTGCGTTGCCGGGCGGCGCGCGCATCTCGACCTTCGCGGCCGTGCTCGTCCTTTCCAATCTCGCGATCTACGGCGCGCTGTTCGTCTTCCTGCGCTACGGCCGCTGGGGCGTGCGCATGCGCGCGGCCGGCCAGAACCCGCTCCTCGCCGCCCAGCGCGGCATCAACCTGCACGGCGTATACGCGCTCGCCTGGGGCCTCTCGACCCTCACCGGCTCGCTCGCCGGCATGCTGATCGCCCTCGACTCCGCGCTCACCGGCACCATGGTCACGATCGGCCTGAAAGCCTTCCCGGCCGCGCTGGTCGGCGGTCTCGACAGCCTGGTCGGCGCGCTCGCGGGCTCGCTCATCGTTGCGGCCGCCGAGATCTGGCTCATCCACTACGTCGACCCGCTGCTCTCCGACGTGGTGCCGTTCCTCGTGCTGATCGCCATGCTGGTCGTGCGCCCCTGGGGCCTGTTCGGCACGCGCGAGGAGCTCGATCGTGTCTAGGCGCCTGCCGCGCGCGAGCGGCTATTTCCGCACCAGCTACGACCAGGACTTCCGCCTCGTCGAAACGCGGCTCGAACGCGTGAGTTTCGCGCTCTTCCTCCTGGCGCTCGTCGTTTTCCCGTTCCTTGCCTCGCCCTTCAGCCTCGATCTCGCGTGCCAGGTCTTCCTCGCCGTGATCGGCGCTGTCGCGCTGATGCTGCTCACCGGCTATTGCGGCCAGATCTCGCTCGGCCATGCGGGCCTGCTCGCGGCCGGCGCCTTCACGGCCGGGATTCTGTTCAAGGAATTCGGCGCGCCGTTCTGGATCACGCTGCCCGCCGCTGCTCTGGTCGGCGCGCTGTTCGGCGTCGTCTTCGGCCTGCCGTCGCTGCGCCTGCGCGGCCTCTATCTCGCGGTGAGCACGCTCGCGCTGCACTTCGTCGTCGTCTATCTGGGCGGCGAATACGAGACCAAGCGCGGCTTCTCGACCGGCATCGTCATCGACCCGCCGCGCCTTCTGGGTTCCGAGCTCACCAACGGCAAAGCCTGGTACTTCGTCCTCCTGCTCGCCGCCGCGCTCGTATTACTGGCCTGCATCAACCTGCTGCGCAGCCGCACCGGCCGCGCCTGGCGCTCCGTGCGTGCGCACGAGACCGTCGCGGAGGCGCTCGGCATCAATGTCGCGCGCGCCAAGCTCACGGCCTTCGTCATCAGCTCCGCCTTCACGGCGCTTGCCGGCGCGCTGTTCGCCTACTATCGCGGCTTTGTCTCGGTCGAGGCCTTCTCGCTGTTCCTGACGATCCAGTATGTCGCGATGATCATCATCGGCGGCATGGGCTCCCTGCTTGGCGCGATCCTCGGTGCGGTCTTCGTGACGCTGTTCCCGTATGCGATCGAGACCGCGCTGGCGGCGCTGCCGGGCGCGCTCGCGGGCGTGCAGTTCGCCGTGAATTACGCGGCCTTCGGCGTCGTCATGATCCTGTTCCTGGTCTTCGAGCCGCTCGGCCTCGTCGGCATCTGGCGCCGCATCCAGAGCTGGTTCCTGCTCTGGCCGTTCCGCCACAAGCCGGTCGCGGGAGCGCGCCGATGAGCCTGCTCGCGGTCGACAAGCTCGAAGTCGTCTATCACCGCGCCATCACGGCCGTGCAGGGCATCACGTTCCGCGTCGAACCGGGCCGGATCGTCGCCATCCTCGGCACCAACGGCGCCGGCAAGACCACGACCCTGCGCGCCGTCTCGGGCTTCCTCGGCCTCGACGACGCCCGCGTCACCGAAGGCGCGATCCTCCACAATGGCACGCGCATCGAGAATCGTCCGCCGCACGAGATCGCGCGCCGCGGCATTGTGCTGGTGCCGGAGCGCGAGAAGGTCTTCCCCAACCTGACGGTCGCCGAGAACCTGATGGCGCCGGTCTCGCCGCGCCTGAGCGCCGCCGAGCGGCGCGAGCGCGAGGCGCTGGTCTATCAGTTCTTCCCCAAGCTCGCCGAGCTGCGCACGCGCGAGGCCGGCCTGCTCTCCGGCGGCGAGCGGCAGATGCTCGCGCTCGGCGGCGCGCTGGTGTGCCGGCCCGAGCTGCTGCTGGTCGACGAGCTCTCCCTCGGCCTTGCGCCCGTGGTGGTCGAGGATCTGGTGCGCCGCCTGGTCGAGATCCGCAGCGCCCTCGGCATCTCGATCCTCATCGTCGAGCAGAGCGCCGCCACCGTGCTGGAGATCGCCGACTACGGCTACGTCATGGAGAACGGTCGCATCGTGCTCGACGGCGACGGCGCGCGCCTGCGCGGCCATGCCGATATCCAGGAGTTCTACCTCGGCCACGCCGGCGGCGAGCGCCGCAGCTATCGCGACATCAAGCAGTATCGCCGGAGCCGGAGGTGGTATGGCTGAGCTCACGCTCGACCGCCTGTCGCTGCGCTTCGGCGGCCTCACGGTGCTCGACGGCGTTTCCTTCGCGGTCGAGGCGGGCGAGCTGTTCGCGCTGATCGGCCCGAACGGCGCCGGCAAGACCAGCGTGCTCAACTGCATCAGCGGCATCTACCGGGGGCAGGGCGCGATCCGCTTTCAGGGCGAGGACATCGCGGGCCGCGCGCCGCACGCGATCGCGCGCCTCGGGCTCGCCCGCACCTTCCAGCACGGCGAGCTCTTCCCGCACATGAGCGTGCTCGAGAACCTGCTCACCGCGCGCCACGCCCGCATTGCCACCGGCGCCATCGGCGAGATGCTGTTCACGAGGCGCGTGCGCCGCGAGGAGGCGCGCCACCGCGAAGCCGTGGAACGTATCATCGAGTTCGTCGAGCTCGAGCCCTGGCGGCACGCACTGGTCGACGCACTGCCCTTCGGCCTGCAGAAGCTCGTCGGCTTCGCCCGCGCGCTCGCGCTCGAACCCACATTGTTGTTGCTCGACGAGCCCTCCGCCGGCCTCAACCGCGACGAGCGCGAGGACCTCGCCCGCTTCATCCTGCGCATCAAGCACGAGCTCGGCATCCCGATGATCTGGATCGAGCACGACATGCAGATGGTCACGGACCTCGCCGACCGCATCCACGTGCTGGATTACGGCCGCACGCTCGCCGAGGGCGCGCCGGCCACCGTGCTGAAGGATCCGCGGGTGATCGAAGCCTATCTCGGCCGCGCGTCGTAGGCGCGCGATTACCCCATCAGCAGCTTCGGCAGGAACAGGGTGATTGCCGGGAAGCTCACCAGAAGCACGAGGCGCGTGGCGTCGGCGGCGAGGAACGGCACCACGCCCGCGCTGGCGGTCTCGAACTTGATCGTGCCCGACACCGCGCAGATCACGAACAGGTTCATGCCGACGGGCGGCGTGATCAGGCCGATCTCGACCACCGAGGTGACCAGAATGCCGAACCAGATCGGGTCGTAGCCGAGATTGCTCACCAGCGGGAAGAAGATCGGCAGCGTGATCAGCATCATGGAGAGCGAGTCGAGGAAGCAGCCGAGGATCACATAGACGATCAGGATCAGGATCAGCACGCCGATCGGCGGCAGGTCGAAGAAGCGGATCAGCTCAAGCAGCTTCTGCGGCAGCGTCGAGGTCTCGATGAAGAACTGCAGCACCGAGGTGCCGACCAGGATCAAAAAGATCATGCCGGTCGTCGCCGCCGTCTCGATCAGCGACTCGCGTACCACCTCCCAGGTGAGTTGTCCGCGCCAGGCCGCCAGCACCACGGCGCCGAAC
>JAEYAU010000096.1 GCA_023404705.1 Pseudomonadota bacterium
CGCGTGTGGCGCCCGACGCGTGCGCTCGGCGGACGAAAGACTTGAACGTGACCGTTGGCTCAGTGGCCGCCGAGCACACCCAACTGTTTACGTAAACTCCGTCAGCCGCTTCTCGCCGTCGTTTGCGACCAGCGGGGTCGCGGCCCATGTGCCGTTCTGGCGCGTGAAGCGCAGCGGCACGGCGTTGCGGCGCAGGTCCTGTGAGAGCGTCACGCCGGTGAGCGCGCAGGCGACCAGCAGCGAGCCGCCATGGGCAACGACGACGATCTCGTCCTTCGTCGTGTCGTCCGCGAGGATGCGCAGCAGGCTCGTCGCCGTGCGATGCACGAAGGTCGCGATCGGCTCGCAGCCCGAGGGGTCCTCAGCCCAGTCGAGCTCCTTGACGACCGGCGTATCCCAGAGCGCGACATAGTAGCGTTCGGCGAGCGCGCCGTCGGCTTCCGGATGAATGTGGTGCTGCGCGGCGATCAGGCTCGCGGTGCGCCAGGCGCGCACCATGGGGCTCGCCACCACGCGGCCAATGCGCGTCTTGGCGAGCGCGGCGGCCGCCTTCTGCGCCTGCGCCTCGCCGACCTCGTTGAGCGGAATATGCGGGACCTGGAACACGCGCGTGCGATTGCCCTCGGTCTCGCCGTGGCGCACGAAGATAAAGCGGTCGCGGTTGGCGACGAGGGGCAGGGCCTTCGCCAGCTCCTGGATGCGCTCGTAGCCGAGGATGGTGACGACCTGGCTCATGCTCGTTCCTCAATTGAAAAACCCCGCGGTCTCGCGACCGCGGGGTTGATCGCAAACCATCCGCCTTACATTGCGGAGACGAACTTGCGGTTCAGATAGACCTCGAGGCCCTCGATGCCGCCCTCATGGCCATATCCCGAGTCCTTCACGCCGCCGAACGGCGTCTCGGGCGTGGAGATCGCGACGCTGTTCACGCCCACCATGCCGGACTCGATCGCGTCCGAGATCGCGGCCGCGGTCTTGGTCGAGCTCGTGAACGCATAGGCCGCGAGACCGAACTCGAGCGAGTTGGCGCGCTGCACCACCTCGTCGAAGGTCTTGAAGGTGACGATCGGCGCGATCGGGCCGAAGGGCTCCTCGGTCATGATCTTCGAGTCGTCCGGAATGTCGGTGACGACCGTCGGCTGGAAGAAGTAGCCCTGGTTGCCGCTGCGCTTGCCGCCCGTAACGACCTTGCCGCCGCGCGCGTTCACGTCGGCGATGATCGCCTCCATGGCGTCGAGCCGGCGCGGATTGGCGAGCGGGCCCATCTTGGTATCCGCCTCGAGACCGTCACCGAGCTTGATGCCGTTGGCATAGTCGGTGAAGCGCTTGAGGAAGCGGTCGTAGACGTTCTCCTGCACGAAGAAACGCGTCGGCGAGATGCAGACCTGGCCGGCATTGCGATATTTGAAGGCCGCGATCGTGTCGGCCACCTTCTCGGGATCCGCGTCCTCGAACACGACGACCGGCGAGTGGCCGCCGAGCTCCATGGTGGCGCGCTTCATGTGCTTGCCGGCGAGCGCCGCGAGATGCTTGCCGACCGGCACCGAGCCCGTGAACGAGATCTTCTTGATGATCGGCGAGGCGATCAGATACTCGGAAATCTCCGCCGGCACGCCGAACACCAGGTTGACGACGCCGGGCGGCGTGCCTGCGTCGATGAAGCAGCGCGTAAGCTCGACTAGCGAGCCGGGAGTCTCCTCCGAGCCCTTCACGATGATCGAGCAGCCCGCCGCGAGCGCCGCCGCCATCTTGCGGATCGGTGTCAGCGTCGGGAAGTTCCACGGCGTGAAGGCCGCGACGACGCCCACCGGCTCGGCGATCACCATCTGGCGCACGCCGGGCATACGACCCGGAATGATGCGGCCATAGGTGCGGCGGCCTTCGTCCGCGAACCAGTCGATGATGTCGGCCGTGGTCGCGACCTCGATCTTGGACTCGCCGAGCACCTTGCCCTGCTCCTGGGTCATCACCTTGGCGATGTGATCTGCGCGCTCGCGCACCAGGTCGGCGGCCTTGCGCATGATCTTGGCGCGGTCATAGGCCGACTTCGCCTTCCACACCTTGAAGCCCTTGTTGGCGGACTCGAGCGCCTCGTCGAGATCGGCCTTGGAGGCGTGCGGCAGCGGGCCGAGCGCCTTCTCGGTGGCCGGATTGAGCACCTCTTCGCCCTTGCCGTTGCCCTTCTTCCACTGGCCGTCGATGTAGAGACCGAGCTCTGTGTACATATGCTCCTCGCCTTCTTGGGGCGCCGTCGCTTGGCCGACGGCTGGTTCGTGTCAGGGGGAAATTCGAAGTTATTTATGGGCGCATGATCTGGTCCGAAAACCGGTGCCCACTTTTCGGGATCATGCGCTAACGAATAGGGGAGAATGACGCCGGAAGGAAGATGTCCGTCTGCTGCGTGAGCAGATGGTCCGGACCGCCCGGCGGTGGCCACACACCCGTCTCGACGGCCTTTGCGCGGATCTGCGCGCGTTCGTTGAGGCTCGGATAAGGCCAGATATGTACGAAGCGCGGTGTAGAGCCCGAGACCGTGTACATCGCGGTGAGCATGCGCGAGAGCTTCACGCGGTTCGGCACCGACCCTTCCCAGGCCTTGATGGTCGGAACCAGCGAGGCCGGCCGCAGCAGATAAGTGCGCACCTCGAAGATCGGACCGTATTGCCCCGGCTTGATTGGCTCCGCCATGGGGAAGGGGGTGTACGTATCGCGGCTGACCGCGGTGATGAATTCCAGGCATCCGAATGGTTCGCCGCCGAATGCCACGGCCTCGCGATCCGCCGCGAGCGCCGCCGGATCCTCATAGCCATGCAGCAGCATGATCTGGTTGAGCGCGCCGATATCCGAATAGAGGCAGGCGAGGAACTCGCCCTTGCCGGGATTGGCCTTCAGCCACTTCTCTACCAGCGGCAAGGCCTTGCCGTGGGTGCCGGGCCGCACCGTGATGAGGGTGAGGTCATACTGCATGGGCGATTTCACTCCGTGGGATCATCGGACCCGGCGCGTTGACATGGCCGGCTTGGCTTTCTTACTGTGGTCAGACCTCTGACCAAGGCGACACTTACGGGCTGGCGCGCCAACGCGCAACCGGGGTGGCGCAAAGGAGCGGACGGCCCGGCGCGCCCTCCGCCTGCAGCCAAGCAAAAGCGCCGTGGGAGGAATGGGATGACGAGACTTCCAACGATGGTGGCGCTCGGCTTCGCAGCCGGCCTCGCCTGGTCCGCGACCAGCGCGCTCGCGGCCGACAAGGTGGTGCGCATGTGGCACACCGAGACCGAGCCGCAGACCGTCAAGGCGTTCAACGACATTGCGCGCCGCTTCGAGCAGAAGAATCCGGGCATCAAGATCGAGGCGGAAGGCCTCGCCTGGGGTGATCTGGAGGGCAAGATTCTGGCGTCGCTCGCCGCCGGCAGCCCGCCCGAGCTGTCACACGGCCAGCCTATCACGTGCACGGCGCTCCAGTCGAAGGGCCTGTTGCTGCCGCTCGACGAGGTCGTGAAAGCGATCGGCTCCGACAATATCTGGGAGCAGGTCAAGCGCGTCTGCAATGTCGACGGCAAGCAGTACGGCCTCGTGCACGCGGCCGGCACCTCGCTGCTGATCTATCGCAAGGATCTCGCCACGAAGGCGAACCTGCAGCCGCCGAAGACGTGGGCCGAGCTGCTCGCCACCGCCAAGGCGCTCACCCAGGACACCAATGGCGACGGCAAGGTCGACATCTACGGGATCACGATTCCGGGCGACAAGCTGTTCGTGAACATCATGCTGGGCGAGCTCATCAAGGCGAACGGCGGCGCGCTGTTCGACAAGAGCAACAAGCCGCTGCTCACCGACAAGAAGATGATCGAGACGCTCGAGTTCTGGCGCGAGCTCACGCAATACATGCCGCCCGGCTGGGAAGGCCACGGCTATCTACAGACCTTCCAGAACCTCTACGGCCAGAAGGCCGCCATGATGTTCATGGGCTACGGCCGCGGCGCCGGCCTCATCGAGAAATTCGCGCCGAAGGAGATGGCGAACGACAAGACCTTCGACGTCTGGGCGAAGCCGCACGGCCCGAGCGGCAAGGAGCCCGCCGTGCAGGTCGACGAGGAGCCCTGGATGCTCTTCCGGGATGCCAAGCACACCAAGGAAGCGATCGAGTTCCTGAAATTCTTCTATCAGGACGACAACTATCTCGAATACGTGCAGACGGTCCCGATCCATCTCTTCCCGATCACCAAGTCCCTGCGCAACTCGGCGAAGTATCAGAACGTCGAGATGATCCAGCGCTGGAAGGGCTGGATCGACGTGCAGCAGCAGTATCTCGACAAGGACCAGGGCAAGCCGACGCTGATCGTCGATTGGGAGGACATGACCGGCAAGCCCTACCTGCTCGAAGTGCTCGGCTCCGGCATCCTGCGCGACATGGTCATCGACGTGACGGTCGAGAAGATGGAGCCCGCCAAGGCCGCCGCCAAGGCGCAGAAGGCGCTGGAAGACCTGATGAAGAGCAAGGGATACTGGAAGGGGTAAAGTCGCGTTTGCTCTGCCATTGATGCCGTCATCCTGAGGTGCGGGCATCAAGTCGCTCGTCGACTTGATGCTCGCCTCGAAGGATGAACGGCCCGGGCCTTTCAACGAGTTCGCGGCGGCTCAGCGGCCGTCGCCCTTCGAGGCTCGCTTCGCTCGCACCTCGGGGTGACGGTCCAGATTCAGAGTGCATTTTGCAATGACCCTCGCCAACACCAGCCACAGCCTCGACGCGGCGCCGCCGCGCGAGCGGCGGCCGCTGCCCGAGGCGCTGACCGGCTGGCTGCTGATGCTGCCGGCGCTGCTGCTGCTGCTCGCGCTGACGCTCTATCCGGTGCTCTACGGCGCCTGGATCAGCTTCTTCGCCAAGCACTCCTTCTTCCCCGAGCAGAACTGGGTCGGCCTCGGCAACTACGCCCTCATCCTCCAGGACGCAGAGTTCTGGGCCAGCGTCTGGCGCGGCACCGTCTATGCGGTGACCGCGATCGTCTTGCAGGTGGCGCTCGGCGTCGCGGCCGCGCTGGTGCTCAACGAGATGTTTCCGGGCCGCAACATTCTGCGCGCCATCGTGATCTTCCCCTATGTGATCCCGACCGTTGTCGCCGTGATCCTCTGGAAGTGGCTGCTCGACAGCCAGTTCGGCCTCGTCAACTACCTGATGGAGCACGCCGGGCTGATCAATCAACCGATCAGCTGGATGGGCCGCGACTGGATCATGGTCTCGCTGATCCTGGTCAGCGTCTGGCAGTTCTTCCCCTTCGTCGTGCTCGCCGTGCTCGCGCGTCTGCAGACCGTCCCGACTGAGCTCTACGAGGCCGCGACCGTCGACGGCGCGGGAGCGTGGCAGCGCTTCTGGCATGTGACTCTGCCGCAGCTCAAAAGCGTGCTGTTCGTCATCGTGCTGCTGCGCTCGATCTGGATGTTCACCAAGTTCGACACGCCCTGGCTGATGATCCAGGGCGGCGGCGCCGAGACCTATATCCGCACGCTGCCGGTCTACACCTATTTGCGCACCTTCGCGTTCTACGAGGCGGGGCGCGGCTCCGCCATGGCGGTGCTGATGTTCGTCATGCTCGCGGTCGTCGCCGCGATCTATTTCCGCGTCTTCCAGCGGGAGGAGAAGCTGTGAACCAGACCTTCGTCTTCCGCAGTCCGCGCGGGATCGCGATCAGCCTCGCGGCGCTGGCGCTCCTGGTGTTCACGGCGTTCCCCTTCGCCTGGATGGCTTCGACGGCCTTCAAGGTCTCGCAGGAAATCTTCGTCACGCCGCCGTCGCTCGTGCCGCGCACCGTCACCTTCGAGCATGTCGCGCGCCTGTTCGCCGAGACCCGCTTTCTCACCTATTTCTGGAACAGCGTCGTCGTCTCGCTCTCGACGGTCGCGCTCACGCTGCTCTTCTCGACGCCGGCGGCTTACGCGCTCACGCGCTTCCGCTTCCCGGGCCGCGAGGCGCTCGCCGGCACGATCCTGTTCACCTACATGTTCGCGCCGATCATGATCATCGTCCCGTTCTACGTGATGATGCGCTATGTCGGCCTCAACAACTCCCATGTCGGCCTGGTGCTCGCCTATACGGCCTTCTGCCTGCCGTTCAATCTCTGGCTCCTGCGTACCTTCTTCCAGAGCATTCCGATCGAGATCGAGCAGGCCGCGATGATCGATGGCGCCAGCCGCTGGCAGGCGGTGCTGCTGGTCGTGATGCCGCTGGCGCTGCCCGGCATCATCGCGACCGGCATCTTCACCTTCATCCTCGCCTGGAACGACTACATCTTCGCCCGCGTGCTGCTCAGCGCCGACGAGCTCAAGACGCTGCCCATCGGCATCGCGGACCTCTACAACGCCAGCGTCGTCGACTGGGGCATGATCATGGCCGCGGGCCTGCTGGTGATCGCACCCGTGCTGTTCGTGTTCGTCTTCATCCAAAGATACATGGTCGCCGGCTGGGGCTCCGGCGGCGTGAAAGGCTAGCGCGATGTCGGATCCCAATATCGCGGGCTTCTCGCCCCTCAAGAGCGGTCGCAAGTCGGACGAAGTCTTCGCCCAGATCGCGGAGTTCATCCGCTCGGGTCGCTTCGCGCCCGGCAGCAAGCTCCCCGCGGAGCGCGAGCTCGCGGCGATGCTCAACACCAGCCGCCCGACTGTGCGCGAAGCCCTCTATAGGGCCGAGCTTGTCGGCCTGATCGAGGTGCGTCACGGCACCGGCAGCTTCGTGGTCGGCGCCGCGCCGAGCGAGCCGATCGACCGGCCGCTGATCGAGCTGATCAAGAAGGAAGCACACCGGATCACCGAGTTCTTCGAGATCCGCCGCGCCCTCGAAGGCTGGTGCGCCGCGCAGGCCGCCAAGGTCGCGCCCGAGTCCGCGCTCGCCGACATGAAGGCGCGCCTCGACGCCATGCAGGGCCTCGACGTCACCGGCGACGAGTGGGAGAAGAACGACATCGCGTTCCACGCGGCGCTCGCGGGCGCCACCGGTAACCCGATTGCGGTCCGCATCATGGCGATCCTGCGCGAGGGCTTCTCGGCCTTCTATCGCTTCAAGCGCTTCATCCCGAACCGCGAGGAGCAGAAGCTGATCTGGGACCACCACTACGCCATTTACGACGCGGTCCGCCGCAAGGCGCCGGACGAGGCCCGCGCCGCCATCGTGGCCCACATGGACTTCATCGAACGGAAGCTCGACGAAGGCATGAGCGACATCCAGTCGTGATGGTTATTGTTGCCGCACACTCCAACCTCTCGACCGTCACCCTGAGGTGCTCGCCCGCAGGGCGAGCCTCGAAGGGCGACGGCCCGGGACTCCCAGCATGCTCGCTGAAGCGCCTCGGCCGTTCATCCTTCGAGGCTCGCGCTCGCCGCAGCGCGGCGAGCCCTCGCACCTCAGGATGACGGATTAGAAGTCACCGCAATCTGCAAATCACAGGAGCAAAAGAAATGTCACGCCTCGCGGGCAAGTGCGCCCTGATCACCGGCGGCGGCCGCGGCATCGGCCGCGCCACCGCCTTCCGCTTTGCCCGCGAGGGCGCGCGCGTCGGCATCATGGGAAAGGGCGAGGCTTCGCTCGCCAAGGCCAAGGCAGATGCGGCCGCGGAAGGCCTGCAGCTCGCGACCTATCTGGGCGACGTCGGCAGCAAGGACGACTGTGTGCGCGTGGTCGACGCCTTCGCCAAGGACTTCGGCCGCATCGATATCCTGGTGAACAATGCCGGCATGGGCCGCGGCGCCAAGTTCATGGACAAGACCGTCGAGGAATGGACCGACGTGCTGCGCGTCAACCTGATCGGCACCTTCCTCATGGCGCAGGCCGCCGCCCGGCACATGCGCGCCGCGCATTCCGGCAAGATCGTCAACATCTCCTCGGTGCGCGGGCTCGATCATTGCGGCCGCGAAGGCACCATGGACTATTCGGCCGCCAAGGCCGGCGTGATCAACCTCACCAAGACCATGGCCAAGGAGCTCGCCCCCGACATCAACGTCAACGTTGTGCTCCCGGGCCACACCGACACCGACGTGCTGCGCAGCCTTCCCGAGGAGGTCCGGACCAACATGCTGGCCGGCACCTATCTCAAGCGCTTCGCCCATGTCGACGACATCGCCAACGCGATCCTGTTCCTCGCGTCGAACGAAGCCGACTTCATCACCGGCCAGTCGATCCTGGTCGACGGCGGCTTCTCGCTGAAGGCCGGGTAGGGCTCACCACCCGTAACAGGAGTTCACCCACCTCACGCTATAACCGAAGCCGTCCCACACGCGCTGCCGGACCATGGGGCAATCATTGCCCCATGAGCTCCAGCCCCAGGGAGAGGTTGCGGCGACGCCGGCTGCGAAGCCGACACCGGCTGCGCCCCAACCCCAACCGGGGCGGTTCCAACCCCAGCCGGGGCGATGCCACGCCCATCGTGAGCCGCCGCTCCACCCTGGCTGCCAGCCAGACTGCCACGTGGAGCCTCCCCACCCCGGCCCCCATGCGGGACGATTCCAGGCGGGGCGCTGAACGCTGGCGGCGCGCCAGCCCCAGCCGGGCGACCCCTGCCAGCCCGGGCGCACGACGCCGGCCCCTGCAAATCTCTGACCCGAGATCCCGGCGCGGGCAATTGCGGGACGGCCGGCGCCGACTGCGCCGACCCGGGCGGCGTGGAATCCGCCGCGTCGCTGCGCGGCCGCGTCGTCAGTGAAGAAGGGAGCAAGCGTCAGTCCCGATACCGTGAGGATCAGAGCACGCCGCATTGAACTCTCCCTTGCCTTGATGATGTGTGGATGAGTCAACGCGGCACGTGTTGAGGAGGTCACCGGTTCGCATTGGGGCCGAACCCTGGTTTTTCGCGGGGCGTTACCCCAGGTCGACTGCCGACAATTTTCTGAAACCTTCCGCCACTCGGTTGCCGAGGTGCTCCGGCAAGCGAACCCGTGACGTGTCGTCAACTGACGCCCCGGTTTTCTTCCGAGGGCGGGGAGGATTTGCGCCGCTCCACCGCCTCGGCGCTCAGGCGCTCAGGCGCTCACGGGATTTGTCGAGCGCGGCGCCCTGTTTCCATCGGCGAACCGCGCCCGCAGATTCACCCACGCGGCGCGCGCGAGCGCGCGCGGCGAGAGGAAGCGCCGCACCGGGATGCTGCGCGCCGCGAAGGCGTGCAGCAGCCGCGCGGTCTGGCGATCGTGCACGGCGGCCGAGAACATCAGCTTCTGGATCGGGTTGGCCTTCGTGCTGGCGGCCGCAAGCGCGAGGAAGCGTTGATGGCCGCCGATCTCCCGCTTGCGCCGGCGCTTGTAGCCGTCCAGCGCTTGCGCGAGCGTAGCCTCTCCCTTGAGCGCTGGCGTCGCGGCATCGACCAGCCAGGCCGCGCTCTGGAAGGCCCAGCCGCAACCGATCGCCCACACCGGATCGGCCGAATGCGCGGCGTCGCCGATCAGCGCCACGTCCGGGCGCGGAACGACGTCGCGGTCCTGCACCGGATAGTCGAGATAGCCGATCAGGTTGGAGATGCGCTCTCCCTCGATCCGCGGCGGATCGGGCAGGGTGCGCCAATAATCGAGGAAAGCCGCCTCGCGGTTCTCCCGGAAGCTCGCGAGGCGCTGCTTGTCGAGGAACAGCGCGAGCAGCGTGACGCCGTCGTCGTTGCGTGACGCGATGGCCGCGTCGCCTTCGACGGCCCAGAGTCGCGCCGAGACGTCCGGCCCGAGGCCGAGATCGACGCCCGTGAAATATGCCATGGTGCAGAAGCGCGCATTCGTCGAGGTCGCGGTCCGCGCGCCCGCAAGCTCGGCGACCGTCGAGGCGCGCCCGTCCGCGCCGACGACCAGTCGCGCCTTCACGCGGATCTCCCCATCGGCGCAGCGCGCAACAAGGCCACCATCCTCGGGCAATCCAGTGACGGCAGCTCCGCCGCGATAGGTCACGCCCGGCGTCGCGATCGCGAGCTCGCGCAGCATCGGATCGAGCCGGGACCGGCGCAGCGCATAGCCATGGCCGGGCGTCTCGCCGGGCGCCGCGTGCGGAATCGGACCCCACTTCGTCCACAGGTCGATATGCGTGCGCACGCCGCCCGCGGCTTCGATCAGCGGCGCCAGCCCGAGACGCTCCATGACGGGAACGGCGGGCGGCTGGATGAAGTGCCCGCACAGGCGCTTGTAAGCGGCGCGATCGCTCTGGCGTTCCACCAGGACCACTTGGAGGCCCTGTAAGGCGAACAGGCGCGCCGCGGTGCATCCGGCAAGGCTCGCCCCGACAATGGCGACATCAGCGTGAAGCTCCGTCATGCCGCGCCTCCATCCTACCATTGGTATGATCGATTATGACCCTTCCATTGGCAGGATGTCAACGCTAGCTTGATACCCATGGCTGAGGAATTGACCGACCAGGCCTATGCGGTGCTCACCGTCATCGCCTTGCGCGCGCCCGTCACGACCTACGAGATCGAGCGCACGCTCGAGCAGATCGCGGCCGAGTTCTGGTCGGCGCCGCACACGCAGGTTTATCGCGAATGCACCCGCCTCACGGATGCCGGGCTGGTGCGCGAGAAGCGCGAGACCAACGGCCGCCGGCGCCGCGTCTATACGCTGACGCGCAAGGGCCGCGAGGTGATCACCGCCTGGGTGCGCACGCCGACCGACCGCTCGCTCGAGGTGCGCGATCTCTCGCAGTTCAAGCTGATGGCGAGCGAGCTCTCCACTACGGCGGACATCCGCCGCCTGGCCGAGGCGCAGGCCGCGGCCTACCGCGCGCGCCTGGACGCGCTCGCCGCCATCGCCGCGCGCTACGAGGGCCGCCCGGAGTTGGCGCTGCGCTTCCAGAACATTGCCATGGGCCGCGCCGTTTATCAGGCCGCGCTCGATTTCTGGACCGGCATCGCCCGCAAGCCGCCGAAGATCTGACGCGCGCTACATCGAGCCGCACGCTGCGTCGCCCGCTCGTGTGCGATCCAGCACGAGGTAGAGCCCGCGCGCGTCGGCGACCAGCATCTCGTCGCGTTCCGGGATGACGCCCTTGTTGGGCTCATGGCCAGGACTGACCTTGTCGCCACCCGGAACGCTCGTCACGACGGCATCGCGGTCCATCGCGTAGACATTCTGGCTCGTGAAGATGAGCACGAGTCGCGACGCCGCCAATTCGCCGACCGAACGGATCGGCGTCTCGCGCGCATCGAACGGCAGCGGCAGCGGCGTGGTCGTTCGGCCATCGGATCCGAGCTCGTAGAGCCCGGCCTCGCTGAACAGCAGCGTCTTGCCGATGCTCGGTGCGTCGAGGCGCAGCACGGTATCGCCGAGCTCCTTGCGCGGCACGCGCACGAGCTGCTCGCCTTCCACGCGTCCGACGCCATAGCGCGAGCGCCAGGTGCGGTGCTCCGGCAAGGTCACGGTGTGCGTGTAGGTCTCGGTGCGGACGAGGACGCTGGTGCCGCCGCTTCCGAGCTCTACGCCGCGCATCGTCTCGCCGGTCGGCAGCCGGATCAGCTCCACGCGCGCGCCGTCGTCGTAGCGCATCACCACGTCGCGCCCCGCCAGCACGAGCCGGCCATCGAACGCCGGCAGATCGTAGCCGTCATGCGTGCGCGAGACCGCGGGGACGGGCAGGGGCACGACCTTGTCGTCGCGCGTGAGGAAGAACACGCCGTTGACGTCGAAGACGACGAAGCCCTCGAGACGCGCGCTGTAGCGGATTTCGTGCAGGCGACTCAGCGGACGCTTGTCCACCGCCTGGACCATCTGGAAGGCGGGCCCTTGCGGCACGAGCCAGAACAGCCCGCCGGCTCCCATGGCGAGGATGCGCCCGGTTCTCGGATCCTGCGCGAAACGGTTCGGCTCGCCCCCCGGAACGGTCGGCACCCGCAGGAGCCGGCGCTCCTCGTCGATCGTCCGCAGCCCTGTGTGCCCGCCCGCCGGATAGAGAATGGGGCGCGCGAGGCCGGGCAGCATCAACGCGTGGCTCACGGGCCGCTGGCCGTCCTCCGTCGCGCTGTCCGCCACCGGGACGATGCAGAGGCGACCGTTCGTGGCCACCTGCGCCTGCGCCGGCGCGATCAGTGCTGAGAGTAGCAATGCAAGGAACAGGCGGGACGCGATCATGGCGGGTGATTGGTCGCGCGAACCGGGGTGCGTGGTTCATCGCCTGCACCGGGCGAATGCGCGCCCTACAGCCCCTGCCGCAATCGTGCCAGCAGCTTCACGCCCGCGTAGCCATCCGCCGGCTCCATGCCGACGCGCTTCTGGAAGTCGCGGACGGCGCGCATGGTCTGGTTGCCGACGCGCCCGTCGGTGCCGGCGGTGTCGAAGCCCAATTGCGTGAGGCGGCGCTGGATCTCCTGCACCTCGTCGAGCGTCGGCGGACGCTCGCTGTTGGGAAACTTCTGCACGAAGGGTCCGCCGCCGACCACGCGATCGCCGAGATGCACGATCGACAGCGTGTAGTTCATCGACGGATTGTAGCTGCGCACCGCATAGAAGTTCGGGCCGAGCAGGAAGGCGGGCCCACCGTTCACCGGGATCCAGAGCTTCGCGGTCGCGTTCGGCTGCGGAAACGCCTGCCCGTCGGCGCGCGTGACGCCCGCGCTCTGCCAGGCCGCGTAAGTGCGGTCGCCGCCGGTGAGTCCGGCGGGCACGCGCACCTCGTAGCCCCAATGCTCGTTGCGGCGATAGTGTCCGCGCTGCAGCAGGTAGCGCGCCGCGCCCGCGAGAGCATCGTCGGGCCGTCCGAACGGATTGACGCGCCCGTCGCCGTCATAGTCGACGCCGAGATTGAGCCACACCTCGGGCATCCATTGCGTGTGCCCCATGGCGCCCGCCCAGGAGCCGCGCATCTCGTCGGGCGTCGCCCAGCCGCGCTCGACGATCACCAGCGCGTTGAGCAGCTCCTTCTCCCAGTAGCTGCGCCGGCGCGGCTCGCCCCAGGCGAGCGCGGCGAGCGCCGGGATCACGGGCCGCATATGATTCTGCTGCACCAGCGGATCGCCGAACGTCGACTCGATGCCCCACAGCCCGAGGATCACCGAGCGCTCGACGCCATAGTCCTTCTCGATGCGCGCCAGCAGCGCGGCGTGCTCGCGCGCGCGCTCCTGGCCAGTGCGGATGCGCCAATCCGAGACGCGGCGGTTCAGGTATTGCCAGAGCTGCTCGTTGAACTCCGCCTGGTTGCGGTCGAGCCGATAGACCGAGGTGTCGGGCTTCAGGGAGCCCATCACCCGCGTATAGGTCGCGTCCGAGATACCGCGCGCCCGCGCGCGCGGCCGGAACGCCTCCACCCATTGCGGGAAGGGCTGGCTCGCGACCTGGGCCAGCGTTGCGCCCGGGATGAGGGCCGCGCCTGCGCCCAAGGCCAGCCGGATGAGATCGCGCCGGTACATCGCTCTCCTCGAATCAGTTCACCATCCAGAATAGCAGCGTCGCGCGCCCCGTATCTGCCGGCCGGGCGGTCTGCTAGATTGGAACCTTACGGTCCGTCAGGAGGACGCCATGTCGTTGTTCGGACAGCTGATCGCGCGCCGCTCGCTCATGCAGGCCGCGGGCCTCGGCGCGCTCGCCGGAACCGTCGGGTCCCCGGCGCGGGCGCAGACCGAAATGACGCGCCTCGGCGAAGGCCCGATCTGGAGCCGTGAATACACGGCCAAGAAGGGCGACACACCGCTGCACCTGTTTCGCAAGCGCGTCGGCGCGCCGGGGCCGAACTCAGCGCCGCTGCCGGTCCTGTTCCTGGTGCACGGCTCGTCCAATTCCTCGCGCTCCACCTTCGATCTCGCGGTGCCGGGCCGCACCGACTACTCGCTGATGGACAAGTTCGCCCAGTACGGCTTCGACGTCTGGACCATGGATCACGACGGCTATGGCCGCTCGGGTTCCTCGGGCAACAATTCCGATATCGCGAGCGGCGTCGAGGATCTGAAAGTGGGCACCGAGCTGGTGGCGCGCGAGAGCGGCCGCGGCAAGTTGCATTTCTGCGGCACCTCGTCCGGCGCCATCCGGGCCGCCGCCTTCGCGGCCGCGCAGCCGGACCGCGTCGACCGGCTGGTGCTGGTCGCCTTCACCTACAAGGGCACGGGCTCGCCGACGCTCGCCAATCGCGCCAAGCGCATCGAGGAGTATCGCGCCAACACGCGCCGCCTGCGCGACCGCGAGATGATCCGCTCGATCTTCACGCGCGACAAGCCCGGCACCACCGACATGGTGGTTGCCGATGCGCTCGCCGACGAGGAGCTGAAGTTCGGCAATCAGGTGCCGACCGGCACCTATCTCGACATGGTCGCGAACCTGCCGCTGGTCGACCCGAAGCAGGTGAAAGCGCCGACGATGCTTCTGCGCGGCGAGTTCGACGGCATCGCCAGCATGCAGGACCTGACCGACTTCTATCTGCAGCTCCCGAACGGCGACAAACAGTTCGTCGTGCTGCCGGGGATCGCGCATTCGGTGGTCTACGCCAACAACCGCCACCTCTTCTGGCACGCGCTGCGCGAGTTCATCACCATGCCGGCCCCGGTCGGGACCTGACATATCGGTGGTGGGGAGGGAGCTAACGCGATGAACCGAAACGGCTTCTCGGCCGACCAAGCCGTACGTCCTTCATCGAGTTGGTGCCTGTGACCCTTTACGATCTCAAGCCGCGCTTCCAGGACCTCCTGCGGCCGTTCGTGGCCGAGCTAGCGCGCCGGGGCATCACGGCCAATCAGGTCACCATCCTCGCGGCCGCCGGTTCGGTGCTGCTCGGCATCGTGCTCGCGCTCGCGCCCGCGCGGCTCCTGTTCCTGCTGGTGCCGCTCTGGCTCTTCATCCGCATGGCGCTCAACGCCATCGACGGAATGCTCGCGCGCGAGTTCGGTCAGAAGTCGGACCTCGGCGCGTATCTCAACGAGATCTGCGACGTGGTCTCCGACGCCGCGGTCTACCTGCCGTTTGCGATGCTCGCGCCTTTCTCGCCGGCCTGGGTGGTGATCGTGGTCATCCTTGCGGCGCTCACGGAATTCGCGGGCGTGCTCGGTCCGGGCATCGGCGCCTCGCGCCGCTATGATGGCCCGCTCGGCAAGAGCGACCGCGCTTTCGTGTTCGGCGCGCTCGCCTTCTGGATCGGCATCGGCGGCGCCATGCCGGACTGGTTGGCCTGGCTCATGCCGCTGATCGCGCTGCTGCTGGCCGTCACGATCGCGCGCCGCGTCTCGCGCGGCCTTGCCGAGGCCAAAATCGCTTGACCGAGGGACAACGCATGTTCCGGCAGGATCGATGCTTCTCCGTTCGTCCCCGCGAAAGCGGGGACCCAGAGCCGCAGGGCTCGGACGTGCCGCTCTGGATGCCCGCTTTCGCGGGCACGAACGGAGTGTGGGTCAAATTCATCGGGAAATGCTGCTGATGCGCACCGTCAACGAGCGGACCTTTCTCACGCACGACGGCATCGAGCTGTTCTTCCGCCACTGGCCTGCCGCCGGCACGCCGCGCGGCGCCATCATCCTGTTCCACCGCGGCCACGAGCACGGCGGCCGCATGGCGCATCTGGTCGACGAGCTCGACCTGCCGGACTTCGCCTTCTACGCCTGGGACGCGCGCGGCCATGGCCGCTCGCCCGGCGAGCGCGGCTTCTCGCCGAGCATCGGCCATTCGATCCGCGACGTGCAGAGCTTCGTCGAGCACATCGCGGGCGCGGACGGCATCTCGGTCGAGAACATGGCTGTGATCGCGCAGAGCGTCGGCGCCGTGCTGGTCTCGGCATGGGCGCATGACTATGCGCCGAGGATCCGCGCCATGGTGCTGGCCTCGCCCGCCTTCCGGGTGAAGCTCTATGTGCCGTTCGCGCGGCCGGGGCTGAAGCTGCAGCATCGCCTGCGCGGCAACTTCTTCGTCAATTCCTACGTCAAGCCGCGCTTCCTCACCCACGATCCGGAGCGCATCAAGTCCTACGAGACCGATCCGCTGATCACCCGGCCGATCTCGGTCAATATCCTGCTCGGCCTCTACGACACCGCCGAGCGCGTCGTCGCCGATGCGCGCGCGATCAATATTCCGACGCAGCTCCTGATCTCCGGCTCCGACTGGGTCGTGCACCATGCGCCGCAGCACGAGTTCTTCGTCAACCTCGGCACGCCGATCAAGGAACGCCATGTGCTGCCGGGCTTCTATCACGACACGCTGGGCGAGCTCGGCCGTGCGGTCGCGGTTCGGCATGCGCGCCGCTTCCTGCTGGCGCGCTTCGATGAACCGCTGCAGCGGCCATCACTGCAGGATGCCGACAAGTTCGGCTACACGCGCGACGAGGCGGACCGGCTCGCGAGCCCGCTGCCGCTCGCCTCGCCGGGCGGCCTTTACTGGGCCTTCACGCGCCTCGGCCTGCGCTTCGGCGGTCTCTTGTCCGAGGGCGTGGCGCTCGGCCATCGCACCGGCTTCGATTCCGGCTCGACCCTCGATTACGTCTATCGCAACCAGCCCGCGGGCGTCGGCCCGATCGGCCGCGCCATCGACCAGAACTATCTCAACTCCATCGGCTGGCGCGGCATCCGCCAGCGCAAATTGAATGTCGAGGAGCTGATCCGCTTCGCCATGCGCCGCCTGCGCGAGGCGGGCCGTACCGTGCGCATCGTCGACATCGCGGCTGGTCACGGCCGCTATGTGCTCGAAGCGCTGACCGGGGCGGGCGAGCGTCCGGACCAGATCCTGCTGCGCGACTACAGCGATCTCAATGTCGAAGGCGGCCGCAAGCTGATCGCCGAGAAGGGCCTCGCGGATGTCGCGAGCTTCCAGAAGGGCGACGCCTTCGACCGCGAGAGCCTCGCCGGCCTCGATCCGCGCCCGACCGTCGGCATCGTCTCGGGCCTCTACGAGCTCTTTCCCGACAACGACATGATCCGCCGCTCGCTCGCCGGCCTCGCCGCCGCGATCGAGCCCGGCGGCTACCTCGTCTACACCGGCCAGCCCTGGCATCCCCAGCTCGAGCTGATCGCCCGCGCACTCACCAGCCACCGCCAGGGCGAAGCCTGGGTCATGCGCCGCAGAACGCAAGCCGAGATGGACGAGCTCGTCCGCGCCGCCGGCTTCCGCAAGATCGACCAGCGCATCGACGAATGGGGCATCTTCACGGTGTCGCTCGCGGTGCGGGACGGAGACGCGTGAGCCGAATGACCCTCGCGGCGACGATCTCGGAGCGCTGGGAGCAGGGGCTCTGGAAGCGGGCGGTGCTGTGGCTGCTGCTGCTCGGGCCGTTCTTCTTCGCGAGCTATGGGTTCGCCAACTGGGTGACGGCCCAGCGGGCGCATGTGCCGGACATCGTCTTCGGCTGGGAGCGGCAGATCCCGTTCGTGCCCTGGACCATCGTGCCCTATTGGTCGATCGACGCCTTCTACGGGCTCTCGCTCTTTGTCTGCACCAGCCGCCTCGAGCTCGACACGCATGCGAAGCGGCTGCTCACTTGCCAGATCATCGCGGTGACGTGCTTCGTCCTGTTCCCGCTGCGCTTCACCTTCGACAAGCCTGACACGGACGGCATCTTCGGCTTCCTCTTCACGGTGCTCGGCGGCTTCGATCAGCCGTTCAACCAGGCGCCGTCGCTGCACATTGCCCTGCTGGTGATCCTCTGGGCCATCTATGCGCGCCACATGCCGCGCTGGGCGCGGCTCGGGCTGCACCTCTGGGCGATCCTGGTCGGCGTCTCCGTGCTGACGACTTTTCAGCACCACTTCATCGACATTCCGACTGGCGCATTGCTGGGCTTCTTCTGCCTCTGGCTCTGGCCCGACAGCGGCGTGAGCCCGCTCGCCGCCTTTGCCTGGACGCGCGACGCGAAGCGCCTGCGCCTGGCGACCTATTACGCGCTCGGCGCACTCGTCTGCGCCGCGCTCGCGCTTCTCATCGGCGGCACGGCGCTCTGGCTGCTCTGGGGCACGGTCGCCTGCGGCTTCGTCGCGCTGATCTACGCGGCGCTGGCGCCCGACGCCTTCCAGAAGGGCGAGGACGGCCGCACCAGCGTGGCGGCGCGCGCGCTGTTCGCGCCCTATCACCTCGCGGCCTGGATCAACTCGCGCGCCTGGACCTGGCGCAGTCCTGGTCCGAGCCTGATTGCTGACGGCGTCTCCATCGGCCGCGCGCCAACCGCGCGCGACCTCTCGGCCGGCCATTGCGCCGGCGTCGTCGACCTCACGGCCGAGCTGCCCATGCGCGCGAGCGAGGTGCGCTGGCGCACCATCCCGATGCTCGACCTGGTGCCGCCCGATCCGGCAGCGCTGCGCGCCGGCGCCGCCGCGATCGAGGCCCTGCGCGCGCGCGGCCCCGTCCTGGTCACTTGCGCGCTCGGCTACTCGCGCAGCAGCGCGACGGTTGCGACCTGGCTGATCGGCACGGGTCGCGCCCGCGACCTCGATGACGCCGTGGCGCGCATCCGGGCCGCGCGTCCGCGCATCGTGCTGGATGCCGCGCACAAAACCGCTATCGTGAAGGCGAGCGAGAATCGCTGATGCCCGCGACCCCCGAGGATCGAACCACGATCGACGCCTGTGCCGCCCTGCTGGAGCAGGGCCGCACGCTCGACGCGCTCTCGCGGCTCCTCACGCTCTTCGCGGTGGCGCTGCTCTTTGCTGGCGCCCTGGAGCTGATCGCAAAGCCGCCGTCCATCATCATTGCGCTGGTCGTGATCGGCTTCGGGATCGCCGAGGCCTGGTTCGCGCTGCGCGTCGGCTTCGACGCCGCGCTGCTGCGCGATGTCGCCAACCGTACCCAGTTCGCCGCGCTCGACGTCGCCATGATCCGTCTCGATCTGATCGCGCCCGAAAAGGCGGGCCGATCGCTCGACGAACGGCTGCAGGGCGCGATGCGGCTCATGCGTCTGCAGGGTCTCTGCCTCGGTGCGCAAATCCTGGTCCTCATCGTCGGCGCGCTCATCGTCGCGATCCTGCAGGGCAGGGTGGCATGATCCTCGGCCGTCTCGCCGGCGTCGCCGTGATGGCTTTCGCGCGCCTGGTCACCGGCGTGCGCGCCGAGTGGCGCGGGGCGCCGCCGCAGCCGACCCAGCGCATCTACTATGCGAACCACGCGAGCCACGGCGACTTCGTGCTGATCTGGACCGTGCTGCCGCCGGCGCTGCGCAGCCTCACGCGTCCGGTCGCGGGCGCCGACTATTGGATGAAAGGCGCGCTGCGCCGCTTCATCGGCACCTCGGTGTTCAACGCCGTGCTGATCGACCGCGAGCGCGAGAACCGCACGCAGGACCCGATCGCCGTGATGACGGCCGCGCTCGACGAGGGCTCTTCCCTCATCCTGTTCCCGGAAGGCACCCGCAACACCACCGAGGAACCGCTGCTCGCGTTCAAGAGTGGGCTCTATCATCTCGCGTCCGCGCGCCCGCGCGTCGAGCTGGTGCCGGTCTGGATCGACAACATCTCCCGCGTGATGCCCAAGGGCGAGATGCTGCCGATCCCGCTGCTCTGCTCGGTCACCTTCGGCGCCGCGCTTCACCTCATCGATGGCGAGCCGCGTGAGTCCTTCCTCGACCGCACGCGCAACGCGCTGCTGGCGCTCCGGCCGGCACAGGAAGAGGCCTGATGACCGCGCAGCAGCAGACCCTTCTCCTGTTCGGCGGCATCGCGGGCGTGCTCGTGCTCGCCTCGCTGGTCGGCTACGTCCTGCAGCGGCGCAGCGGCCCGACGCCGGTCATCGAGAATCTCAACGCGCGCATCAAGGCCTGGTGGGTGATGGTGGCCCTGATCGCGCTCGCCTTCGTGGCCGGCAAGCCGGGCGTGATCATCCTGTTCGGCATCGCCTCGTTCGCGGCGCTACGCGAGTTCGTGACGCTCACGCGCACACGGCGCGGCGACCATTGGGCGCTGCTGGCGGGCTTCTTTGTCGTGCTGCCGCTGCAATATTACCTGATCTGGATCGAGTGGTACGGCCTCTACTCGATCTTCATCCCGGTCTACGGCTTCCTGCTGCTGCCAATCATCGCGGCATTCCGCGGTGACACCACGCGCTTCCTGGAGCGCGTCGCCGAGGTGCAGTGGGGCCTGATGATCGCGGTGTTCTGCGTCTCCCATGTACCGGCGCTGCTCACGCTGGACATCACCGGCTTTCAGGGACGGAACCTGCTGCTGATCGCGTTCCTCGTGTTGGTCGTGCAGGGGAGCGACGTGCTGCAATATGTCTGGGGCAAGCTGTTCGGCCGCCGCAAGGTCGCGCCCGCGCTCTCACCCTCGAAGACCTGGGAAGGCCTGATCGGCGGCGTCATCAGCGCGAGCCTGATCGGCGCCGCACTCTGGTGGATCACGCCGTTCACGCCCGTACAGGCGGGTGGCATGGCGCTGGTGATCTGCCTGATGGGCTTCTTCGGCGGGCTCGTCATGTCCGCCATCAAGCGCGACCGCGGCGTGAAGGATTGGGGCCGCATGATCGAAGGTCACGGCGGCATGCTCGACCGCCTCGACTCCGTGATCTTCGCGGCCCCGGTCTTCTTTCACCTGACGCGGTTCTGGTTCGCGAATTAGACTCAACTTCGTAGGGTGGGCTAAGGCGGCCACGGCGCTTGTTGAATTGCGCGGCGCTTATTCCGCCGTGCCCACGCGGTCGGCGATTCAGCACGCGTGGGCACGGCGGAACAGGCGCAGCGTCTCCACATCGACACCTCGGCCGCCTTGCCCACCCTACAAGATCAATCCACCTGCACCCCGCTCGCCTTGATCGGTGCGGCCCACTTCTCGATCTCGCTCTTCACGAAGTCCGCGAGATATTCGGGTGAACGCCGGTCCGCCGAGACGATCACGGCGCCGAGGCCTTCGAGGCGCTCACGCACGGCGGGAGTCTCCATCGCTTGCGCGGCGGCCTCGTTGAGGCGCTTCACGACGTCGGCGGGCGCGCCCTTGGGCAGGAACAGCGCGTTCCAGGTATATGCCTCGAGGTTCGCGGTGCCTTGCTCGGCCGTCGTCGGCAGATCCGGCAGCGCCTTGGAGCGCTGCTTGGTCATGATCGCCAGCGCCTTGACGGTGCCGCCGTCGATCTGTGGCTTCGCGGTGGTGATGATCTCGCACAGGAAGTCGATGCGGCCGGCCTGCAGGTCCTGCATCGCTGGACCCGTGCCGCGATAAGGCACATGCGTGATATTGGTGCCGAGCACCGAGTTCACCAGCACGCAGCCGAGATGCGTGGCCGAGCCCGCGCCCGCCGAGCCGAATTGCATCTTCGCCTGGTTTGCCTTGGCGTAGTCGACGAATTCCTTGAAGTTGTTCGCCGGCAGATCCTTGCGCGCGATCACCGCGATCGGCACCTCGGCGATCAGGACCACGGGCGTGAAGTCGGTTGCGGCGTTGTAGAGCGGCTTCTTGTAGAGCGTCTGTCCCTGGGCATGGGTGCCCACCGTGCCGAGCACGAAGGTGTAGCCGTCCGCGGGCGCCTGGGCGGCGCGGTTGGCGCCCGTCATGCCGCCGGCGCCGGTCACGTTCTCGACCACCACTTGCTGGCCGAGGATCTCGCTCATGCGCTGCGCCATCACGCGGCCGAGCACGTCGGTCGGGCCGCCGGCCGCGAAGGGGATCACCATGGTGACTGGTCGCGTCGGATACTGCGCGGCGGCCGAAGCCGTGAAAGCGAGGAAACCCGCCAGCGCGGCGGACAGAAGCTTCAACATCGATGTCTCCATGCGCACGAACGCTTCGCCGGACGGTGTCCGAATGCGACGTCGTGAAAGGATGGGGGCCAGGGCATAGCCGGGCCGGCGGCGCATCTTGATGACGCCGGCGCGCCGGTCAAGTTCCCTTGTCGTGAGGAACCCGGCAGCGTATGAGCGGGCACACGACACCACGGAATTCAGCATGACAGACGTTCGCGTCGGAATCGCCGGGCTCGGCACGATCGGCCGCGTGCTTGCGCGCCGCCTCCACGATGGACTGCCGGGCCTGCGGCTCGGTGCCGTTGCGGCACGCGATCCGGCCAAGGCCGAAGCCTGGCTGAAGGAGCAAGGAATTGCGGCTCCGGTCGCGGCGCTTGAGGAGCTGCCGGATCATGCCGATATCGCGGTCGAATGCGCGCCAGCGGCGCTGCTCGAACGCATCTGCAAGCCCATGCTCACGGCCGGCAAGCAAGTGATGGTGCTGAGCTGCGGTGCGCTGCTGCCGCGCCCCGAGCTCATCGAGCTCGCCAAGCAGCACGGCGGCCGCATCGTGGTGCCGACCGGCGCATTGCTCGGCCTCGACGCCGTGACGGCGGCAGCCGAGGGCACGATCCATTCGGTGCAGATGATCACGCGCAAGCCGCCCAAGGGTCTGGCCGGCGCGCCCTATCTGGTCCAGAACGACATCTCGGTCGAGGGCCTCAACACGGCGAAGCGCGTCTTCGCGGGCAGCGCGCGCGAGGCGGCCGCGGGCTTTCCAGCCAACGTGAATGTGGTGGCCGCGCTGGCGCTCGCCGGCATCGGCCCCGACCGCACGCAGATCGAGATCTGGGCCGACCCCGGCGTCACGCGCAACTGTCACACCATCGAGGTGGATGCCGACTCGGCGCGTTTCACGCTGTCGATCGAGAATGTGCCGTCCGACAATCCGAAGACCGGGCGCATCGTCGCGTTGTCGGTGATCGCGGCGCTCCGCAAGCTCGGCGCGCCGCTGCGCGTCGGCACCTAAGCGGTCAGCAGGAACTCGCCGACGTGCTCGAGACGCGGCGCGCTCGCGCGCGGGCCACGCCCGTCGAGCGCGATCACGGTGGCGAAGAACGTGGTGCACGCGTCACACGACCAGAGATGATGAATCGCCTCGCCCTCGATCAGGACCGAGGCGTCCGGCGCAACGACCGTCTCGCCGCAGCAGGGGCAAGGCGGCATGCCGTAGAACTGAGTGCGCGCGTGAGCCTTCAGCGTGGTCGTGTGAATCGTCATGCTGATCTCCCTCATTCTTATTGGCGCGTTTATCTGGAGAGGGACGCTAGCGGTCCCGTATGGCATGCCGACGAAGCCAGTGTGATGATTTCGTGAGCACGGCGGCGCACGCGAAGCGGGAACAACGCGTGAAGCGCCACACGGTTCAGACGCGCCGAAAACCGTTTTGGTTCATCGAATTGAATCGCATGGTGCGTTGCATGGCTCTCATGCGCAGAGCTGGTGCGCGTCGCACAAGCTCCGATTTTTCGACGGAATTATGCCACGTTTTCTCAGTCTTCTCTGAATCGTAGGACGGGGACACATTGCGATCGCTGGCCGCGGGGACGGATCGACCACATCTGTGATGCATCGCGCGACTGCGATTTTCTCCCCCTATCGATGCGTGTTGGCGAGGGCTCGAAACCTCGCGAATCCATGTGAACACACCAAGTCAGCGAGGAATATGATCGTGTCGATTTCCTCGATCGCATCGACCGCCGCGCTCAGGCCGCATGAGGCAGCTCATTCCTATCCGCAAAGCGCGCGGCGCCCGCTGCAAGCCGCAAAGCCGAGCGTTGCCGGCATCGTGACGTCGGTGCACGCGCGCACCGGGCGCACGCTGCTGGCGCGCGTGCTCGCGGAGCACTTCGTGCTCTCGGGCCAGCGGCCGCTGATCTTCGATACCGATCCGGTCGATCACCGGCTGCAGAGCTGCTTCCCCCACGAGACCATCGTCGTGGACCTGAACGAGGTCCGCGACCAGATGACCTTGTTCGACACGCTGGCGGCGCCGTCCCGAGAGTCGCGGGTGGCCAACGTGTCGCACCAAGCCTTCCGGAAGTTCTTCGATGTGATGTCGGAGAGCGGCTTCGAGACGGAAGCGCGCGAGCACAACATCGCGCCGGTCATCTTCTATATGACGGACCGCACTCCGGACTCCTTCGAGCAGGGCCGCCTGTTGCGCGAGCGCTTCTCGGAGGCCAGCTTCGTGCTGGTCGAGAACGCCTTCGTCGGCGAGCCGAAGGAGGTCACCCGCTCGAGCGCCGGCTATCAGGCGCTGAGCGCTCACGAGCTGCGCATGACGATGCCGATGCTGGAGGGCGAATTCGCAGAGGCGCTCGACGACCCGCGTTTCTCCCTCAGCGAGCTTATGCGCCAGCCCATGGCGCTGGACGACACCCGGCCGGAGCCGCAGGACGAGCTCTCCTTCCGGGCCCGCTCCGCGATCCGCACCTGGCTGATCCGGATGTTTCGCGAGATTCACCGCGTCAGTCGCGCCATCGAGGCGCGCGCCGGCGAGAACGCCGGCAACGCCTGAGCGGCAGCCCGGCGCCGCCGGACCTGGGGCGTTCTCCCCATCACGGACATCCCAACCGGCCCCGGCGGAACAAATCCGCGGTCGGTGCGGTTGATTCCCGCCTCCCGGGCGGGAGGGCAGGGAGATTTTGCAATGTCGCTGAAGTCAATGGACGATCTCTTCCTTCACCTCGTGAAGGACATCTACTACGCCGAGAAGCAGATCCTGAAGGCGCTGCCCAAGATGGCGAAGAAGACCGAGAACGACGAGCTCAAGCAGGCCTTCCAGAACCACGCCAAGGAGACCGAGGGTCAGGTCGAGCGCCTCGAGCAGGTCTTCGAGATGCTGGACAAGGCCCCGCGCGGCGAGAAGTGCCCGGCCATCCTCGGGCTGATCGAGGAAGGCGAGGAGGTCATGGAGGAGGGCGAGGAGGGTTCGGTGATCGATGCCGGCCTGCTCGCGGGCGCGCAGGCCGTGGAGCACTACGAGATGTCGCGCTATGGCACGCTCATCGCCTGGGCCAAGCAGCTCGGCCTCAACGACGCCGTGCCGTTGCTCGAGCAGACCCTGGAGGAGGAGAAGAAGGCCGACAAGCTCCTCACCCAGATCGCGCTGAAAGAGGTCAATCGCCAGGCGGCGTAACGGCGTCGCATTCGTAGGGTGTGCACGGCGGCCCGAGCCTTCGAGAAAGGCGCGGGCCGTCGATCCGCCGTGCGCACGCGTGCTGAGTCAGTAAAGGCGCGTGCGCTCGGCGCGGACCGCCTCATCATTTCACCGCCGACGCCCTGGCGCGCCGAGCACGCCCTACGCGCCGAGCCTTACGCCGCCTTCTTGCGGTTCGCCTCGAGCCGCTTGTCCACGAGCGCGACGGTAGCGTCGATCACCGGATGGCTCAGGCCCTTCTGCTGGGCGATGAGCTGCACCAGCTTGTCGGCGCGCTCGATATTGGGCAGCCCGTTGTTGAGTGCACGCGCGGCCGAAGCCGGGCGCGACAGGCTCTGCGCGGCCGCCGCGTACTTCTCGAAAGGCACCAGGTCGTTCGGATTGGCGCCGAGCTTCACGCACAGGTCATTGACGAAATTGTAGACCGAGCGCGACTCCTCGATGTTGCTGTGCACGGCTTCCTGCGCGGTGCGCATGCCGTCAGGCGTGATGGTGCGGTAGTTGCCGGCGAGCAGCATCGCCCATTTGGCGAGCGGCACGAAGATCGAGTCGAACACCTTGAGCTTCACGGGCAGCTCGATCTTGCCCTCGGGCGTGTCGTAGCGCACCGCCTCGATATCGTCCTGCAGCTTGCGCAGCACCGCGGTGCTCTTCGGGTCGTCGAACTTCGCCACCTTGAAGTTGGTCGGCAGCGTCACCTGCAAAACGTTTACCTTCTCGTCCGGCGGGCGGATCGCCTGCGGGTCCGGGCTGCACAGCGTGAGTGTCGCGGGATCGAAGCTGTCCCACACGGTCGGGTCCGTATAGGCGGGCTTGAGCGCGTCGTAGTTCAGCCCGGGGATGCGCTTCACATAGGGGAGCGGCGGCATGTTCATGATCGACATGCAGGGCACGCGCGACTTCGCGACCGCGTCGAGCAGCTCGCGCACGCCCGCCGAGCGATACTGCGGCTCCTGCATCGCGAGCCCGATCAGGTCGAAGTCGGAGGGCTTCACGTCGACCGGGCCGGCGGCCGACACCTTGCCGGGCAGCTTGCGGGAGTCGATCTCGATCGGATCCTTGCGCCCCTTCACGGGAAGCCGCACGCGAAAGCCTTCGGAGTTGATCAGGTCGGCCTCGGCCGGCAGGCAGACGAGCTTTACGTCGTGGCCGCCGAACATGATCTTCGAGGCGAGCAGCGAACCATAGGACGCGCCCAGGATGAGAATTTTGTAGCCCATGTTTTCTCCCGCAATCTTGCGCGGGGACTATACGGCGTGGCCGCGCAAACGCGAAGGCGCGCGAGCGGTTTTGCTCGCGATCGCCTTGGGTTGCGCGATGTGAAAGATCGTCTTGCATGCCGCTGACGGCGCGCGCGATGCGGCGTCGCAGCAACTAGCGCAAGCGGATCGAGGGACGGATCGTGATGGTAGGCCGCAGCGGCACGCGCACGCTCCCGCCCCCGTGCGTCGTGGTCCACGGGCTCATGTTCCGGCCCTGGGTTTGTGGAGCGCCCTTGGCCGTCGCGTTGATCTGCCAGAGACCGCGCGAATCTTCGCCGGGATCGCCGGCGAGGCTATTCGATGTGCCGAGCGCCGAAATGATCAGGACCAGAAGGGGAAACCGGGAGAACATGGCGGCTGCCTCCACATGGGGTTCTCCCCATGTTGGTCGCACCGCGAGCCAAACCGGTTCGGGAAGAGGCCCCAATCCTGCGAAGCGCGCAGCGCGAAGCAGAATGGCGCGCCCAATCGAACGAAGTTCGAAATCAAATAGGCGTCGGCCGCCACTCCCGAAGGGAATGGCGCGCCCACGGGGAATCGAACCCCGGTCTTCACCGTGAAAGGGTGATGTCCTGACCGCTAGACGATGGGCGCTATGCGCGGACCCCGGGCCCGCGCGCCGCGACATATAGAGAACCTTGCCGGGGGCGGCAACAGCGCATGTCCCGGCGAAGTGGACCCCGGTTCGCCGGCAAGGACATGCGCCAGGCAAGAATCTGCAGCCGTTTCCGATCGCCGTAGGTCAACGGAAACGGCTGTCGCCGGAATCCCTTACCAGTGGCCCGTATTGGGCATGGACGACCAGGGTTCCTGCGGCGGCTTGGCGGCGCCCTTCTGCAGCAGCTCGATCGAGTGCAGATCGGGCGAGCGCACGAAGGCCATGACGCCGTCGCGCGGCGGGCGGTTGATGGTCACGCCCGCCTTCATCAGCCGCTCGCAGGTCGCATAGATGTCGTCCACCTCATAGGCGAGGTGCCCGAAATAGCGCGCTTCGCCCACGTCCTCGTCGCCCCAGTTGAAGGTGAGCTCCACCAGCGGCGCGTCGCGCCCCTTCTTGGTGCTCTCGGACACCAGCGCCTCGTCCTCGGACGCCGCCAGAAACACGAGCGTGAACTTGCCCTTCTCGTCCACCCGCCGCCGGACCTCCTTGAGGCCGAGCTTGTTGCAATAGAAGTCGAGCGCGGCATCGAGATTGCGGACGCGCAGCATGGTGTGGAGATAGCGCATGTCTATTGTATCCTTCCTTGGACAGGCCGGCTGCCGGTCTCGGCCCGTGAGCGCGGGATAGCAGCAGGATCGACGCGGGCGCACAACGATTATTCTGGCGGACCGTTTCGGGGACTTGGAGGGGGCAAGTGACTGAGTGGTGCCACAACGAACTGGAAGTGTCCGTCAAGGTTGGGGAGAACAGCGACGAATACGAGGTCGCAGTTCAGCAGTTCGAGGAGCTTATCGCTGCTTTCGAACTCGCCGTCGCGCGAGACTCCAGTCTGCTTCAGGTCACCGTCCCCATGCCTGAGGATGTGTCCGGAATATCCGACGTGTTGGCCCGAGAGGTCCTTCCCGATCAGGAGAAGGGACATTTGTTCACGTTGATTGCTGAGGCACGGTCGAACGAGGAAAAGTGGCGCCTCCGTTTTTGGGGCGTCCAGGGGGATGTCGATGGTCTGTCGTTCGAGATTAACGACGACGAGACTCTCTACGCAAGTTTCGAGAGCGCCTGGGTGCCTCCCGACATGTGGCTGCGGGCGATGCGCAAGAAGTATCCACTCTTGGAGTTCCACCTCTTTTATCACGAGGTGGTGCGCCGCTTGGCCGGCTATGTGACATGAGGGCGGGTGAAGCCATGATCGCGCCCGATGTGAAGACTGCCCAGGACGGCCTGCGTGAGCTGATCGATGACTCCGAGGTGATCGTGCCGTTCACGGGCGCCGGCATCTCGACCGAGTGCGGCATTCCGGACTTCCGCTCGCCCGGCGGGATCTGGACCAAGCTCAAGCCGATCCCGTTCGACCAGTTCGTCGCGAGCCGGGAGATGCGCGACGAGTCCTGGCGCCGCCGCTTCGCCATGGAGGCGGAGTTCGCGAACGCACGACCCGGACGCGGACACCAGGCGCTCGCGAGCCTCTATCGTGGCGGACGATCACCGGGCGTGATCACCCAGAACATCGACAACTTGCATCAAATGTCGGGCATCGCAGCCGAACACGTCATCGAGCTGCACGGCAATACGACCTATGCGACCTGCCTCGATTGCGCCCGTCGTTACGAGTTGCCCTGGGTCAAGGCCCGCTTCGAGGCCGCGGGCCGCGCGCCCGATTGCCCGGAGTGCAGCGGAGCCATCAAGACCGCGACGGTTTCGTTCGGTCAGGCCATGCCCGAAGCCGAAATGCGTCGGGCCGAAGCCATGACGCTGCAAAGCGATCTGTTCATCGCCATCGGATCGTCGCTGGTGGTGTGGCCGGCCGCGGGTTTTCCGCTCATGGCGAAGCGCAACGGCGCGCGGCTCGTCATCATCAATCGCGAACCGACGGAATTCGACGAGCTTGCCGATCTCGTCATCCGTCACGACATCGGCGCGGTGCTGGAACCCTTTATCGATGCGTAAAGCATGTTCCGGCCGTCTTTCGCTGAAAGCTCCGGAGGGCTTCGCCCAAATCCTGCGAAGCGCGTAGCGCGAAGCAGGAAACCAACGTCGTCGTTGCGCGTTCGTCACAGCTATCAACAGAACTCAACAGCAACGCGCGTCATCCGCATTTTGCCCCTTTCCCGTGGGCGGCGCGATGTTATGGTTGAAAGCGTAGTGATTCGTTCAAGCGCCCGGAAGAGGCGACAAAACAGCGGCGGCGTACGGCGTCATGGCGTCGGACGGGATGGGGCCAAAAATTCCGGGCCACGGGCTGGGACCGGAGCTCGAGTTCACCGACGATGCCGCGGTGAGCGTGATCGAGCTCAGTGGTGCCATAAAGTGGTTCGATGTCTCGAAAGGGTACGGCTTCATCGTGCCCGATAACGGCTTGCCTGACATTCTGCTGCACGTCACCTGCTTGCGGCGCGATGGATTCCAGACCGCCTATGAGGGCGCGCGCGTCGTGTGCGAGGTGCTGCAACGCCCGCGCGGCCTGCAGGCCTTCCGCATCATCTCGATGGACGAGTCCACCGCGATCCATCCGGCGCAGATGCCGCCGCCGCGCACCCACGTCAATGTGACGCCGACCAGCGGCCTCGAGCGGGCCGTCGTGAAGTGGTTCAACCGCTTGCGCGGATTCGGCTTCCTCACGCGCGGCGAGGGGACGCCGGACATCTTCGTCCATATGGAGACGCTGCGGCGCTACGGCCTGACCGAGCTGCGCCCGGGCCAGACCGTCCTGGTGCGCTATGGGCCCGGACCGAAGGGCATGATGGCCGCGGAGGTCCGGCCGGACACACCGCACGGTCTCGGCGCGCACTAGCGCATGACCCGGCGAGTGGATACCGTTCGCCGCTAGGGACGTCCGCCACCCAAAAATCTGCAGCCGTGTCTGCCCAGCGGTTGGAGAGAGGTGACGCCGTTCGATCCGAAACCGCCGTAGGGTTCTCCTCGTGCTCATGATCCTGAAGCGAGTGCTGCGCGGAGCCGGCAACGCGGTGTTGCTGCTCTGGTTCGTGCTGGCGGCGCTCACGTCGTCGAATTTCGCGCGTGCCGCGGACGACACCCTCGAGATCGTCACCCGCAATGGCGTGCATGTCTTCCAGGTCGAGCTCGCGCTCTCGGACGAGCAGCGCGCCCGCGGCCTGATGTACCGCCGCGAGCTTCCCGACGGACGCGGCATGCTGTTCGACTTCCGCACCGACCAGATGGTCAACATGTGGATGCAGAACACCTACATCTCGCTGGACATGCTCTTCATCCGCAGCGACGGCCGCATCAGCCACATCGCCGAGAACACCACGCCGGAGTCGACCCGGATCATCTCCTCGAACGGGCCGGTCCGCTTCGTCCTCGAGGTGATTGCCGGCACGGCGCGCAAATACGGCATCAAGCCGGGCGACCGCGTGGCGCACCCCCTGATCGGCCGGCGCTGATCTTGTGGCCTGCCGGTGAACCGTGTATCCGGGCGGCGGCGGGCTGCCTTGGCAGCCAGACGGGGCGTAGCGCAGCCCGGTAGCGCATCTGCTTTGGGAGCAGAGGGTCGCAGGTTCGAATCCTGCCGCCCCGACCAGCCATCTCTCTGCTTCGGGCGGCCCAACCGGTTTCGCCTTTAGGTTCGCTGCCCGACTCCCATCAAAAAAATCTCGGTTGGGCCCGGAACCAAATGCCCCTTTTTGCGTTGCCGGGCGGGTCGAGGGGGCGATCCTGGCTTGCGGCAGCCGCGATTTCTCCCCAGAATGTAGTGTGGTGGTAGGCGTTTAGACGCGCCGAGGGCATGGTTGGCCGTGCACTTGGCGGGTAGGGGTGATGAGGAGGCAACTCACACCCGCCGGTCCCGGTCCCATGGCGTAGAGCGTCAGGGGGTCGCGTATGCGTTGTCGCGTTGTAGTTGCGTCGTTGGCTGTCACATTTCTGGCCGCCAAGGATGTCCGAGCCGATGATCGTTATGCATCGGTCGATATGTCGGTGAAGGCGCAGGGTCGCCAAGTCACACCGTACCAAGCCACGTCGCGCCAGGCCGGCAAGCCGCGCCTCTGGCGCAAATCCAAGCTTCATCGCAAATCCTACAGCCG
>JAEYAU010000145.1 GCA_023404705.1 Pseudomonadota bacterium
GCGGGCCCGGGCCGCCCCCCCCCCCCGGGCCCCCACATCTCGCGCACCTTGAAGTAAAGAATGCCCAGCACCATCGCGAGGCTCGCCACATTGGCAAGGATGATCACATTGTCCTTGCGAAAGACGCCGTAGAGCAGCCAGAGCACGAGCCCCGTCGCCAAGGTCGCGAGCATCTTCCAGGAGAGATCGCCGGTCGACTGCGTCTCCCAGCACTTCTTCAGCTGCGGAAAGTTCGCGAGGGTCGTGCAGAACGCGGCCGCAAGTCCAATCACGGTGACAAAGTCCATGCCCGGCAACGCGGCCAGGAAGCCGCCGTTCCGTCTGCGCATACGTCACACCGCGACGCTTCGAACCTTGTGACGCAGCGACCGGCGAGGAAAGTCGTGAACCTGAGCGCGGCGCGCTCCGACCAAGCAGCGCCGAGACGACCCGGAGACAAGCCCGTGAACACCCTGCTCTTCAGCACCCTCAAGGGCGCGCCGATTGCGGTCCTGATGCTGGCGCAGCCCGGCGCCGCCGAGCGCGACTGTGTCTTCGTCACCGCGCCGCATGCCGCGGTGGAGACGCTGAAGAGCGACGAAGGCCGCGCCCTGCTGCCCGGCCGGCCCACCGAATATCGCTGCCGCACCACGAGCGGCCGCAACGGAACCGAGATTGTGTTCGAGAACCAGGATGGCTGGCGCTTCACGGTCTGCCTCGACCGCAACGAGAAAGGCCGCTGGAGCGGCGAGAAGAACGGAACCCGGCTCGCCGGCCAGGCCGCGAGCCTCACCACGCTCATGCGCGACATGAAGCGCTGAGCCGCGCGATCCGTCTGCGCGAGGATGTCCTCCCCGACCGGCGCTTGGAGATTCCACATCCACAAGCTGACCTTTCGCGTGTCAGCCGCGTTCGGAACCGAACCTTCGTCGGCCTCGGGAATTACGCCTGAAAGAATCCGGACAATCGGGGGACTGCAGTGACCTCCAAGCAAGACGAAACGCGCCTGCGCGAGATCGCGGAACGTTGCGAAGCGATCGCGGGCAGCTGCTTCGATCTCACCGCCGCCGAACGCCTGCGCGAGCTCGCCGACGAGGTCCGCGCCGTGGCCGAAAACTTGACCTTCACGCGCGGCGTGCGGCGGGACAGCGCGAGCCCGCCGAAGTGACGCCGCGCGGAACGGTTGCGCACCCCGCCCGTTGAGCCATATGGGCAAGTGGATCACCCTCGCGATACTGCTCGTCTTCCTCGTCCTGGCGGCGGTCTTCGCCTATATGGGCTGGAACCTGCATGGTGACGTCACGATCTCGATCCACGGCTACATCGCCATGGCGCTGGGCATCGGCTTCACCCTGATCGTCGGCGTCGGCCTCATGGCGCTCGTCTTCTATTCGAACCGCATGGGCTACGACGACGAGGCGGGCGGCTTCTCGAGCAAGCACCGGGATCGCGGCAACTCCGCATAACGGAACGGCGAGAGGCGCCTTACCTCGTGCACACCAGCCCCAGCGTGAAGCTGTTGCTGTTGCGATTGAAGGAGAGTCGCGTCTCCTTCATCAGATAGGTCTTGCCCTCGACCTGCACATTGCGGCTGCCGGACCAGCGGCCGCCGCGCGAGTTCTCCGCGTAATAATAGAAGACGGAGTTGTTGGAGGAGATCACGCGCTCCTTGCGCTGGCGACCGAGCACGGTGGTGAAGCCGCTGGTCGCCCAGTTGCCGCGGCTGTCCTTGTAGCGCACCGCGATCGCGAGATCCCATGGGCACTTGTTGTGCACCGTCAGGCCCGGCACCACGGTGAGCGTTGCGTGTGCCGGCGCCGCCGCGAGCAGCAGCCCGCCGATCAGAGCCGCGCGCGTGATGAGTGTCATGACCAATCCCCTGCAGCGCCGACACTAGCGGGCGGACGAGAGCGCCTGCGTGAGCCAGCTCACAATGCGGCCCAGCGCCGGTGCCGAAGGGCTCGCTCCCGCCCTGACGTAATCCCTTCCCGGCCCGGGTCGCGGTTCCTAAATCACTGTGCGGGCTTTATTTTCACTACTTGAAAATCGACTTCGCCATCTCGAAAAGCGCTTGACCGCATCGTCAACTCGGTTTTTCGTACCGCGACCAAGAAGAACCAAGGGGAGATGCTCGTGAGCGACACCAATGGCGTGACCCGTATGCCCGACCGGCGCCAGCCGACCCTGCCCCGCGTCGAGCGGGTGCGCGAACGCAACACCATTCAGTCCGTCGACCGGGCCATGACGCTCCTCGAGGCGATCGCGGAATGCGGCGGCGAGGCGACGCTGACCGAGCTCTCGGGCCGCACCGCCCTCAACATCTCGACCTGCCATCACCTGCTCTCGACGCTCGTGAACTGGGGCTATGTCGCCAAGGTCCCGGGCAAGCGCACTTATGCCCTGGGCGCGCGCATTCTTTATCTCTCCAATGCCTGCCTTCGGCAGGTCGACATGCCGCGCCGCGCGCAGGCCTATGTCGATCGCATCAACGAGACCACGGGCGAGACCGTGCATCTCGCGGTGCTGCAGAACGACAACATGGTCACGCTGATGAAGCGCGAGGCGCGTCACGCCGTGCGCGTCGACACCGGCACGCTCGGCAAGAGCGACGCGCCGCACGCGACCGCGAGCGGCAAGGCGATGCTCGCCTGGCTGCCCGAGGACGAGATGCGCCGCATCGTCGGCCTGCGCGGCCTGCGCCGCTTCACCGAGAAGACCATCACGGAATGGGCCCCGCTGATCGAGGAGCTCCGCCTCGTGCGCCGCAACGGCTTCGCGATGGACCGGGAGGAGTTCCAGCCAGGCGTCGTCTGCGTCGGCGCGGCCATTCGCGATCACAACGGCGCCGTGGTCGGCGCGATCTCGTCCTCGGCGCCCTCGATGCGCACCAACGACGAGCACCTGACGCTGATGCGCGAGCAGGTCGTCTCCGCGGCGCGCGCGCTCTCGGCCGAGCTCGGCGAGCCCGACGCGCAGGCGCCGAACGTGGCCAAGGCGGCCAGCGCGTAAGCTTTCGCTCCCCAACCAAAAGACTGCACTAGCGTAGGAGGACTTCGATGTACGCGCCCACCGGCGTCAAGACGAGCAAGGATTTCCCGGTTCCCGAGACCATGAAGGCTTGGGTGCTCGGCGATCCGGGCGAGCTCAAGCTCGTCGACAAGAAGGTGCCGGTGCCCGCGAAGGCCGAGGTGCTGGTGCGCATCGACGCGGTCGCGATCTGCGCGACCGATCTCGAGATCATCTACAACGGCCCGCCCTCCTCGATTCAAGGCGGTCTGCCGTTCAACAAGAACTTCACGCCGGGCCACGAATACATGGGCACGGTCGTGGCGCTCGGACCGGGCGTCGACGAGTACAAGATCGGCCAGCGCGTGACGGTCGAGATCCATGCGGGCTGCGGCCAGTGCAAGCGCTGCCGCGCCGGCATGTACACCTCGTGCCACAACTACGGCCTCAACTACGGCGACGTCGACAAGGGCCACCGCGCCAACGGCTTCACCACAGATGGCGGCTTCTGCGAATACCAGGTCAACAACATCAACACGCTGGTCGCGATTCCGGACTCGATGACCGACGAAGAGGCGACGCTGGTCGTCACCGCCGGCACCGCGATGTACGGCCTCACCGAGCTCGGCGGCCTCGTCGCCGGCGAGAGCGTGGTCGTCACCGGCCCCGGCCCGATCGGCCTGCTCGGCGTCGCGGTCGCCAAGGCGCTCGGCGCGCATCCGGTGATCCTCACGGGCACGCGCGACAACCGCCTGCAGATCGGCAAGGAGCTCGGCGCCGACTACGTCATCAACGTGAAGAAGGAGGACGCGGTCGAGGCCGTGCGCCGCCTCAACGGCGGCAAGGGCGTCGACTATGTGGTCGAGTGCTCGGGCGCGCCCAACGCCGTGAACGAAGCGGCCCGCATGGTGAACCGCGGCGGCAAGATCTGTCTCGCGGCTTTCCCGCATGACGAGACGCCGGTCGACGTCGCGCATATCGTGCGCAACAACATCTACCTCTACGGCATCCGCGGCGAAGGCAAGAGCGCCACGCACCGCGCCGAAGCCTTCATGTCGCAGAAGCGCTTCGACGCGACGAAGATCCACACCCACACCTTCGCGCTCGAGGATCTCGAGACCGCGATCCGCTACGCCAAGGACCGCGTCGAGGACGCGATCAAGGTGGTTGTGAAAGCCCGCGGCGTGCAGCGCGTCCAGCGCGAAGCCGCGGAGTGAGTGCTACGGGCGGCGCGTCACGGCCGAGCCGCACGCGCCGTCCTCTATCCCGTCATCCAGGGGGGGGAGGGGCGCAGTGGCCCGGCAC
>JAEYAU010000197.1 GCA_023404705.1 Pseudomonadota bacterium
GCGCTGGTCGACGCGACGGTGTTCGGCGAGATCGGCCTCGTGGCCAGCCGGCGCGGCGCCGGCGGACGGCCCTCTGGCGTGCCGATGGGCCGCGTGCTCGCACCGCAAGGCGGGAGCGGCGGCATGCACGTGCTGGATGTGGTGCGGACCCAGACCGGCACGATCGCGCTGGCGGGACCCATGGTGCCGCGCTTCGCATTCCCGCCGGGCAGCGAGCGCAGCGATGGCCCGCGCCTGAAGCCGGCCGAAGACGGTTCGGTGGACACCGGTTATGCGTGCCGGATCGACCGCGACACCAAAATGCTGGTGGTCGACGGCCCGCCCGCCGGCATCGTCAGTGTGGGTGGTTACCGGTTCGTATTGCGCGAGGTGCAGGACATCCTCGGCCGCATCGAGGACGGCAGCACGCTCGCGGCCTTGCCGGACGTGCTGGCCGGCCATCGTCTCGCCGGCGGCGGCGTCGATCGTGACGCGATCCGCCGGGCACTGATCGATCAGGGCGCGAGCCCGCTGCTGGTTGCGGCCTTCAGCACCCGCCGGCCCGGACGAAAGGCCTCCGCGGCCTGAACCGCGCTGCCGCCGTAGGGTGTGCTCGGCGGCCCGCGCGTTCATCATGGGCACGGCCTCAATGCCGCCGAGCGCACGCGTGCTGAGCGAGCGAAAGAACGCGTGCGCTCGGCGCGATCGACCGCTTGGGCCTAACCCGAGGCCTTGGGCGCGCCGAGCACACCCTACAATCCCCTTCGGGCGGGACAATTTCCTGCCCGAAACCTTACCGGCTCGTAAGATCTCACACGATCGCAGCTGCAATTGATTAAGAGAGAGCGCGGTGATTAAGAGAGTGCGCGGCACCTCGTTGACGCGCCATTTACGAGGCGCACGCTAGGGTCCGCCGAGCGCGAGAACTGCGCTTCCTCGTTCCTGCATGATGTGTCCCGAGAACCGGTGTCCGCTCGTGCGCTGGAAGTCCGGTGTACCATGTCGTTGCAAGGCCCGATCGTTCTCGTCGCCGACCGACGCAATCCCGATGTCTTCGCGGTGCTCTCGCAGGCCGGTGCCTTTCCGGTCGTCGAGTGCACGTGGCGCGAGCTCGCGACCGCGATCACCTCGGTGCATCCGGCCGCGATCGTGCTCGCCGAGCATGGCCCGCCCGAGAACCTGCTGAGCCGCATCGAGGCGGCGCGCGCATCGGTCGATGGTCCGCTCGTGCCCGTGATCGCGGTGATGCACGGCGCCGAGGCGCCGCTGCTGTCGCAAGCCTTGATGGTGGCTCTCGACGAGGCGGCCGATCTGCTTGCCCCGCGCTTGCGTGCGGCGCTGCGCATCCGTGCACTGCACGCGACGGTGCTGCGTCGTGCCGAGGCGCTCGCCGACCAGGGGATCGCGGTGCCGGCCCTGCCCGCCGGCGATCCGCTCGACGACGCGACCGTGCTGGTGACGGGCCGCGGCCGCAACTATCCGGCGCTCACGGTTGCGATCGGCGAGCGCGTCGGCCTCGTCGGCGCATTGAGCCTGGAGAACGCGCAGAAGTATCTCGAGGCGCGCGACATCGACGGCGTAGTGATCGGCGATGGCTTCAATCGCGCCGTGATCGAGAACTTCCTGCTCGAGCTGGGCTCCGATCCGCGCTGGCGCGATCTCCCGGTCGTGGCGCCGGCCGAGGTCACCTGCGACCTCGATCCCGAGCGGCTGCCGAACCTGCAGCGCGTGCGCGGCGAGCCAGCGCAGATCGCCGAGCATATTCTTCCCTTCGCGCGCGTGCATGCGCATGCGGCGCGGCTCAAGCGCATGATCGCTTCGCTCGACCAGAAGGGCGTCATCGATCCGGACACCGGGCTGCTGCAGCGCCAGGCCTTCATGCACGATCTCGCCCGCGCCGTGACCGATGCGGACGAGCGCGGCGTCGGCCTTTCGCTCGCACGCTTCGCGTTCGACGAAGGTGCGGGCCGGCGCGCCACCCTCGATGCGGCGCGCATCGTCGGCCGCCTGGTGCGGGCCACCGATTTCGCCTGCCGTGAGGAGGATGGCAGCATCCTCATCGCGTTCACCGAGACGGAGCTGCGCATGGCGCATGTGATCGCACGGCGCATCGCCAGCGTGATCAAGCACACGGCGCTCGCGCCCGGCCAGGAACGCCATCGCGTGGTGCCGACCATCGCGCTCGCCTCGCTGAAGGACGGCGACACGCCGGAATCTCTGACCGGCCGCATTTCCACGGACCGGCTGGTTGCGGCCTCCTGACCGAGGGCCTACCTTCGGCTGAACACAGCCGAGGTGCCCATGAGCCAGACATCCCCGCTCGACGCCCCCGTCACGGGTTCGCGTCTCGTCATCGACGTCGTCTCCGACGTGGTCTGCCCCTGGTGCTTCATCGGCAAGCGCCGGCTCGAGACCGCGATCGAGATGCGACCCGACCTGCCCGTCGAGGTGGTCTGGCGTCCCTACTTCCTCAACGACTGGATTCCGCGCGAGGGCATTTCGCGCGAGGAGTACCTGACCACCAAGTTCGGCTCGGTCGAGCGCTATGCCGGGATCGCGCAACGCGTCGCCGCGGCAGCGGCGGCCGAGGGCCTCACCTATGCGATGGATAAGATCTCGCGTCAGCCGAACACGCTCGATTGCCATCGTCTCATTCTCTGGGCGCGCAACACCGGCCATGCGGCGCAAATGAAGCAGCGGCTGATGGAGCTCTATTTCACGGAAGGTGCGGATCTCACCGACCGTGAGGTACTGGTGCAGGCCGCGGTCGACTGCGGCATGGACGGCGATCTCACTCGCGAGCTGCTGGCGAGTGACGCGGACATCGAGCGCATCGAGATGGAGTCGCAGCAGGCCAAGGAGGCCGGCATCGACGGCGTGCCCTGCTTCATCTTCGGCGGCGTGCTCGCGGTCTCGGGCGCCCAGGATCCCGCCTATCTCGCGGACGTCATGGACCGCGCCGTCGCGGAAGTGAACCGGCGCGTTTTGGCGCAGGCGCCGAGCGGGCCCGCTCCGTAAGCCGCGAGAGGATCTCCAGTTCGGTCAACACCCGTTCGTCCCCGCGAAAGCGGGGACCCAGAGGCAGCAATTTGTGGTCCTGGATGCCCGCTTGCGCGGGCACGAACGGAGTGTGGTCAAGCGGCCGTTTCCTCCATCTGCCGCATGCCGCGTTTGAGCGCCGCAAAGCAGTCGGCATCGATCGCGCTGCCGACCATCTCGGCCATGATGGCAAGCGCCTTGCTCACCGGCATGGCGGCGCGATAGGGCCGCTCGGCGGTCAACGCATCGAAGATGTCCGCGGTCGTGATGATGCGCGTCTCGAGCACGATCTGGTCACCCGCAAGGCCGCGCGGATAACCCTTGCCGTCGAGGCGCTCGTGATGCGCGCCCGCGACCGGCGCGAGATCGCCGAAGGCCGCGATGCGCGAGAGGATTGTCTCCGTATGGGCGGCGTGCATCTTCATCGCCTCCCATTCGGCGGCGTCGAGCTTGCCGGGCTTGTCCAGAATCGCGTTGCTGACGCCGAGCTTCCCGATGTCGTGCAGCAGCGCGGCGCGCTTGAGCCAGCGCCGCTGCGCGGCCGAGAAGCCGAGCTCCGCCGCGACAATGTCGCTGAACAGGGTGACGCGATCGCTGTGGCCGCTGGTGTAGGGCGACTTGGAGTCGATCACCTGCGCGAAGGCGGCCGCGATGTCGTCGAGATAGTCCTCGTCCACCTCGATGCTGTGGCGCGCGGGCTCGAGCGCGAAGATGCGCTCCGGCAGATCGGGAGCCGCGAGCGCATCCCAGAAGGATGGCTGATCGGCGACGCGGCCAAACGCTGCAGCGAGACCCGGATCGAACCATGTGCCGGCGCGATGCGCGATCTCGCGGCGCGCCGCCTCTGCGCCGTTCGCCGTATGGAACACGTCGACGACCTGCGCCAGCAGCGCGATGCGCGCATAGACCGGAATGGCTGCGCCGCGCAGGCCGAGCGGCAGCCCTCCGCCGTCCCAATGCTCGTCGAGATTCTGGATGCCGGCGGCGACCGCTTCGGAGAAACGCATCCTGCGCGCGATGTCGGCGCCGCGATGGCAGCGCGTCTCGATCAGCTCGCGCGCGATGCGGCCGCCGTTCTGGAAGATGTTGATCAGCGCATGGAAGCGCTCGGCGAGCCCGGCATGCAGCCCCGTGTGCGAGAGCACGAAGCGCAGCGCCTGCGGCAGGCTGCCGTCCACGGTCTTGAAGTCGCGCTTGAAGTTCAGATCATCGGCCAGATAGAGACTGCAGATGCGCGCCGCATTGCTGCTGCAGCCGAGATCCTTGAGCAGCAGCGTGTAGTAGAGCTCCCACAGCTCGCTCTCGGCGAGGCCGATCTCGCGCCCGACCTGCAGGCCGATCCAGCAGCAGCGGATGCAGTGACCGGGCGGCTGGCCCTCGGTCATGTCGAGCGCATGACTGAGCGCGCCGAGCAATTCCGCCAAGCGAACCGTTTGCAACGCTGCCGTGCTGGCCTGGACCATGGTGGCTCCGGGGCGGCGACGAAAGCACGGCGCGGATTAAGATTGGGTTTCGTCAGCCTGCGAGCCGGAGCGCCAGCGTCAGGATAACGATCGCCGCAATCCAGGCGCCGAGCACGCGGTGCAGCAGGCGCGGCAGCGGATACTGGGTCCGGGCCACGATTTCGGTGAGGACCAGCAGCGTGATCAGGGCGCCGAGGCCGGTGCCGAGCTGGATCAACAGCGCTGCCGAGATCCGCACGGCCTGCGGCGGTGAATCGAGCGCGATGGCGGCGCCGGCGATGGCCGTCAGAAGCGCGAGCAAGACAACAGGAAGTCTCAAGGCGGCCGCAGCGAGCGCACTCGTGACCACGGCGATTGCGAGCAGGACCTCGGTCGCAGGCGTCTCGCCGACGCCGCTGCTGATCGCGATCGATCCCGCGAGAACGCCGAGCGCCAGGCTCGCGGCGAGCATGCGCCGCGCTGCAGCGATGCACAGACCAGCCTGCAGCGCGAGACCTGCCAGCGCGAGCAGATGCGCGGGCGAGACCCAGGGATGCAGCAGGCCGGACCAGAAACTGTCGCCGCCGAACGGATGCGCCTGCGCGGGTCCGGCGATGACGACGAGCAGCAGCGCGAGGCCGATCCTCATGCCCAGCCGCTGAGCGCGAGCACGCCGATGGCCGCGATCGTGATGCCGGCGGCGCGCACTGCCACTTGGCCGGCCGGCCAATGGGCGATCAGCCCGAACAGGATGCCGACGAGATGGAGCAATCCCGTGGCGACGACGAAGCCGGCCGAATAGGCGGCGGCATCCGCGCCCGCGGGCAGCTCGACGCCGTGGGCGTAGCCGTGGAAGACCGCGAAGGCGCCGACCAGCACGGCGGCGATCCAGAGCGCCGGACGCGCCGCGACCGCGACCATCAGGCCGAGCACGATGGCCGAGGCCGCGATGCCGATCTCGGTCGCGGGCAGCGGCACGCCGAGAATGCCGAGCGCGCCGCCCACCGCCATGATCAGGGGAAAGACGATCGGCAAAAGCCACAAGGCCGGCGGACCGAGGAAAGCCCCCCAGATGCCGACCGCCACCATGGCGGCCACATGATCGAGGCCGAGGAACGGGTGCGTGAAGCCGTCGAGGAAGCCGCCGAGCAGGCCGCCGATGCCGTGCGCATGGGCCGGTGACGCTGCGATCAGCGTCAGGGCCATCGCGAGCGCGGCGGCACGGCGTCTCGTCACACGGGGCATGGTTCGCTCGGCGCGACTCGGGCAGACATCCTAACGTGCGGGAAGAACCGCGTCAGTTCGGATATCCGCGTCTTTCCGGATGCCGGGGCAAATTCCAAACTCGTGCCGCACCTTGTGCACAATGCTGCCAAAGGGATTCGACTATGTGCCGCATGGTCGCGGGGGATCGGATGCTGAATCGACATCTGGGAATGCTGCTTGTCGCGCTGGCGCTGTGCCTGGGGCCGCAGGCCGCAAGTGCGCAGGAGAAGCCAATTGACGCGCAGCCGCGCGTCGAGGCAACGCTCACGCCCGCGCAGGCGCAGCGCGCGCTCGACGTGCTGCAGGACGACGCCAAGCGCGCACAGTTCGTCGACACGCTGCAGGCCATCGCCAAGACGTCTCCGGCCGGAGCCGCCACGCCGAGCACGCCAGTCCCCGCCGACAATCTCGGTGCGCAGCTCCTGGTCCAGGCCTCCGACTGGCTCGGCAACATCTCGACGCAGCTCGCCGCGGCGGCGCGCGCGATCTCCGACGTGCCGATGGTCGGACGCTGGCTCGCGCAGATGGCCATGGACCCGCTCGCGCGCAACACCCTGTTCGCCACCGCCTGGAAGCTCGCGCTCGTCATCCTGTGTGGCCTCGCCGCCGAATGGCTCGTCCGCCGTGTGGTCAACCGGCCGCTCGCCGCGATCGGGCGGTACACGTCGGCCCGGCGCGAAGCGAGCGAGCTGGTCGTGTCCGGCGAGACGGCCGCGCTGCCGGCCGACGCCGCGGAGACGCAGCATCGCCTGCATGTCTTGCGCTATGCGTGGCAGCTGCTGCTGCGCCTTCCCTTCGTCATCATGCGTCTGTTTCTCGAGCTGCTGCCGGTCGCGAGCTTCGCGGCGGTCGGCAATCTGGTGCTGGCGACGCAGCTCGGCAACGAGGTGACGCCGCGAGTGGTCACGCTCGCGATCGTCAACGCCTATGTGCTCTGCCGCGGTATCATGTGCGTTTCGCGCGCCATCGTCGCGCCGAGCACCAGCCAGCCGAGCCTGCTGGTCATCGCCGATCAGACGGCCGCCTATATCGACATCTGGACGCGGCGCATCGCCATCGTGGCGGTGTTCGGCTTCGCCTCCGCCAATGTCGCCTATCTGCTCGGGCTCTACTTCTCGGCCTATCTCGCGCTGATCAAGCTCGTGATGCTGACCGTGCATCTCCTGGTCATCATCATGATCCTGCAATGCCGGCCGATCGTCGCCGATCTCATTCGCGCGCCCGCGACGCAGCGCGGCGTGTTCGCGGTCGTGCGCAATCGCCTGGCGCAGATCTGGCACCTCGTCGCCATCGCGCTGAACTTGGCGCTCTGGGCCGTCTGGGCCCTGCAGGTGAAGAACGGCTACACGCTCGTCCTCCAATATCTGCTCGCCACCGTGATGGTGCTGGTCGTCGCGCGCGTCGCCTCCATGGCGGCCGTGGGCGGCCTGGAGCGGCTGTTCCGCATCGCGCCCGACATGCTGGCCCGGTTTCCCGGGCTGGAGCAGCGGGCCAACCGCTATCTGCCGGCGTTGCAGAACCTCGCCTCCGGCATCATCGCGGTGATTGCCGTGATCGCGCTGCTGGAAGTCTGGGGCATCGATGCGCTGGCCTGGTTCGCCACCAATCGGGTCGGCGGCCGCCTGCTCTCCGCGCTGACCACCATTGCGATCGCGGTCGCGGTCGCCTTCGCGGTCTGGGAGCTCAGCAATGTCATGATCGAGCGCCATTTGGCGCGCCTGCGCGAGGAAGGCCACTACGCCCGAACGGCGCGGCTGCGCACCTTCCTGCCGATGCTGCGCAGCGCCCTGCTCGGCGTCATCGTCACGGTCGTGCTGCTCACCACCCTGAGCGAGCTCGGCGTCAACATCGCGCCGCTCCTCGCGGGCGCCGGCATCGTCGGCATCGCGATCGGCTTCGGCTCGCAGAAGCTCGTCCAGGACCTGATCACGGGCCTATTCCTGCTGCTCGAGAACGCGGTGCAGGTCGGCGACAATGTCACGGTGTCGGGCCTCACCGGCACGGTCGAGAACCTGTCGATCCGCACCATCCGCCTGCGCGCCAGCGACGGCTCCGTGCACATCATCCCGTTCAGCTCGGTGACCAGCGTGACCAACACCAACCGCGGCATCGGCAATGCGGCGATCAGCGTCAACGTGGCGTTCAAGGAAGATCCGGACCGCGTCGGCGAGGTGCTGAAGGAGATCGCGGCCGAGATGCGCAAGGATCCGGTCTATCGCTCGCGCATCCGCGGCGACCTCGACCTCTGGGGCGTCGACAAGGTGGATGCCTCCTCGACCACCATCGTCGGCCAGATCGAGTGCACGGACTCGGGCCGCTGGCCCGTGCAGCGCGAGTTCTACCGCCGCATGAAGCACCGCTTCCACGAGCTCGGCATCGAGATCGCCCGCCCCTCGCAGACGACGGTGGTGCTGCAGCAGCTCGCGCCTGTGGAGCCGGCGGATGCGGAACGGGCGCCGCGGTTGGCGGCCGCGGCGCGGTAGACCGCGCGCGCCGTTCACGCCGCTTTGGAGCGCTCGGCGATCTGGACCAGGCGGCGCAGAATCTGCGTGGTGCCTTTCAGGCGCTGCTCGGGCTTCTCCCAGTCGTCGAAGAACACGACCTTCATGTCGGGACGCACGCGGGCGTCGCGGCCCTGCTCGCGGATGAAGGCGACGAGGCCGTCCGGATTGGCGAAGGAGTTGTCGCGGAAGGAGAGCACGGCGCCCTTCGGGCCGGCGTCGATCTTCTCGACATTGGCGCGGCGGCAGAGCGCCTTGATGGTGACGATCTTGAGCAGGTGATCGACCTCCTCCGGCGTCGGGCCGAAGCGGTCCACCATCTCGGCCGCGAAGCCGTCGATCTCGCTCTCCTCGTCGATCTCGGCGAGCCGGCGATAGAGGCCGAGGCGCACCGAGAGATCGGCCACGTAGTCTTCCGGGATGAGCACCGGCGTGCCGATCGTGATCTGCGGTGACCAGCGGTCGGCGACCGGCTCGGAGATGCCGGCCTTCAGGCTCATCACGGCCTCCTCGAGCATCTGTTGATAAAGCTCGAAGCCGACTTCCTTGATATGACCGGACTGCTCCTCGCCGAGGAGGTTGCCGGCGCCGCGGATGTCCAGATCGTGCGAGGCGAGCTGGAAGCCGGCGCCGAGCGTGTCGAGGGACTGCAGCACCTTGAGGCGCTGCTCGGCCTGCGGCGTGATGCCCTTCTCGGCCGGCAGCGTGAGCAGCGCATAGGCGCGCGTCTTCGAGCGACCCACCCGGCCGCGCAGCTGATAGAGCTGCGCGAGCCCGAAGCGGTCGGCGCGGTGCACGATCAGCGTGTTGGCGTTCGGGATGTCGAGGCCCGACTCGACGATGGTGGTCGAGAGCAGCACGTCGAACTTGCCGTCGTAGAAGGCCGTCATGATGTCGTCGAGCACGCCGGCCGCCATCTGGCCGTGCGCCACCGCGACGCGCACCTCGGGCACGGTCTTGTCGAGGAATTCCTTGGCGCCGCCCAGATCCTCGATGCGCGGACAGACATAGAAGGCCTGACCGCCGCGATAGCGCTCGCGCAGCAGCGCCTCGCGGATGGTGAGCGGATCGAACGGGCTGACGAAGGTGCGCACCGCCAGCCGGTCCACCGGCGGCGAGGCGATGATCGAGAGATCGCGCACGCCCGTCATGGCGAGCTGCAGGGTGCGCGGGATCGGCGTCGCGGTCAGCGTGAGCACATGCACCTCAGCGCGCAGCTTCTTCAGCTTCTCCTTGTGGGCGACGCCGAAGTGCTGCTCCTCGTCGACGATGATGAGGCCGAGGTCCTTGAACTTGATGTTCTTGCCGAGCAGAGCGTGGGTGCCGACCACGATGTCGACCGACCCGTCGGCGAGGCCCTGCTTCACCTTGCTGAGCTCCTGCGACGACAGCAGGCGCGAAGCCTGGCCGATCTGCACCGGGAAACCGCGGAAGCGCTCCGTGAAGGTCTTGGTGTGCTGGCGCGCGAGCAGCGTGGTCGGCACGACGACCGCGACCTGCTTGCCATTCATCGCGGCCACGAAGGCGGCGCGCAGCGCCACCTCGGTCTTGCCGAAGCCGACGTCGCCGCAGACCAGGCGATCCATCGGACGGCCGGAGCCGAGGTCGTCGAGCGCCGCGTTGATCGCGGCCTCCTGGTCCTCGGTCTCCTCGTAGGGGAAGCCGGCGCAAAACTCGTCATAGAGACCGTGGCCAACCGAGAGCCGCGGCGCCTCGCGCAGCTGGCGCTCGGCCGCGATCTTGATGAGCTCGCCCGCCATCTCGAGGATGCGCTTCTTGAGCTTGGCCTTGCGCGCCTGCCAGCCGCCGCCCCCGAGACGATCGAGATCGACCGCCGCGTCCTCGGAGCCGTAGCGCGAGAGCAGCTCGATGTTCTCCACGGGAAGGAACAGCCGGTCGCCGCCCGCATAGTGCAGCTCGAGACAGTCGTGCGGCGCGCCCGCGGCCTCGATCGATTTCAGGCCGACGAAGCGGCCGATGCCGTGATCGACGTGGACGACGAGGTCGCCGGCCGAGAGGCTGGTCGCCTCGGCGATGAAGTCCTCGGCCTTGCGGGCCGGCCGCCTGCGGCGGACCAGCCGGTCGCCCAGGATGTCCTGCTCGCCGATGACCGCGAGATCCTCGGTCTCGAAGCCTGCCTCGAGGCCGAGCACCGCGAGCGCAACATCGGTCGTGGGACGCTGCCGCGCCTCGTCATAATTCGCGACGATCGCGAGATTGGCGAGGCCGTGATCGGCGAGCACGTGACGCATGCGCTCGCGCGAGCCTTCGCTCCACATCGCGACCACGACGCGCTTCTCGTCGCGTTGCAGGCCTTGCACGTGCTTCGTGACCGCGTCGAACACGTTGGCCTCGGCCTCGGCGCGCTCGGCCGCGAAGGTGCGGCCCTGGCGCGTGGCGGCATCGATGACGTTCTGCGTTTCGTCGGGCTGCGCGAAGGGCGAGAGGCGCACGAGGGCGGCCTGATCCAGGCGCTTGCGCCACTCGGTCGGCGCGAAATAGAGCCGATCCGGCGGCATCGGCTTGTAGGTGGCGCCGCCGCCGTCGAGCGGCTGCTTGCGCGCATCGTAGTAGTCGGCGATCTGCGCAAGGCGCTCGCCGGCCGCATCCTCGACCAGGGACTCGAGCACGACTGGCGTGCCGTCCATGTAGTCGAACAGCGTGTCGAGCCGCGTGTGAAACAGCGGCAGCCAGTGCTCCATGCCGGGGAAGCGGCGGCCCTCGCTCACAGCCTCGTAGAGCGGATCGTTGGTGGCGACGCCGAAGGTCTCCGTATAGCCGGCGCGGAAGCGGCGGATGGTGTCCGTGGTGAGCTGGAATTCGGAGACCGGCACCAGGTCGAGTGCGCGCATCTGCCCCTGAGTGCGCTGGCTCTCGGCGTCGAAGCTGCGGATCGACTCCAGCGTGTCGCCGAAGAAGTCGAGGCGCACCGGATCGCCCATGCCGGGCGGATAGAGATCGATGATGCCGCCGCGCACCGCGTATTCGCCGGGCTCGCGCACCGTGGAGGCGCGCGTATAGCCGTTGAGCTCGAGCCACTCGGTGACGCTGTTCATGTCGAGCATGTGGCCCGGCGCCGCCGAGAAGGACTGCGTCGCTACAAGCTCGCGCGCGGGCACGCGCTGGAGCGCGGCATTGACCGTGGTGAGCACGACGGACGGGCGGTCGCGGCCCTTCAGGCGCGAGAGCCGCGACAGCGCGGTCATGCGCTGCGCGACCGTGCCGGCATGCGGCGAGACGCGGTCATAGGGCTGGCAGTCCCAGGCCGGGAATTCCGAGACCGCGAGATCCGGCGCGAAGAAGGCGAGCGCGCGCGCGAGCTGCGCCATGCGCGGCCCGTCGCGGCAGATCACCATGAGGCTCGTCGCCGGCGCATCGGACCGCGCCGCGATCGCGCGCGCGAGATCGCCGATCACCAGGCCTTCGGCGCCGTCCGCGACGCTGGCGAGCGTCAGCGCACGCCCGGGTGCGATCTGGTCGGCGGGAGAAATCGTACGCGGCTTCGCCATATCACCTCTGTGTGTCGCCGGGACGGAAGTCCCGCAGCCGACGGAAAAGCGCCGTGTCGTAGTCCGCGGGCGTCGGCTGCTCGCGCGTCACCCAGGCCAGCAGCTCGCGATCCGGCACGTCGATCAGCCGCTCCAGCTCGTCGAGCTCCCCTTCGGTCAGCTCGCCGATCTCGGCATCGGCGAAGCGGCCCATGATCAGGTCCATCTCGCGCATACCGCGGTGCCAGCAGCGGAACAGCAACCTGCGGCGGCGCTCGTCCAACCCCTCGCTCGATCGTGTGGTTCCGGTCATGCGCCCCTGCCCCGACTTCGTCCGTAACGCCAAAAGCCCGGACGGGCCGGGCGAGGCTGATATAGCGAGCGAGTCTCGCTGTGTCAGCGGCCGAGAGTTCACAATCCCGAGGCGTCAGCGTGTGACAGCGATGCGCGCCTCGCACGGCTTGCGCGCCCGACGCCGCACGTCCAGCATCCGGATTCTTGGAGCGCGCATGACCTTGTCCGAAAACCGGTGCCCACTTTTCGGGGTCATGCGCGAGTGAGTCCTCGCATGCGTCCGTCGCGCCTCGATCCCCTGTTCGCTTCGCTGCTCACCCTCGCGGGCATCGGGCCGAAGCTCGAGAAGCTGTTCCGCCGGCTGCTCGGCCGCGAGGATACGCGCGTGCTCGACCTCTTGTTTCACATGCCATCCGGCGTGGTGGACCGGCGCGCACGGCCGAAAATCTCCGAGACCGTGCCGGACACGATCGCGACCCTGCTGGTCACGGTCGACCGCCACCGCGCGCCGCCGCCGAACCGGCCGCGCGCGCCCTACCAGATCTACACCAGCGACGAGACCGGCGATCTCATCCTCACCTTCTTCAACGCGCGGCGCGACTATCTGGAGAAGCTGCTGCCGGTGGGCGCGACGCGCTACGTCTCGGGAACCGTGCAGCTCTACGATCACATGCGGCAGATGGTGCATCCAGACCGCGTTGTGTCGGAGGCCGACGTCGCCAACCTGCCGCTGGTCGAGCCGGTCTATCCGCTGACCGAGGGTCTCGGCGTCAACCAGGTGCGCAAGGCCGTGCAGGCCGCGCTCACTCGGGTGCCGGATGTGCCCGAGTGGCAGGACGAGGCGTGGCTCGCCTCGCACAAGTGGCCCGCCTTCGCGGCGGCGCTGCAGGGCCTGCATCATCCGAGCGATCCCGCGGATGTGATGCCCGAAAGCCTCGCCTGGACGCGGCTCGCCTATGACGAGCTGCTGGCGGGCCAGCTCGCGCTCGCGCTGGTGCGCGCCAACATGCGGCGGCCGGCGGGACAAGCCACGGTGGGAGATGGGCGGCTGCGCAAGGCCGTGATCAAGGCGCTGCCCTACGCGCTGACGAATTCGCAGGCGAGCGCCGTCGAAGAGATCGTTGAGGACCTGGGCAAGCCGCTGCGCATGCTGCGGCTATTACAGGGCGATGTCGGCTCGGGTAAGACCGTGGTGGCGCTGCTCGCGGCCGCGGCCGTGATTGAGGCCGGCCGGCAGGCCGCGCTGATGGCTCCGACCGAGATTCTGGCGCGCCAGCATCTCAAGACCATCACGCCGCTTGCGGAAGCGGCCGGCCTGCGCGTCGCGCTGCTGACCGGCCGCGAGCGCGGCAAAGAGCGCAACGCCTTGCTCGAACGCCTTGCGGCCGGCGAGATCGATCTGCTGGTCGGCACCCATGCGCTGTTCCAGGAGGACGTCGCGTTCCGGGACCTGGCGCTCGCGATCGTCGACGAGCAGCATCGCTTCGGGGTGCATCAGCGCCTTGCCCTGACAGGCAAGGGCGAAGCCGTGGACGTACTGGTGCTGACAGCGACGCCGATCCCGCGCACCCTCGTGCTGACCTATTTCGGCGACATGGACGTCTCGCAGCTGCGCGAGAAGCCGGCGGGCCGTCAGCCCGTCGATACGCGCTCGATCCCGCTCGACCGGCTCGATGAGGTCGTCGAGGCGGTGGGCCGCGCCATCGAGCAGGGCGAGCGGGTCTACTGGGTCTGCCCGCTGATCGAGGAGTCCGAGAACAGCGACCTTGCGGCGGCCGAGGACCGCTTCACGGAGCTGCGCGCGCGGTTCGGCAGCGATGTGGACCTGGTGCACGGCCGCATGAAGGGCAGCGAGAAGGACGCCGCCATGGCGCGCTTCGCGGCGGGCGAGACGCGACTGCTGGTGGCAACCACCGTGATCGAGGTCGGGGTCGATGTGCCCGAGGCGACCGTGATGGTGATCGAGCATGCGGAGCGCTTCGGGCTGGCGCAGCTGCATCAGCTGCGTGGCCGCATCGGCCGGGGGTCCGAGCGCTCCACGTGCCTCCTGCTCTACCGCGCCCCGCTCGGCGAGACCGCCAAGGCGCGCATCGGCATCATGCGCGAGACCGAGGACGGCTTCCGCATCGCCGAGGAGGATCTGCGCCTGCGCGGCGAAGGCGACGTGCTCGGCGTGCGCCAGAGCGGCATGCCGGGCTTCCGCGTCGCGCGCATCGAGGTGCACGGCAGCCTGCTGGAGGCGGCCCGCAAGGATGCGCAGCTCACGCTCGCGCGCGATCCGACGCTCACCTCGGAGCGCGGCGAAGCGCTGCGGCACCTGCTCTATCTGTTCGAGCGCGATGCGGCGATCCGGCTGCTCAGGGCCGGCTGAGCGGTAGGGTGTGCTCGGCGCGCCGAGGCGTCAGTCATTGTAAGAGGGCGTAGATCCGCGCCGAGCGCACGCGCCTCTGGCTGACTCGGCACACGTGCGCTCGGCGGCATTGACGCTGTGCCCACGATGAAGGCCGGGGCGCCGAGCGCACCCTACGAAAAATAAATTCTGGTTTTCAGAAATCGCTCTTGCGCGCGGCCGCGATCCGTGCATACTCGGCTCACTCCTGCTCGTGAGGGGCATCCCCGGGTGTTGCCGCGATGGAGCAAGGAGACGGCCCCTGCGGGCGCGGGCTAACACCCCGGGCTCCCGGGCGGAGTCGGGAACCAACGACCGGCGGCATTACGACCGACCTGCCAGTTAGCTTGGCTAGGGCTCAAGCCCTGAAGGGCGCGAGCCGGAAGAGCGGCCCGACCGAAAAATGGCCGTGGTGGAGCGCCGAGAGGCGCGCGAGCCCCGATCGCAAGGGGTTCGCAGACGGCGCCTCGCAAGCGCCGTTCCGGGCCGGATCTCGCAACTCCGGCCACTGGTCCGCTTCGCAAGCGGGCCGCGTTATCTCGGCGCTCCGCTCCCCTCGCAACGGAGCACAGCGCGGGCAACGATCCGGCCGCACCGCGGCCAGGACGCTGCCTGCCTGTGCGACCGATTCCGTTCTTTCTTGTAGGGTGGGCAAAGGCGCTTGCTCTGAGTTAAGGCGCGCACGACGCAGAGCGCCTTTGCCCACCCTACGAAGAGGGAGAGTTACTCCGCGGCCGGCGCGGCGGTGCGGGCCGCCCGGGCGAGCCGAGCCGCCTCGGCCATGGCGGCGAGTTTCTTCTGGCCGTTGCCGGGCTGGATCATGCCGGCCGTCATGATGAGCTTCGCGGCGTCCTCGACGCTGAGGTCGAGCTCGATGACCTCGCGGCGCGGCACGTAGAAGAAGAAGCCGGTGGTCGGGTTGGGCGTGCAGGGCATGAAGGCCGAGACATGCTCCTCCTCGCCGGGCAGATGGGTCTCAATGTCGGAGCCCGGCGGGCTCGACAGGAACACGATCGACCACATGCCGGGCGCCGGGAACTCGACCAGCGCCACCTTGCGGAAGCTGGAGCCCGACTTTGAGAACAGGGTCTCGAACACCTGCTTCAGGCCGCGGTAGAGCGGGCGCACGATCGGCATCCGCTCGAGGATGGTCTCGCCCGCCTCGACAAGCGTGCGGCCGACCAGGTTCGCGGTGAGGAAACCGAGCAACGTCAGAGAGATGAACGCGATTATTAAACCAAAACCTGGGATCTTGATCGGCAGGTAGGTCTCGGGCCTGTAGGCGAGCGGAATGAAGGGACGGACGAGATCGTCCACCCAGGTCACGAAGGACCAGACGAGCCACAGGGTGATCGCCACCGGGCCCGCCACGATGAGGCCCGTGAGGAACCAGTTGCGGATCCGGCTCCGCAGGCTGTGGTGCACGACAGGTTCGGCCGCCTCGACCATGGCGATGGGGGCCGAAGCGTTGTCGTTGGACGTCTCAGGGGTGGTCATTCAGCCCTCAGGGAACACGCGTCCCCGCAATATAGGGGCGAAAACCGGCGCTGCCTATTCGACGGTGACGGATTTCGCCAGGTTCCGCGGCTGGTCAACATCCGTGCCCATTATGACCGCAGTGTGATAGGCGATCAGCTGCACCGGAACCGCGTAGACCAGCGGCGCCACGGTCGAGGCCATCTCGGGGAGCGTCAACGTCGCCGTGGATTCGACGGTCGCCTCGGCGGCGCCCTTCGGGTCCGTGACCAGGATGATGCGCCCTCCCCGGGCCGCCACTTCCTGCATGTTGGACACGGTCTTCTCGAACACCCGGTCGTGGGGCGCGATGACGATGACCGGCATGGTCTCGTCGATCAGCGCGATCGGTCCGTGCTTGAGCTCGCCGGCCGCATAGCCCTCGGCGTGGATGTAGGAGATTTCCTTGAGCTTGAGCGCGCCTTCGAGCGCGAGCGGGAACGAGGTGCCGCGGCCGAGATAGAGCACGTCCCGGCTCTTGGCCAGGTCGCGGGCGAGCTTCTCGATCTCGGGCTCCAGCGCGAGCGCCTGTGCCATGTGGCGCGGGACCTCGATCAGCGCGCGCACGAGCTTCTTCTCGTCCTCGGCCGAGAGCACGCCCCGGGCGCGGCCGGCCGCGATCGCGAGACAGGCGAGCGCCGCGAGCTGGCACGTGAAGGCCTTGGTCGAGGCGACGCCGATCTCGGGGCCGGCGAGCGTCGGCATGATGACATCGCTCTCGCGCGCGATCGTCGAGGTCGGCACGTTCACGATCGAAAGAACGTGCTGCTTCTGCTCCTTGGCGTAGCGCAGCGTCGCCAGCGTGTCGGCGGTCTCGCCGGACTGCGAGATGAAGACCGCGAGATCGCCGGATTTCAGCGGCGCCTCGCGGTAGCGGAATTCCGAGGCGACATCGATCTCGACCACGAGACGGGCGAAGCGCTCGAACCAATATTTGGCGACCAGCCCCGCGAAATAGGCGGTGCCGCAGGCCGAGATCGAGATGCGATCGATGCTGCGGAAGTCGAACGGCAGCTTCGGAAGGCAAACGCATTCGCCCGCGAAATCGAGGTAATGCGCCAGCGTGTGGCCGACCACTTCGGGCTGCTCGTGGATCTCCTTCGCCATGAAATGGCGATGGTTGCCCTTGTCGACCAGGAAGGCGGAGGCGCTGGATTTGATCACCGGTCGCGTGACCTTGCGGCCCGTGGCGTCGTGGACCTGCGCGCTCTTGCGGTCGAGCACGACCCAGTCGCCGTCCTCGAGATAGCTGACCGTGTCCGTGAAGGGCGCGAGCGCGATGGCGTCGGAGCCGAGATACATCTCGCCCTGCCCGTAGCCGACCGCGAGCGGCGAGCCTTTCCGCGCGCCGATCAGCAGATCTTCCTCGCCGTTGAACAGGAAGGCGAGCGCGAAGGCGCCACGCAGGCGCGGCAGCGCGGCCGCGACCGCATCGGCCGGCGTGTTGCCCTTCTCGAGCTCGGAGGTGACCAGATGCGCGACCACCTCGGTATCGGTCTCCGTCGCGAACTTGGCGCCGTTGCCTTCGAGCTCGTCGCGCAGCTCGCGGAAATTCTCGATGATGCCGTTGTGCACGACGGCGACGCGCTCGGTCGCGTGCGGATGCGCGTTGACCTCGTTCGGGCGGCCATGGGTCGCCCAGCGCGTATGGCCGATGCCGATCACGCCCTCGAGCGGCTCGCGCATGAGGCGCTGCTCGAGGTTCTTGAGCTTGCCCTCGGCGCGCCGGCGCTGGAGCTGACCGTGCTCGAGCGTGGCAACGCCGGCCGAGTCGTAGCCGCGATACTCGAGGCGCTTGAGCGCGTCCACGAGGTGCTCCGCGACCGGCTCGCGGCCCAAAATACCGATGATGCCGCACATGAACGGGGGTGCTCCTGATTGGACCCGGCAGACTTGGCGTTCGCTGGTTTAGAACGCGCTAACGGGCGCCCGGAAATCAAAATCCATTGCGCCGTGTGACAGCGCGCCGCAGTGGCTAAGCGACCGACGCCCGTTCGTCCCCGCGAAAGCGGGGACCCAGAGGTAACAGGCGTGGCCCCTGGATGCCCGCTTGCGCGGGCACGAACGGAGTATGACTCAACCTCATGAGAGACAGCCGGCTGCTTACAGCCGGCTGCTTAAGGTTACTTCTTGGAGGTATCGGGCTTTGGTGCGGCCCAATCCTCCTTGATGACCTGGCGGCCGCGACCGATGGCCAGGGCGCCGGACGGAACGTTGTCGGTGATCACCGAGCCCGAGCCCACATAGGCGTTGTCGCCGATGGCGACCGGCGCCACGAGCGCCGAGTTGGAGCCGATGAAGGCGCCGGCGCCGATGTCGGTCTTGTGCTTGGCCTTGCCGTCGTAATTGCACGTGATGGTGCCGGCGCCCACATTGGCGCCCGCGCCGACGCGCGCGTCACCGATGTAGCTCAGGTGGTTCGCCTTGGCGCCCGCCTCGATCTCGGCGGCCTTCACCTCGACGAAATTGCCGATGCGGGTCTTCGCTCCGAGCCGCGTGCCGGGGCGCAGCCGCGCATAGGGACCGACCGAGGCACCGGGCCCGACATGGGCGCCTTCGAGATGCGAGAAGGCGTGGATCACCGCGCCCTCCTCGACCACGACGCCGGGCCCGAACACGACATAGGGCTCGATGGTCACGTCGGCGGCGAGCTTGGTGTCGGCCGAGAGGAAAACCGTCTCGGGTGCGATCATGGTGACGCCAGCCTCGAGCGCCGCGCCGCGCAGGCGCTGCTGCAGGACGGCTTCGGTCTCGGCGAGCTGCGCCTTGGTGTTGATCCCGCGCACTTCGTCCTCCGTGGTCTCGAGCGCGACGGCCTTCAGCCCCATGCTGCGGGCGATGGCGACGGCGTCCGTGAGGTAGAACTCTTTCTTCGCGTTCTTGTCGTCGATGCGGTCGAGGATCGCGAGCGCATGCGTGCCCGCGAGGGCCATCAGGCCGCCATTGCAGAAGGTGATCGCGCGCTCGGCCGCGCTCGCGTCCTTCTCCTCGCGGATGGCGACAAGGCCATCGCGGTCCGTGATGAGGCGTCCGTATCCGGTCGGATCGGCCGGCTTGAAGCCGAGCACCGCGACGGCGGCGCCCGCAGCAAGCGCGGCACGCATGCGCGCCAGCGTCTCGCCGCCGATCAGCGGCGTATCGCCGAAGATCACCAGCACGTCGTCATCGCGGCGCGCGAGCGCGTCGCGTGCCATCAGCACCGCATGCG
>JAEYAU010000090.1 GCA_023404705.1 Pseudomonadota bacterium
GGGGAGGGGGTAGCCGCAGACTCTGAGTGTGCGGCTACCCCCCTCCCTAGCTCTCCCCCGCAAGGGGGGAGAGAACATGCTGAGTGTGCCGTGCTGCTTTGATCCTACGGCGCCTCCCTCAACGCCCGTTCCACCGCATCGAACACCCGCGCGTCCCCCATCTGCGCCACGTTGCAGCGCATGAAGTCGGACGCCGTCTCGCTCGGGCTGAACACATTGCCGGGCGCCAGCACCACGTTTTCGCGCAATGCGGCGCGCGCCACCGCCGCCGCGTCGCGACCGTCGGGAAGGCGGCACCAGAGATAGAAGCCGCCGCGCGGCATCAGCCAGGGCTCGATGCCCAGTGTCGCGAGCCGCGCACGCACCGTGCGTCGCGCTTCCGACAGGCGCCGCCGCAGCGTCTCAAGATGCTTGCGATAGCTGCCGTCGGCAAGCGTGCCGGCGACGATCTCGGCCGCCACCGGGCTCGGCCCGCCGAAATTCGTCGCCACCTGGAGATCGATCAGCGCCTCGATCCAATCCGCGCGCGCCGCGATATAGCCGCAGCGGATCGAGGCCGAGAGCGTCTTGGAGAAGCTGCCGATGCGGATCACGCGCGTGAGCCCGTCGAGGGCCGCGAGGCGCGGCGAGGGCTCGGGCTCGAAATCCGCGAAGATGTCGTCCTCGACGATCGTCATCTCGGCGGCCGTGGCCGCATTGAGAATCTTGTGTGCGATCTGCGGCGACATGGTCGCGCCGGTCGGATTGTGGAGCGCCGAATTCGTGATGTAGAGGCGCGGCCGGTGCGCCGCGATCGCCTCGGCGAAGCGCTTGGGATCGGGCCCGTTCTGCGTATACGGCACGCCGACGATCTTCGCGCGGTGCGCGCGCAGCAGCGCCTGGAAATTGAAGTAGCAGGGATCGTCCACCAGCACCGCATCGCCCGGCTGCAGCAGGAAGCGGCAGGTGAGGTCGAGCGACTGCGTGCCCGACGGGGTCAGCATGATCTGGTCCGCGCCCGCGTCGATCCCCTCGGCCGCAAACTGCCGCGCCAGCAGCCGGCGCAAGGCGAGCGAGCCGCGCGTGCCCGCATAGTCGGCGAGCACCGTGTCGTGCGCGCGCGCGAGACTGCGGATCGCCTTGCGCAGCGCATCGTTCGGCATCCAGTCGGCGGGCAGCCACCCGCACCCCGGCTTGAGCATCTCGTCGTCCGCGTCGAGGGATTGACGCGACACCCAGAACGGGTCGATCGCCCGGTCGCGCCGCCGCGCGCCCGCGGCCAGCGCCAGCGGCCGCGCGCCCGCGCCATAGAAACCCGCGCCGCGCCCGGATCAGCCCTTCGGCGGCGAGCCGGTCATAGGCCTCGACCACAGTCGAGGGCGAGACACCCATCGTGGCTGCAAAGCTGCGGATCGACGGCAGCCGCTCCCCGGCCGCCAGCGATCGGCTCGCGATCCGGCGCCGGACGAAGGTCATCACATCGAATGTGCGGGTGCTCATTAGGCCGTCTCGCCGAAGTGTATTGTAACCATCACCCATACAGTTTGGCCAAATTGTACTGCACTGTGCCTGTTCGGGCGAGCGCTGAATCGCTAGGGTCCGCCGCCAGCAGGATTGAAAGACGATGGACCGGAGCATGGCCGGGTGGGGGAGTGGCCTCCTCGGCGTGATCATCTTCAGCGGCTCATTGCCGGCCACCCGCGTGGCCGTCGGCGGCTTCTCGCCCCTGTTCCTGACCTCCGCACGGGCCGCCATCGCGGCCTTGCTCGGCGCGGCGCTGCTCCTGCTCCTGCGCCAGCAGCGGCCCGATACGGCCGACCTCGGCTCGCTCGTCATCGTGGCGCTCGGCGTCGTGGTGGGCTTTCCGCTGCTCACCGCGCTGGCGCTGCAGCACATCACGGCCGCGCATTCGATCGTCTTCATCGGCCTGCTGCCGCTCGCCACCGCGATCTTCGGCGTGCTGCGCGCGGGAGAGCGGCCGAAGCCGGCCTTCTGGCTGTTCTCGATCCTCGGCAGCCTGGTCGTCGCGGGCTTCGCGCTCTCGCAGAGCCAGAGTGCCTCGGTGACCGGCGACCTCCTGATGGTGGGCGCGATCCTGGTCTGCGGTCTCGGCTATGCGGAAGGCGCGGCACTCTCGCGCCGACTCGGCGGCTGGCAAGTGATCTCCTGGGCGCTGCTGCTGTCGCTGCCCGTCATGGCGGCGGTCGGCGCCGCGACCCTGCCGTCGACGTGGAGCGTCGGTCTTCCGGTCTGGGCCGGGCTCGCTTATGTGTCCGTGTTCAGCATGCTGGTCGGCTTCGTCTTCTGGTATCGCGGCCTGGCGCTCGGCGGCATTGCGGGCGTGAGCCAGCTGCAGCTGCTGCAGCCGTTCTTCGGCCTGGCTCTCGCGGGGCTGTTGCTCGGCGAGCCGATCGCGTGGAGCATGATCGCGGCGACCGCGCTCGTGGTCGCCTGCGTCGCCGGTGCGAAGCGATTTGCGTGAGTGATGTGACGTCGAGGTGAGCCATGTACACACCGCCTGCCTTCCGGATCGATGAGCTTGCGGCCGTGCACGCCGTGATACGGGCGAGCCGGCTCACCAATTTCGTCACCGCCACCGAAGCCGGGCTGATGGCGACGCCGCTGCCGCTCATTCTCGACGACCGCGAAGGCGAGCACGGCGTGCTCTACGGCCATCTCGCGCGCGCCAACCCGCAATGGAAGACGCCCGCGATCGGCGACGCCATGGCGCTGTTCGCCGGCCCCGATGCCTACATCACGCCCTCCTGGTACGCGACCAAGCAGGAGACCGGCAAAGTGGTGCCGACCTGGAACTACGCGGCCGTGCACGCCTATGGCCCGGCCGAATTCTTCGAGGACCCCGAGCGGCTGCTCGCGGTGGTCACGCGGCTCACACGCCTGCACGAGGACGCGCGGCCCGCGCCCTGGGCGGTCAGCGACGCGCCCGCCGACTTCGTGCAGTCGCAGCTGCGCGGCATCGTCGGCATCCGCATGCCGATCCGCCGCGTCGAGGGCAAGCTGAAGATGAGCCAGAACCGCCCGGCCGCGGACCGGGAAGGCGTGGTCTCCGGCCTCTCGGCGAGCGAGCGCGAGAGCGACCGCACGGTCGCGGGCATGATCAAGGTGTGACGCCGACTTGGCAGCGAATGTAGGCGCCTGCGCTCCCTCCCCCGCTTGCGGGGGAGGGTTGGGGAGGGGGCGCCGCTTG
>JAEYAU010000296.1 GCA_023404705.1 Pseudomonadota bacterium
GTTAACTGGAGCGGTCGTCCCATGATATTTTGCGTAAATGAATAGGCAATATCAGGCACCATCTCGACGGCCAGAGCGCTAGGTTTAATAACGATAGTTTTGCTGTCTGTTAAAGGTGTTTGCGCAAAAGCAGACGGAATAATAAGCATCGTCAGCATAGCAGCGACGTGGTTGTTCATAGGGTAATATCCTGTAGTGATGTAGTAATGATTCAGAACCAGACTTCCATTCGATACCCGACTCGCCACTCCGAGTCTTCCGGCAATAACGTGACCTCTTTGTCCCCGCCTGCGTAGGTAACCGTCAAACTGAGAATCGGCGCGACATACGGTAAAACATCCAGTTGCAGGGCCGGGCCGGCGGCAATTTTGTAGCCGACGCCGCTGGCACCTTCGACGCCATTTTTATTGATAGAGTTATTCACCATGACTTCATACAACATGGAGAGATTTTGGTGATGAATATTTTGTTTAACGTTTACGCCGGTAAAGATCCCGGTTTCATTTGCGGAACCATAGGTCATGTCCCCCCCTGAATAACCTGTATCAGGTATAAAGGTGGTTCGGTCAGCAGTTTTTTCACGCTTGGTATATTCATAGATGAAAGCCGGCGAGACGGCAAAATCATCAAATAACGTCAAGTTTCCGTCGGTGGAAAAACGCATTGAACAATCGCCCTCTTCGCTAAGGACGGTAATACGACTGGTGTTCAGATAAGGAGCAATAACCCCTTTACCATACTGTAATTTGACTGTCGATTGTCCCTTTGCCACTCCCCAAAAAGACGGCATGCTGTATTTCGCGGAAAAACTAATTGCTTTCTGCTTGCCAGTGCCCAATGGGTCATCAATTTCTTTAACATAGGTCATACCCAGCTCTGTCTGATCGATACGATAAGCCATATCAACGATGCGCCGCGAGCCTTCTATCGCCTGCGGCGCGGTATCGCTGGACCAGTCGATCTGGTCGGTACCAACGTTCAGATCAAAACTCTTACTGTTATAACCGAGGCCGGAATCAATATGTACTTCTTTGGTATTGTAAGCGAAGATATTAATACGTTGATCGAGGTAACGACGCCCAGCCCAAATGTTTGCGCCCTCGGGAAGAAAAGAGAGCCCACCAAAGCGCCCATAATTCTGTGCCGTTTCTACCGTTTTATCGCCGTAACCCACCATTTCATAGGTGTAATCAGCCCATTGCTCGGGAGAAGCCAGCCCCTGCCATTTTTTAGTGATAGCCAGCGATGTCCAGTAATCGTGCCAGAAACTGTTTCCCAAATCGCCCATTTTGCCACGAGGATCCTGATTAGGTCCGGTGGGATCGGTATGTAACGACATGTTTTTGGGACGGTTTAGTTCGCTCTGAAAATCTCCAGCCACCATGCCATATCCATTTAACTGGAAGCTGCCGTCGTCGCTTAGATTGGCCGCATGGCATAAGGTCGCAGGCAGAAAACATGAGATAACACCTGAAATAATAATTCTGGGGTTCATTCTTCAGACTCCATCGGGTAAGAGATATAAAATAAATAAAATTATTATTTTTATTGCTTATCTGATTTTATTTAAAGAATGCCACCCGTGTTATAACCCAGCTTGCCTTTTTATATATCGGTTGTTGCCGATTTTACTTATTACAAAAACATGCAATAGCATGAACGCTGTGAGCCAATTTACTATTCAGGAGTTCAGATCACGATACTCCTTAATACTCATATTATATTTCTCTTTGAATACCTTATAACAATGCGAGGCGTTTTCATAACCCGTCATATTAATAACATCAATAATAGAGTGATTAGTATGCTTAAGGAGATGGATCAACACATCCAGGCGTTTTTCAACCAACAAATCGCTAAAGTTCTTACCAGTGAAGTCTTTTATCAGTTTACTCACCTTATAATTAGGCTGATTTAAACGACAGGAGATCTCTTTCAGGCTGGCAGTTTTATAATCTGTATCAATATATCTCAACACGGCCATAGCAAGTGATTCATTGTAACTGCCGTTGATATGGTAATCGCTGGCTTGCACATTCGAGAGCAGTTCGGTCATCAACAGTCCCACCAGGAAATTGACGCGTATCTCTTTTAAGTGGTTATTACTGTAGATCTCGCTAATGATGACATGCATAATGTTTTGAATTGCGTCGATTTCCCCCACTTTAAAGTGAATATGTTCTCCATGTTTTTTTCTGCCATTAATTGCTGAAAGGATAAAACGGGAAATGATGTTATTTTCGTCAAAAAGTGACATGAGTCGACCGAAAAATTCGGTCTTAATAATAAAATTGATGATAATATCATTCTGCCCTGCGGCTTCAATTTCGTGTCTGGCAAACTGGTTGATAAGCAGGATCTCCCCCTTGCCTAAAGTGAGACTTTCTTCATTAATCTTCTGATGCATTTTACCCTGATATATATAAATAAGCTCGATAAAGCCATGAGAATGCAACGGAATTTTAGTAAATCGGGTCTGCTTTTCAATATGAATGTAGTTGTCTTTGAAAAACCTTCGCTCCATATGGCTTTTGAATTTATGACACAGTTGATAGTTAGCGCGAAGCAGTTCGAGTTCTCTATCGGTATAAGCCAGTAGCTTTTCATGAATATCATGGTGTAACATAAAAGTACCTAACTGGAGCGAACGTTTGGGTATGCACTATCATTACAATAGTACTTTTATCTCACCTGCATCGGTAATGTCATAAAAGTGATGATAGGTATCACAGTCTATCGGCGCAGGTAATTGTTTATTAAGTTGATACACTTTTGGTAATTTAAGGGTGCATTTTTTGAGGTTAAATGGCACTTTGATGACTAATTCAATGCCTTTTTTATAGCGCCGCCAGCGACACTCAATACGCCCTCTGATGGTTTGATGCCAGCAATCCACAAAGTTAATCGTGTCAGTAAAGGATGGACTGATTAAAATAACATCAGCACCAACCGCCTCCTCAGCGACGGTAATGCCGCCCAAAGCCTGAAACAGCCAACTGGAATAAGAACTGAACATCGCGTGATTATTCGAACCATTCAGGTTATCACCGAAAAATTCCTTCAATGTGCTGGCATCATTTTTAAGCATTTTCTTGAATCCGGCTTCGACTCTTAACCATTCAAGGATTAATTCATTATGACCATAGCGATGAAATATTTCATAGGCAAAACTTTGGCCAAAAATCCCACAAGTAATAACATTTTGCTCTTTTTTGATGAGATCGATCAATGCATTCAATGAACTCTCGATATCATCACACAAATCGAAGTAGATTGCAAAAACAAAGCTGGTCTGACTGCGATCGGCAAAGCTGCCATCCGTATTCTTATAGAGTGATAAAATTTTCTCTCTAATTTTATTGGCCTTGCCAATATATTTTAGCCATTTTTCTTTAAAGCCAAGATCATCACATATTTTTGCGATAATTAACAAATGATAATAATAGAAACAAGCACTGGTGAAATGGAGAGCTGGCGAGCCATTTTTGTAATTACGCATATCATGAACGCGGCTTCCCCAGTCACCCAGGCAGCAGGTCACCAGGTCATCAAAGTCGCGCATTTCCAGGGAGAGGATCTGCTTCTCAAGAAATGGCAAGCTTTCGGCCAGCAGATTGACATTGCCATAATGTCGATAGTGAATAGCTATCAAATAAGGTAATACCAGTTGCCAGCCCAGGGGGCCCGTTTCCCCGCCGACTCCATTAGTCTTAATTCCCATAAATGGCGCAGTTTCCGTCACACCACCACAGGGACGAATATCATTGATAAAATCAAAGATAGTTTTCTTATAAATAGCGGCAGAGTCAAACTGATACACTTGCGACCGGGCCAACGCGACAATGTCTCCGCCATAGGCGAAACGTTCGCGGGCACAATCCCCGAAGACCGAATGAATGTTATTCAGTTTGGTTCTTTTAGCAACCTCAAAGAGCTTATTTATGTAAGGATCTGAGCAGTAAAAGCCCCCGTTTTCCCTTAGTACAGTATGTACTGAAAGCGCCTGAACGTTGTTTAATTGTTCAATATTAATACCGCTCAATTGCACATAGCGAAACGAATGACAGGTAAAGGCATTGATAAAATGATTCTTCCCACTGCGGCATTCAAAGGCATCCTTCTGCTCCGCCCTCGCCGGTGCTCCAATTCCGCCGTCAATAATCACACCTTCAGTAACCTGTTTGCCGACAAATCCCGCAAGGGTGGAGTCAGTGTTTAGTTCGTAGTTTTCATCAACGTCTTCGCTATAGAGCAGTTCCACACGTTGATTCTCAGACGCGGTAATGGATAAATCGATAAATCCGGTGACGATGGCACCGAAATCAATAATGAATGTCTCTTCGTCTACGACGTGGATATGCTCTGCCCCGAGGGACAACGTATGGTTAATTTTCGGAATAAAACTCGAGACCAGACGGCCTTCAGGCCCGTTGCTCAGCACCACATTTTTCCAGTCAGGCATCAGCAAATCGGTGGTGTTGTCTCCGCGAAACAGTTTCATATCCAGGCGCTCGCCCAAATAGATATTATTGAAGGTATAAGCGCCTTCGCAATATTGCCAGTCGGCATCACTACCGATGATCATTTCGCGGTCTGCAAACTTCATATAAATGTCAGCGATGACCTGTGGTTCACCGATGGTTAAGGTCTCTCTCAGGTTATATTTACCAAATAATTTAAGCGGCGCTGGATTAAACCAGCCATCGGCTAGCTCAACAATGACTTCATTTTTCGGCTGATTAATAAACGGTTTTATATTGTAAGTATCATAATAAATAATTTTAGCATAATTTGTCCAGTCAGTATTGAGCTCACCGCGTGTGACCTCTTTACCGTTGATATACAATTTATAAAAACCAAGACCAACAATACTGATATAGGCATCGAGAAGGTCTTCGTCGAGATAAATTGTTTTTCTCATCACCACATTACGTTTACCGCGATAGTAATGAATATCATTAGTGAAGTGATGCCCACCGCTCACCCAGCGGCCAGAAAAATGGCCAAGGTTACTGGTCGTAAAACTGTTTTTAAAAACGTTGTTCTCACCATTGTCACCGTGGGTAAGGACTTCTATGGTATAAGAAGTAAAGCTTTGTAACGATATTGCATCGAGAGTGACAATTATATTATTACCCTCTCTTGCGATAAGAGATACCAGTTCGGCACCTTTATACACTTTTATCGAAAATGACTTTTGAGGATAATTGGTAGACCAGCACACCATAATTGGCAGATGATCGACAATAATGTTTTCCGTTTGGTAATTAATACTTAACATCTTCCCCACCATGGCTAAATTGGCGTTGCTGGCATTTTTTTAAGGAGCATTCAAATGGTATCCGTCTGATTTTCTTCCCGGCAAGCGACAAGATCGGCAGTCTTGAAGAAGAAATACCATCCTGCAAATCGCGCAAAAAGTCCTATAAATTGGAATGCGGCAATTTTCCAGCTCCCCTGCATAAAACCAGAAATAATGATCGGCATGCCGGCCGGGGTACTCACCCCAGCGACGCGAGGCAATACGCCAATGACCGTTAGAT
>JAEYAU010000302.1 GCA_023404705.1 Pseudomonadota bacterium
GCCGGCACACGCCGTTCTTCACGAACTACCGTCCGCAGTTCTACTTCCGCACGACCGACGTGACGGGCGTGGTGAAGCTGCCGGAAGGCGTGGAGATGGTGATGCCGGGCGACAACGTGGCGATGGACGTCGAGCTGATCGCGCCGATCGCCATGGACCAGGGCCTGCGCTTCGCCATCCGCGAGGGCGGCCGCACCGTCGGCGCCGGCGTCGTCGCCAGCATCATCGAGTAACAGAAGTCGCGGGGGCGTGGGTCCACCTGCGCCCCTTCGACTTGGAGCCCAGACATGAACGGCCAGAATATCCGGATCCGGCTCAAAGCGTTCGATCACCGCATCCTCGATGCGTCGACGCGCGAGATCGTCAACACGGCGAAGCGCACCGGCGCACAGGTGCGTGGGCCGATCCCGCTGCCGACGAAGATCGAGAAGTTCACCGTGAACCGCTCGCCGCACATCGACAAGAAGAGCCGCGAGCAGTTCGAGATGCGCACGCACAAGCGGCTCCTCGACATCGTCGACCCGACGCCGCAGACCGTGGACGCGCTGATGAAGCTCGATCTCGCGGCGGGTGTCGACGTCGAGATCAAGCTCTAAGCCGTTCGCCTGAAACTCTTTTGAGGATACGCCAATGCGTTCCGGGGTGATCGCACAGAAGGTCGGAATGACCCGCGTCTTCACAGACGCCGGCGAGCACGTGCCTGTGACGGTGTTGAAGCTCAACAACTGTCAGGTCGTGGCTCACCGCAGCAAGGAGAAGGACGGCTACGTCGCTCTCCAGCTCGGTTCTGGCCTGAAGAAAGTGAAGAACGTCAGCAAGGCCGAGCGCGGCCATTTCGCGATCGCGAAGGTGGAGCCGAAGCGCACGGTCGCCGAGTTCCGCGTCACCGAGGACGCGCTGATCCCGGTGGGCGCCGAGATCACGGCGGACCATTTCGTGGTCGGCCAGTTCGTCGACGTGACCGGCACCTCGATCGGTAAGGGCTTCGCGGGCCCGATGAAGCGCTGGAACTTCGGCGGTCTGCGCGCCTCGCATGGCGTGTCGATCTCGCACCGTTCGCACGGTTCGACCGGCGGCCGTCAGGATCCGGGCAAGACCTTCAAGAATAAGAAGATGGCCGGCCATATGGGCGTCGAGCGCGTCACCACGCTCAATCTGCGCGTGGTGCAGACCGACGTCGCGCGCGGGCTGATCCTGGTAGAAGGCGCGGTGCCGGGCGCGAAGGGCGGCTGGATCACGGTGCGCGATGCCGTGAAGAAGTCGCTGCCGAAGGACGCGCCGAAGCCGGGCAAGTTCCGCACGGACGGCGAAGCCGCTCCGGCCGAGGCCGAAGCCGCGAAGGAAGGTGCGTGAGATGGAACTGAAGATCACCACCCTCGAAGGCAAAGAGGCCGGCAACGTCACGCTGTCCGATGACATTTTCGGACTCGAGCCGCGCACCGACCTGATCCAGCGCTGCGTCGTCTGGCAGCTCTCGCGCCGCCAGGCCGGCACCCACAAGGTGAAGAACCGCGCCGAGATCTGGCGCACCGGCAAGAAGATGTACCGCCAGAAGGGCACGGGCGGCGCCCGCCACGGCTCGGCGCGCGCCAACCTGTTCCGCGGCGGCGGCCGCTCGTTCGGTCCGCTGGTGCGCAGCCATGCCATCGACCTGCCGAAGAAGGTGCGCGCGCTGGCGCTGCGCCACGCGCTCTCGGCCAAGGCGAAGGACGGCGGCATCATCGTGGTCGACACGATCGACGTGAAGGAGGCGAAGACCGCCGCGCTGCTCAAGCAGTTCGGCAATCTCGGGCTCGCCAATGCGCTGATCATCGGCGGCGCCGAGGTGAACGAGAACTTCGCGCTCGCGGCGCGCAACATTCCGAACGTCGACGTGCTGCCCGTGCAGGGCATCAACGTCTACGACATTCTGCGGCGGCAGAAGCTCGTGCTGACCAAGGCCGCGGTCGATGCGCTGGAGGCGCGCTTCAAATGAGCACCAACGATCCGCGCCATTACGACGTCATCGTCTCCCCGGTGATCACCGAGAAGGCGACCACGGCGTCCGAGCACAACCAGGTCGTCTTCAAGGTGGCGTCAACCGCCACTAAGCCGCAGATCAAGGACGCGGTGGAGAAGCTGTTCGACGTCAAGGTCAAGAAGGTCAACACGCTCAACCGCAAGGGCAAGAAGCGGATCTTCAAGGGCGTCGCCGGCATGACCTCCGACACCAAGCGCGCGATCGTGACCCTCGAAGAGGGCCACCGCATCGACGTGACGACGGGCCTCTGAGGGACCGGAGAGAACAATGGCACTCAAGACCTACCGTCCGGTCACCCCGAGCCAGCGTCAGCTGGTGCTCGTCGACCGCGCCGGCCTCTACAAGGGCAAGCCGGTCAAGACGCTGACCGAGGGCAAGAACCAGTCGGGCGGCCGCAACAACAACGGCCGCATCACGACGCGCTTCCGCGGCGGCGGCCACAAGCAGTCGTACCGCGTGATCGACTTCAAGCGGCGCAAGTTCGACGTGCCCGCGACGGTCGATCGTCTCGAATACGACCCGAACCGCACGGCCTTCATCGCGCTGATCAAGTACGAGGACGGCGAGCTCGCCTATATCCTGGCGCCGCAGCGCCTGGGCGTCGGCGACACGGTGGTGGCGGGCGAGCACGTGGACGTGAAGCCCGGCAATGCCATGCCGATGGGCAACATGCCGATCGGCACCATCGTCCACAATGTCGAGTTCAAGATCGGGAAGGGCGGCCAGCTCGCGCGTTCGGCCGGCACCTATGCCCAGATCGTCGGCCGCGACCAGGACTACGTGACGCTGCGCCTCAATTCGGGTGAGCAGCGCCTCGTGCACGGCCGCTGCATGGCGACCGTGGGCGCGGTCTCGAACCCCGACAACATGAACATCTCGATCGGCAAGGCGGGCCGCACCCGCTGGCTCGGCCGGCGCCCGCACAATCGCGGCGTCACCATGAACCCGATCGATCATCCGCATGGCGGCGGCGAGGGTCGCACCTCGGGCGGTCGCCACCCGGTCACGCCGTGGGGCTTCCCGACCAAGGGCAAGAAGACCCGCAAGAACAAGTCGACGCAGAAATTCATCGTCTCGAGCCGCCACGCTCGGAAGAAGAAGTAGGGAAGGCGCAGCACATGGCGCGTTCGGTCTGGAAGGGTCCTTTCGTCGACGGCTACCTCCTGAAGAAGGCGGAAGCCTCGCGCTCGTCGGGACGGCACGAGGTCATCAAGATCTGGAGCCGCCGCTCGACGATCCTGCCGCAGTTCGTGGGTCTCACGTTCGGCGTCTACAACGGCCACAAGCACATCCCGGTGCTCGTCACCGAGGAGATGGTCGGCCACAAGTTCGGCGAGTTCGCCCCGACGCGCACCTTCTACGGCCATTCGGCCGACCGGAAGGCGAAGCGCGCGCCCGGCGGCGCCGGCTAAGGTTCGAGGATAGAACGATGAGCAAGAAGGCGCGCGGACGCGACCTCGCCGACAACGAGGCCAAGGCAGTGGCCCGGATGCTGCGGATCAGCCCGCAGAAGCTCAACCTGGTCGCGGGCCTGATCCGCGGCAAGAAGGTCGCGACGGCGCTCGCGGACCTCCAGTTCTCGCGCAAGCGCATCGCCAAGGATGTGCGCAAGTGCCTGGAGTCGGCGATCGCCAACGCCGAGAACAATCACGACCTCGACGTCGACGATCTGGTCGTCGCCGAGGCGCATGTCGGCAAGGCGATCGTGCTGAAGCGGTTCTCGCCGCGCGGCCGCGGCCGCATCGGCAAGATTCAGAAGCCGTTCTCGCACCTGACCATCGTTGTGCGTCAGGTCGAAGCGGCGGCGGCGTAAGGCCGGGAGAGAGACATGGGTCAGAAAGTCAATCCGATCGGGCTGCGCCTGGGCATCAACCGGACCTGGGATTCGCGCTGGTACGCCGGCAAGAACGACTACGGCAAGCTGCTGCACGAGGACATGAAGATCCGCGAGGTCCTCATGGAGGATCTCAAGCAGGCGGCGGTGTCGAAGATCGTCATCGAGCGTCCACACAAGAAGTGCCGCGTCACCATCCACTCGGCGCGTCCGGGCGTGGTGATCGGCAAGAAGGGCGCCGACATCGAGAAGCTGCGCAAGAAGGTTGCGGCGCTGACCGACAGCGACGTCGTCATCAACATCGTCGAAATCCGCAAGCCGGAGCTCGATGCGCAGCTGGTCGGCGAGTCGATCGCCCAGCAGCTCGAGCGCCGCGTCGCCTTCCGTCGCGCCATGAAGCGCGCCGTGCAGTCGGCGATGCGTCTCGGCGCCGAGGGCATCCGCATCAACTGCTCGGGTCGTCTGGGCGGCGCGGAAATCGCGCGCATGGAATGGTACCGCGAGGGCCGCGTGCCGCTGCACACGCTGCGCGCCGACGTCGATTTCGGCGTCGCGACGGCGTTCACGACCTACGGCACCTGCGGTGTGAAGGTCTGGATCTTCAAGGGCGAGATCCTCGAGCACGATCCGATGGCTCAGGACAAGCGCATGGCCGAGGCCGACGCCGGCCGTCCGCGCCGCGACGTCGCCTGATCCGGACGGGATTGAAGGGAAAGAGAGGCAGCCATGCTGCAACCGATGCGCACCAAGTTCCGCAAGGCCCACAAGGGCCGGATCAAGGGCGTTGCGACCTCGGGCGCTTCGTTGTCCTTCGGGCAATACGGCCTGAAGGCGCTGGAGCCCGAGCGGGTGACCGCGCGCCAGATCGAGGCGGCCCGCCGCGCCATGACGCGCCACATGAAGCGCGCCGGCCGCGTCTGGATCCGCATCTTCCCGGACGTGCCGGTGTCGAAGAAGCCGATCGAAGTCCGCATGGGCAAGGGCAAGGGCGCGCCGGAATTGTGGGTGGTGCGCATCAAGCCGGGCCGCGTGCTGTTCGAAGTCGACGGCGTCTCGGTGCAGGTCGCGCGCGAAGCCCTCGGGCTCGCGGCCGCCAAGCTGCCGATCAAGACGCGCTTCGTCGAGCGCATCGCCGAGTAAGGGAGAGTTCGCGATGAAGGCTGAGGACATCAGGGCGATGACCGCCGACCAGCTCTCCGACGAGCTCCTGAAGCTCAAGAAGGAGCAGTTCAACCTGCGCTTCCAGCGGGCCACGGGCCAGCTCGAGAATACGGGTCGCGTGCGCGAGGTGCGCCGCGACATCGCACGCATCAAGACCGTCGCGCAGCAGAAGCGCGCCACGGCGCAGAAGGGCAAGTGAGGACAACATGCCGAAGCGCATGCTCCAGGGCGTCGTGATCAGCGACAAGCAGGAAAAGACGGTGGTGGTCCGCGTCGAGCGCCGGTTCACCCATCCGGTGCTGAAGAAGACCGTGCGCCGTTCCAAGCACTACCACGCGCACGACGAGAAGAACGAGTTCAACGTCGGTGATCTCGTGTGGATCGAAGAGCACGCCCCCATCTCACGGCTCAAGCGTTGGGCCGTGGTGCGGGGTGAGAAAAAGGCAGCAAGCTAGCGCTTCGCGCGCGAGTGAGAGAGGAAGAGGTGCATCATGATTCAGATGCAGACCAACCTCGACGTGGCGGACAATTCCGGCGCGCGACGAGTGATGTGCATCAAGGTGCTTGGCGGTTCCAAGCGCAAATACGCGACCGTGGGTGACGTGATCGTCGTCTCCGTGAAGGAGGCGATCCCGCGCGGTCGCGTGAAGAAGGGTGACGTGATGAAGGCCGTGGTGGTGCGCGTGTCGAAGGACATCCGCCGCGCCGACGGCTCGGTGATCCGCTTCGACCGCAACGCGGCCGTGCTGATCAACCCGCAGATGGAGCCGATCGGCACCCGCATCTTCGGGCCGGTGCCGCGCGAGCTGCGCGCCCGCAACCACATGAAGATCGTGTCGCTCGCCCCGGAGGTGTTGTGATGGCTGCGAAGATCCGCAAGGGTGATCGCGTCGTCGTGCTGACGGGCCGCGACAAGGGACGCACCGGCGAGGTGATCGAGATGCGTCCGCGCGAAGACCGCGCCGTGGTGCGCGGCGTGAACATGGTCAAGCGCCACCAGCGCCAGACCGCGCAGCAGGAGGGCGGGATCATCTCCAAGGAGGGATCGATCCACCTGTCCAACCTGGCGCTGGTCGATCCGAAGGACGGCAAGCCGACCCGCGTCGGCTTCAAGGTCGTCGACGGCAAGAAGGTGCGCGTGGCGAAGCGTTCGGGAGTCGAGATCGATGGCTGAGACCCAGTACATCCCGCGTCTGCGCACGGAATACGACAACGTCATCCGCAAGGCGCTGACCGAGCAGTTCAAGTACACCAACCCGATGCAGGTGCCCCAGCTCGACAAGGTCGTGCTGAACATGGGCGTCGGCGAGGGCGTGGCGGACCGCAAGAAGGTCGAGAACGCGGCGGCGGACCTCTCGCTGATCGCCGGCCAGAAGGCCGTGATCACGAAGTCGCGCAAGGCGATCGCGACCTACAAGCTGCGTGAGAACCAGCCGATCGGCTGCAAGGTCACGCTGCGCCGCGCGCACATGTACGAGTTCATCGACCGTCTGGTGAACATCGCGCTGCCGCGCGTGCGCGACTTCCGCGGCCTCAACCCGAAGAGCTTCGACGGGCGCGGCAACTACGCGCTCGGCATCAAAGAGCACATCATCTTCCCCGAGATCGACTACGACAAGACTGAATCGGTCTGGGGCATGGACATCATCGTCTGCACCACGGCGCGCACCGACGACGAGGCGCGTGCGCTGCTCGCGGCGTTCAACTTCCCCTTCCGGCAGTGAGGGAGCGCAAGCGCTCACCTCAAACGCGGATAGCCTGGAGACACTGATGGCGAAGAAGAGTTCGATCGAGAAGAACAACCGGCGGGCCAAGATGGCCAAGAAGTTCCTTGGCCGGCGTTCGCGCCTGAAGGCGATCGCCAAGAACAAGGAGCTGCCGATGGAGGACCGCTTCGCGGCGGCCCTCAAGCTCGCCGAGCTGCCGCGCAACTCCTCGCGCACGCGCATCCGTCTGCGCTGCGAGATCACGGGGCGTCCGCGCGGCAACTACCGCAAGCTCAAGATGAGCCGTATCGCGCTGCGCGATCTGGGGTCCAAGGGCATGATCCCGGGCCTCCTGAAGTCGAGCTGGTAAGGAGGGCCGATCCATGAACGATCCGATCGGCGATCTGATCACGCGCATCCGCAACGCTCAGCTGCGGCGCAAGCCGAAGGTCTCGACCCCCGGCTCGAAGCTGCGCGCGAGCCTGCTCGAGGTGCTCAAGAGCGAAGGCTACATCCGCGGCTACACCTCGGTGGAGCACACGGGCGGCCGCAGCGAGTTCGAGATCGAGCTCAAATATTTCGACGGCACGCCGGTGATCCGCGAGATCTCCCGCGTGTCCAAGCCCGGCCGGCGCGTCTACGTCTCGGTGAGCGGTCTGCCGCGCGTCAATAACGGCCTCGGCATCTCCATCGTCTCGACCCCGAAGGGCGTCATGGCCGATCACGAGGCTCGCGACCAGAATGTCGGCGGCGAAGTCCTCTGCACGGTGTTCTAAGGGACCGAGAGGGAAGGTGAACCATGTCTCGCATCGGTCGTAATGCGGTTGCGATCCCCGCCGGCGTCACGGCGAATATCGAGGGTCAGACCGTCAAGCTGAAGGGTCCGAAGGGCGCGATGCAGATCGTGCTGCCCGAGGACGTCGGCGCGAAGATGGAAGGCGGCGGCGTCAAGGTCGATCCGCGCAACGAGTCGAAGCGCGCCCGCGCCATGTGGGGCACGTACCGCGCGCTGATCAACAATCTGGTGACCGGCGTCACCAAAGGTTTCGAGCGCAAGCTCGAGATCAACGGCGTTGGCTATCGCGCGGCCGTTCAGGGCAAGAACCTGAACCTGACGCTCGGCTATAGCCACGACGTCACCTACGCGATCCCGGAAGGGATCACGATCGCGACGCCGAAGCCGACCGAGATCGTGATCAGCGGCATCGACCAGCAGAAGGTCGGCCAGGTCGCGGCCGAGATCCGCGCCTACCGTCCGCCGGAGCCCTACAAGGGCAAGGGTGTGAAGTACGCGGGCGAGTTCATCTTCCGCAAGGAAGGCAAGAAGAAGTAAGGGGCACGGTGATGGCGAAATTCCGCAATTCGACCGAGCGGCGCCAGGCGCGCGTGCGGCGGTCTCTCAAGGCGGTGTCCGGCGATCGCGTACGCCTCTCGGTGTTCCGCTCGTCGAAGCACATCTATGCGCAAGTGATCGACGATGCGAAGGGGACGACGATCGCGTCGGCCTCCTCGCTCGACAAGGACGTGAAGGGCACGCTCAAGACCGGCGCCGATGTCGAGGCCGCGAAGGCCGTCGGCAAGCTGGTGGCCGAGCGGGCGAGCCAGAAGGGCGTCAAGGAGGTCGTGTTCGATCGCGGACGCTTCCTCTACCACGGCCGCGTCAAGGCGCTCGCCGAGGGCGCGCGCGAAGGCGGCTTGAGCTTCTAATACGGGCACTCAGCGGGCAGAGGCCCGGACAGGAACGGAACAGACGATGGCACGTGAACGGGAACGCGATCGGGAAGAGCGGGACAGCGAGTTCACCGACAAGCTCGTCCACATCAACCGCGTCGCCAAGGTGGTGAAGGGCGGCCGGCGCTTCGGCTTCGCGGCGCTGGTGGTCGTCGGCGACCAGAAGGGCCGCGTCGGCTTCGGCCACGGCAAGGCGCGCGAGGTGCCGGAGGCGATCCGCAAGGCGACCGACTCGGCGAAGCGCAACCTGATGCGGGTGCCGCTGCGCGAGGGCCGCACGCTGCATCACGACGTGTTCGGCCGCCACGGTGCCGGCAAGGTCTTCCTGCGCGCGGCGCCTCCCGGCACCGGCATCATCGCGGGCGGCCCGATGCGCGCGGTGTTCGAGACGCTCGGCATGCAGGACGTGGTCGCGAAGTCGATCGGCTCGTCCAACCCCTACAACATGGTGCGCGCCACCTTCGACGCGCTGAAGCATCAGGACTCGCCGCGCTCGGTGGCGGCCCGCCGCAACATCAAGGTCTCGGCCTTGCAGGGGCGCCGGCGTGACACCGACGTCGAGGCCTCGGCCGACTAAGGGCCAGGAGCAGGATCATGGCTAAGAGCGCGAAGAAGACGATCAAGGTCCAGCAGACCGGCAGCCCGATGCGGCGTCCCGGTGCGCAGCGCGACACGCTGATCGGTCTCGGGCTGAACAAGATCGGGCGCACCCGCGAGCTGCCGGACACCCCGGCGACGCGCGGCATGATCGCCAAGGTCGCGCACCTCGTGCGCGTGGTCGACTGACGTCGACGGACAAGAGTTACAGGAGCAGGCCGTGAGACTTTCCGACCTCAAGGACAACGCGGGTGCGCGCAAGAGCCGCATGCGCATCGGGCGTGGCATCGGCTCGGGCAAGGGCAAGACCGGCGGCCGCGGCGGCAAGGGCCAGACCGCGCGCTCGGGCGTCGCAATCAAGGGCTTCGAAGGCGGCCAGATGCCGCTGCACCGGCGCTTGCCGAAGCGCGGCTTCAACAAGCCGTTCCGCAAGGATTACAACGAAGTGAGCCTCGAGCGCCTGCAGCAGGCGATCGACGCCGGCAAGCTCGACGCCAAGGGCACGATCGACGTGGATACGCTGGTGAAGGCTGGCGTGCTGCGCCGCGCCCGCGACGGCGTGCGCGTGCTGGGCACGGGCGAGCTGAAGGCCAAGGTGACCCTCTCGGTCGCCGGCGCCACCAAGTCGGCCATCGCGGCGGTCGAGAAGGCGGGGGGCTCCGTCACGGTCCTCGCCCCCAAGGCCGAGGCGGGCGAAACGGCGGCCTGACCCCTATATAGGCGGGTACGGGTAACGGGAGCCTTCGGCCATGGTCTCAGCAGCAGAACAACTGGCGGCCAATCTGAACTTTTCGGCGCTCGCCAAGGCCGAAGAGCTGAAGAAGCGAATCTGGTTCACGCTCGGCGCGCTGCTGGTCTACCGGCTCGGCACCTATATCCCGCTTCCAGGCATCGACCCGGGGCAGTGGGAGCAGATCTTCCGCACCCAGGCGGGCGGTATCCTCGGCATGTTCAACATGTTCGCGGGCGGCGGCATCCAGCGGATGGCCATCTTTGCCCTGAACATCATGCCGTATATCTCGGCCTCGATCATCATTCAGCTGATGACGACGGTCTCGCCGACCCTCGAGCAGCTCAAGAAAGAGGGCGAGCAGGGCCGCAAGATGATCAACCAGTACACGCGGTATCTCACCGTGGTGCTGGCGGCGTTCCAGGCCTACGCGATCGCGGTCGGCCTCGAGGGCGCCGGCAACGTGATCTCGGAGCCGGGCTGGTTCTTCCGCATCTCGGCGGTGCTGACTCTCACCGGCGGCACCATGTTCCTGATGTGGCTCGGCGAGCAGGTGACCTCGCGCGGCATCGGCAACGGCATCTCGCTGATCATCCTGGCCGGCATCGTCGCCGAATTGCCTTCGGCGATCTATGGCACTCTCGAGCTCGGCCGCCAGGGTGCGCTCTCGACTGGCCTGATTCTCGGAATCATCGTGATGGCCGTCGTGGTCATCATGTTCATCGTGTTCATGGAGCGCGCGCAGCGCCGGCTCCTGATCCAGTATCCCAAGCGCCAGGTCGGCAATCAGATGTTCGAGGGCCAGTCCTCGCATCTGCCGCTCAAGCTCAACACCTCGGGCGTGATCCCGCCGATCTTCGCCTCGTCGCTCCTCCTGCTGCCGACCACGGTGGCGAACTTCAATGCGGGGCAGGGCGGCGAGTGGATGACGTTCATCACGACGCATCTGGCGCATGGCCGGCCGGCGTTCCTGATCCTCTATGTCTCGCTGATCGTGTTCTTCGCCTTCTTCTATACGGCCATCGTGTTCAACCCGACCGAGACGGCCGATAACCTGAAGAAGCACGGCGGCTTCATCCCGGGCATCCGGCCGGGCGAGCGCACCGCCGAACACATCGACTATGTGCTGAGCCGCATCACGGTGGTGGGCGCCCTCTATCTCGCGGTGGTCTGCCTGATCCCGGAGATCCTGATCAGCTATGCGTCGGTGCCGTTCTACTTCGGCGGCACGTCGCTCCTGATCGTCGTGAGCGTCACCATGGATACCGTGGCGCAGGTGCAGGGCTATCTGCTCGCGCATCAGTATGAAGGTCTGATCAAACGCGCGAAGCTGAGAGGCCGCCGTCGATGAGGCTTATTCTGCTCGGTCCGCCGGGGGCGGGCAAAGGGACCCAGGCGCAGCGCCTCGTTTCGCGTTACGGCATCGTCCAGCTCTCCACGGGCGACATGCTGCGCGCGGCGGTGCGGGCCGGGACCGAGGTCGGGATGCGCGCGCGCGACATCATGGAGCGCGGCGAGCTGGTGCCGGACGAGGTGGTGGTCGCGATCATCGCCGAGCGCGTCTCCCAGCCGGATGCGCAGAACGGCTTCATCCTCGACGGCTTTCCGCGCACGGTCGCGCAGGCCGAGGCGCTCGACCGGCTGCTCGCCGAGCGCGGCCTCACGCTCGACGCGGTGATCGAGCTGAAGGTGAACGAGGAGATCCTGATCAAGCGGGTCGAGACCCGGATCGCCGAGACCAAGGCGCGCGGCGAGGCCGTGCGCTCGGACGACAATGCGGAGGCGCTCAAGATTCGCCTTGACGCCTACCGGCACCAGACTGCGCCGCTGATCGACTACTACTGGGAGAAGGGCAGCCTGCGGACGGTCGACGGCATGGCCGAAATCGACGCCGTGACGGCCCAGATCACGGAACTGCTGGAGCGGACCAAGTCGGTCGAGAGCGCTGCGGCGCCTGTAGCCGCGGCGCCTCCCGCCATCCTGGCGCCCGCGGCGCCCCGCAAGCCGCGGGCTCCGCGGAAGGTCTTGCCAGCCCCGGCGGCTGAGCCGGCCCCCCAGGCCGAGCCGGCGCCAAAGGCCCGGAAGGCCGCCAAGAAGGCGAAGAAATCCGTCGCCAAGCCGGCCCGCAAAGCCAAGTCGGCCGCCAAGGCTGGCCGCAAGGCCAAGCCGGCCAAGAAGGCGGCCCGCAAGGCTGCCCCGGCCCGGAAGGGGCCCGCCAAGAAGGCGACGAAGAAGACCGCTAAGGCCGCCCGCAAGGGCGCCAAGAAGACCACCCGCAAGGCCGCGGGTCGCAAGACGACCAAGCGGCCGGGCGGAACCGCACGAAAGGCTGCCCGGCGTCCGGCCGGACGGTCCGCTGGACGGAGGGGAGCGGGCCGTGCGGCACGCGCCCGCAGAGGTTGACGCAGGCCCGATGAATCCGCTAAACCCCGGCATCCGTTCGGCAACTTTGCAACGATGCCGGGCCCCATGCGGAAGGGGCGGGCGTCGTGTTTGCGTTTATGGACTAGGCACTTAGTCCGGATCGTTGAAGCGCGCCGGTAGGACCGGCAACAGCCGGGAAGGCCGGCAACAGGAGCAAGGGACGTGGCCCGTATCGCTGGCGTCAATATTCCGACCAACAAGCGCGTGCTGATCGCGCTGCAGTACATCCATGGCATCGGGCAGAAGAATGCCCACGACATCATGGAGAAGGTGAACATCCCGCCCGATCGCCGGGTGTCCCAGCTCACCGATCAGGAAGTGCTGCAGATCCGCGAAGTGATCGACCGCGACTACGTGGTCGAGGGCGACCTGCGGCGCGAGACCGCGATCAACATCAAGCGCCTGATGGATCTCGGCTGCTATCGCGGCCTGCGCCACCGGCGCGGCCTGCCGGTCCGCGGCCAGCGCACGCACACCAATGCGCGGACCCGCAAGGGCCCGGCGAAGCCCATCGCGGGCAAGAAGAAGTAATTCGGTTTAGGACGGCTCGCGGAGCCAACAGGGACCAGCATGGGCAAGGAAGCCACCACTCGCGTCCGCCGACGCGAACGCAAGAACATCGCTTCGGGCGTCGCGCATGTGAACGCGTCGTTCAACAACACGATGATCACGATCACCGACGCGCAGGGCAACACGATCGCCTGGTCGTCGGCGGGCAGCAACGGCTTCAAGGGCTCGCGCAAGTCGACCCCGTTCGCGGCGCAGGTCGCGGCCGAGGACGCGGCGCGCAAGGCCATGGAGCACGGCATGCGGCTGCTGGAGGTCGAGGTCTCGGGTCCGGGCTCCGGCCGCGAGTCGGCGCTGCGCGCGCTGCAGGCGGCGGGCTTCACGGTCACCTCGATCCGTGACGTGACGCCGATCCCGCACAATGGATGCCGGCCGCGCAAGCGCCGCCGCGTCTAACAGTTTCGTTCGATCCGGCGGGCCTGGCCCGCCGCCGCCGATGAGGTCCCACGGGGCGGAGTGGGATGCGCGGGCCCGACCGGCCCGTATCGCTCAACGCGATGGGTGACGACGTGATCCAGAAGAACTGGCAAGAGCTGATCCGACCGGAAAAGCTGCAGGTGAACGCCGGCTACAACGCCAAGCGGACCGCGACCGTGGTCGCCGAGCCGCTCGAGCGCGGCTTCGGCCTGACGCTCGGCAACGCGCTGCGGCGCGTGCTGCTGTCCTCGCTGCAGGGCGCCGCCGTGCAGTCCGTGCACATCGACGGCGTGCTGCACGAGTTCTCGTCCATTCCGGGCGTGCGCGAGGACGTGACCGACATCGTCCTGAACATCAAGGACATCGCCATCAAGATGCAGGGCGACGGCCCGAAGCGCATGGTGGTGAAGAAGCAGGGCCCGGGCACGATCACGGCCGGCGACATTCAGACCGTCGGCGACATCGTGATCCTCAATCCGGATCTCGTGCTGTGCCATCTCGACGAAGGCGCCGAGATCCGCATGGAGTTCACGGTCAACACCGGCAAGGGCTACGTCCCGGCCGAGCGCAACCGGCCCGAGGACGCGCCGATCGGCCTGATCCCGGTCGACAGCCTGTACTCGCCGGTGAAGAAGGTCTCCTACAAGGTCGAGAACACCCGTGAGGGCCAGATCCTCGACTTCGACAAGCTCACGCTGCAGATCGAGACCAATGGCGCGGTGACGCCCGAGGATGCGCTCGCCTTCGCGGCGCGCATCCTGCAGGACCAGCTCAACGTGTTCGTGAACTTCGAAGAGCCGCGTAAGGAGATGGTCCAGGAGGCGATCCCGGACCTCGCCTTCAATCCGGCCTTCCTCAAGAAGGTGGACGAGCTCGAGCTCTCGGTGCGTTCGGCGAACTGCCTGAAGAACGACAACATCGTCTATATCGGCGACCTCGTGCAGAAGACCGAGGCCGAGATGCTGCGCACCCCGAATTTCGGGCGCAAGTCGCTCAACGAGATCAAGGAAGTGCTGGCGCAGATGGGCCTGCATCTCGGCATGGAAGTGCCGGGCTGGCCGCCCGAGAACATCGAAGAGCTCGCGAAGCGCTTCGAAGATCATTACTGAGTAGGAGAGGCGGATGCGCCACGGCAATGCCCATCGCAAGCTGAACCGGCGGTCTGATCATCGCATGTCGATGTTCGCCAACATGGCGGCGTCGCTGATCAAGCACGAGCAGATCGTCACCACGCTGCCGAAGGCGAAGGACCTGCGTCCGATCGTCGAGAAGCTCGTCACCCTCGGCAAGCGCGGCGACCTGCATGCGCGCCGCCAGGCGATCTCGCAGCTGCGCGATCTCGCCATGGTCAAGAAGCTCTTCGACGTGATCGGCCCGCGCTACAAGGAGCGCAACGGCGGCTATACCCGCGTGCTCAAGGCCGGCTTCCGCCACGGCGATAACGCCGCGGTGGCCGTGATCGAGTTCGTCGATCGCGACGTCGACGCCAAGGGCCAGGATTCGGGCCCGGTGCAGGAGAAGGAAGCCGCGGCGTAAGCTGGCGGCGGATTGGGCTTACGGA
>JAEYAU010000109.1 GCA_023404705.1 Pseudomonadota bacterium
GCGCGGAAGCGCGCGGCGGCTTCGAGGGCGTGCTCGCGCGCCTGCATGCGTCACTCGACCGCGTCGAGACGAAGCAGATGGCGACACTCAACTCGATCGAGGAGACCTACGACTCCAAGGCGCGGCGCATGCGCGGCATCCTCGCGGATCTCGGGCTCGACGTCGCCAAGGTGGCGCCGCCGCCCGCGCCCGCGAAAGGCCGCGCCACTGGTGGCCCGTTCGTTCCGGCGAGCGCGCCGCATACGTCGATCGAGTTCGACCGCCAGCTCTACCGCATCAGCCTCGCGCGCGCCCATGTGGAGCGGCTCAACCGCACGCTCAGCGCGGTGCCGCTGCGCCGGCCGCTCGCGGGCGACATCGAGACCACCTCGGGCTTCGGCGTGCGCGTCGATCCGTTCCTGCGCTCGCCCGCGATGCACACGGGGCTCGATTTCCGCGGCGACACGGGCGATCCGATCCGCGTCACGGCCAACGGCACCGTGACGCATGCGGGCTGGAACGGCGGCTACGGCAAGATGGTCGAGGTCGACCACGGCAATGGCTTTGCGACGCGTTATGCGCATCTCTCGGCCACGGAGGTGACGGTCGGCCAGAGTGTGCGCATCGGCCAAGTGGTCGGCCGCCTCGGCTCGACGGGCCGTTCCACAGGGCCGCATCTGCACTACGAGACTCGCGTCGATGGCGATCCGGTCGATCCGCAGAAATTCCTGCGCGCCGGCGTGCGCCTCGGCGACAAGCTCTGAGGCTTCCTACTTCACGACGATCTGGCCCGTCATGCCGGCTTCGCGGTGGCCCGGAATGAGGCAGCCATATTCGAACTGGCCCGCCTTGGTGAAGCGCCAGACGATCTCATCCTTTTTCTTCGGAGCCAGGCGCCGCCCGTTCGGATCCTGATGGTGCATGTCGGGATTCGCCTTCATCTCCTCGGCGTGCTTGAGATTTTCCGCCGTGGTGTTGAGCACGAATTCATGCTCGAGCTCGCCCGCATTGGTCAGCACGAAACGCACCTGCTCGCCGCGCTTGACCTCCAGCCGGTCGGGAACGAACAGCATCTTGCCGTCGCCCTCGCGCATGGTGACCTGAACGGTACGCGCCGGCTTGGCCGGATCGCCCGGCGCGCCGGCCGAGAAGCTCGTGTGGGCCGCGTGGCCTCCGCGGGAATGCCCCTGGTGCTGCGCCACCGCCATCGAGGCTCCGGTGAGCACGAGTGCGAGCGCAAGGGGAAACCGGGGCATCAGCCAACTCCGTGTTCGGGCGCGTCGGCCCAGATCTACATCCATTCGGGTCACGCAATCGAGGTCCCGGTTGAGTCCGCGCACCAAGCGCCCATCGGTCGAAATACTTAGTCCATCACAAGAACACACAAAAATAACGGAGGCATGCCACGAATCGCCGCGGGTTGGGGTTCGGGAGACGCGAGTTGAAGCGTGTTGTCGTCGGCCTGCGTCAGGCCCTGCAACCTCTGTGGCAGCCTGCCGTCCTGCTCGGCGCGGTGATGATCGCGCTGGTGTGGGCCGGCATTGTTTTTCATCTCGATGTCGAGCAGCGCCACGCCGCCGCGGCGGCGACGCAGAACGCGGTCAATCTCGCGCGCGCCTTCGAGCAGCACGTGCTGCGCGCCATCAACGAGGTGGACAAGAGCCTGCTGCTGTTGCGCGAAGCCTATGAGCGCAGCCGGACGGGCTTCGACCTGCAGCGCTGGGCCGCCAATCCGCGTCACGCAAGCGATCTCACCACGCAGCTCGCGATCATCGGTCCCGACGGCTACCTGATCGCGACCAGCGCGGCCGACGCCGCCGGCCAGGTCGACCTGCGCGACCGCGAGCACTTCCGCGTCCATACCGGCGGGAACGCGGACATCCTCTTCATCAGCCGGCCGGTGCTCGGACGCATCTCGGGCAAGTGGACCGTGCAGCTCACGCGCCGCATGACCGCGGAGGACGGCGGCTTCGGCGGCGTCGTGGTAGCGGCGCTCAATCCGGAGCGGCTCGCGCGCCTCTACGATACGCTCGACCTCGGGCCGAACGGCTCGGTTACGTTGGTCGGTCTCGACGGCTTCGTGCGCGCGCGCAGCGGGCGCCTGCCCGAGCTGCTCGGACAGTCCATCGGCAACACGCGTCTGTTCCGCGACCACGGTACGGAGACGAGCGGCACATTCTGGAGCATGGGCCGGGCGACCTCCCACGACATCAAGCGGCTGGTGGCGTTCCGCCGGGTCGAAGGACTGCCGCTGATGGTGGCGGTCGGGCTCGCCGACCAGGACATCTTCGCGGCCTATCGCGAGAAGCGCACCACAGGATATGCGGTCGCCAGTGCCGCGACCGCCTTCATCCTCGGCATCGTCATGCTGAGCGGCTATCACGGCTGGCGCCTGAGGCGAGCGCGCGGCGCCCTCACCCGCAGCGAAGCGATGGCGCGCGAGGCCGCGCGCAATCTCGAGATCACGCTCGACCACATGAGCCACGGCATCATGATGGTCGATGCCGAGGGCCGCCTCGTCTTCGTCAACGAGCGCGCCGCGCGGCTGCTCGAGCTGCCGGACGACGCGCTCTCGAGCCGGAGCACGCTGGACGAACTCGCGGGGCAATACCCTGTGATCAAGGAGCTGGGTGTCGACACGGCGAAGCCGGACGGCGGCCTCGTCGTGCACGAGCGGGCGCGCGCGAACGGGACGATGCTCGAGGTGCGCAGCATCGCGCTGCCGGACGGCGGCATGGTGCACAGCTTCATCGACCTGACGGAGCGGCGGCGCAACGACGAGCGCATGATGCAGCTCGCGCGCAACGACGCGCTCACGGGGCTCGCGAACCGCGCGGTGCTGCGCGACGACCTCGCCAAGGCGGCGGCGCGCATGCGCCGCCACGGCGAGAAGTTCGCGGTGTTCTATCTCGACCTCGACCAGTTCAAGCCGGTGAATGACCGGCTCGGCCACGCGGCCGGCGACGCGCTGCTGCAGGCGGTGAGCAAGCGGCTGCGCGAGACAATGCGCGACACCGACACGGTCGCGCGCATCGGCGGCGATGAATTCGCCATCCTGCAGTCCGCGGTTGTGCACCAGGAGGATTCGGCGCGGGTCGCGGCGCGCATCCTGACGGCGCTGAAGGCGCCCTACGACATCGACGGCAATATCCTCACGGTCGGGACCAGCATCGGCATCGCGCTCGCCCCGGCCGACGGCCTCGAGCCGGACGAGCTGATGCGCAATGCGGACCTCGCGCTCTATCGGGCGAAGGCCGCGGGGCGCAACTGCTTCCGCTTCTTCGAGCCCGGCATGGACGCCGAGGTGCGCGCGCGGCGCACGCTCGAATACGATCTGCAGCGCGCCATCGAGCAGAACGAGCTGCGGCTCGACTACCAACCGATCGTCGCGCTGGCGACGCAGGAGATCGTCGGCATGGAGGCGCTGGTGCGCTGGGATCACCGGCGCCACGGCCACCTCACGTCGGACCAGCTCATGCGCGCGGCCGAGGACGTGCGCATGATCGTGCCGCTCGGCGAATGGCTGCTCAACCGCGCCTGCACGGACGCGGCGGCCTGGCCCGCCGGCGTGAAGCTCGCGGTCAACCTGGCGCCGGCGCAATTCCGCGACCGCAACCTGGTCGATCTCGTCACCGAGGCGCTCGCCGAATCCGGCCTGCCGCCGCGGCGGCTGGAGATCGACGTCACCGAGACGGTGCTGCACACGCAAGGCACCGACAATCTCGCGGTGCTGCACCAGCTGCGCAATCTCGGCATCACCATGGTGCTTGACGATTTCGGCACCGGCTATGCCTCGCTCAGCTATCTGCGCGCCTTCCCGTTCGACTGCATCAAGATCGACCGCGCCTTCGTGCGCGAGCTCACGACGCGGCCCGACTGCGCCGCGATCGTCTCGACGGTGAGCGATCTCGGCAAGAAGCTCGGCATGCGCATCGCGGCGGAGGATGTCGATCACGCGGCGCAACTCGAGCTGCTGCGCGGCTTCGGCTGCACCGAGGCGCAGGGCGAGCTGTTCGGCATGCCAAAGCCGGCAAGCGAAATCGGGCGGATGCTGGGGATGAAGGCGGCGGCGGTGGGGTAGTTCACTCCGACGGTCATCCCGGCCGAGCGAAGCGAGAGCCGGGATCCATAACCCCGGTGGTCGCGATGCGGACACGGACAGACAGGGGTTATGGATCCCGGACAGCCGCTGCGCGGCTTCCGGGATGACGACGGAGTTATTACTCCACGTCCTCGACATCCTTCGGGCCGCCGCCGAAAGCTTTCTGCGCGAGCGTCGCGGCCATGAACTCGTCGAGGTCGCCGTCGAGCACGGCGGCGGTGTTGGAGGTGGAGACGCCGGTGCGCAGGTCCTTCACCATCTGATAGGGCTGCAGCACGTAGCAGCGGAGCTGGGGCCCCCAGCCGAAATCGGTCTTGGCGGCCTGCTCGGCGGCCGCCGCTTCTTCGCGACGCTTGAGCTCGCGCTCATAGAGCTTGGCGCGCAGCATGTCCCAGGCCATGGCGCGGTTGCGGTGCTGCGAGCGGTCCTGCTGGCACATCACGACGATGTTGGTCGGAATGTGCGTGAGGCGGATCGCCGACTCGGTCTTGTTGACGTGCTGGCCGCCGGCGCCTTGTGAGCGCATGGTATCGACGCGCACGTCGGCTTCGTTGATGTCGATGGTGATGCGGTCGTCGACCACCGGATAGATCGTCACCTTAGCGAAGGAGGTGTGCCGGCGCGCGTTGGAATCGTACGGCGAGATGCGCACCAGCCGATGCACGCCGTCCTCGCTCTTGAGCCAGCCATAGGCGTTGTGGCCCTTGATCTGCACGGTCGCGGATTTGAGCCCTGCCTCTTCGCCCGGGCTCTCCTCCAGCCACTCGACCTTGTAGCCGTGCTGCTCGGCCCAGCGCGTGTACATGCGCAGCAGCATGTTGGCCCAGTCCTGGCTCTCGGTGCCGCCGGCGCCGGCATGCACCTCGAGGAAGCTGTCGTTGTGATCGGCCTCGCCCGAGAGCAGCGCTTCCAGCTCGCGGCGCGAGACCTCGATCTTGAGCTTGCGCAGCGCCTCCTCGGCCTCGGCGACGACGCCGGCATCGTTCTCGGCCTCGCCGAGCTCGATCATGCCGACCTGGTCGGCGAGTTCCTGGTCGATGCGGGTGAGCGCGCCGAGGCTGTCCTCGAGCGAGGTGCGCTCCTGCATCAGGCGGCTCGCCTTCTGGGGATCGTCCCAGAGCTTGGGATCTTCGGCCTGAGCGTTCAGCTCGGCCAATCGGGCTTTCGCGCGGTCGACGTCAAAGATGCCTCCTCAGCAGCCCGGCCGACTGCTTGATCTCTTCGACGAGTCTCTGAATTTCAGGCCGCATGGGGTTCCGATGTCCCTCGATTTGACGTGCAGGATGTAGCGAGCCTGCGGAAGCTGCGCAACCCGGTGGACGCTGGCGCCACGCCGTGGAAGAAGGGGCCATTGCTGATGAGGGGAGAGACATGACCGGCAAGCTGAGCCAGGAGGCGCGCGAGCTCCTGAAGAAGGTGAGCACCGCGACGCTGACCACGCAGATGCTCAAGCGCGGATTCCGCAACGTGTTCATCCAGGGCGTGCGCCCGCTCAATCCGGACGGCCCGCCGCTGGTGGGCGAAGCCTATACGCTGCGCTACATCCCCTCGCGCGAGGACCTCGACACGCTCGAGGTCTTCAAGGACCGCAGCCATCCGCAGCGCAAGGCCGTGGAAGACGTTCCGCCCGGCGCCGTGCTGGTGATGGACTGCCGCGGCGATGCGAGCGCGGCATCGGCGGGCGGCATCCTGATCACGCGCATGATGAAGCGCGGCGTCGCCGGCGTGGTGAGCGATGGCGGCCTGCGCGACTCGGCCGAGATCTCCAAACTCCCCTTCCCGGCCTATTGCCAGGCGCCGTCGGCGCCCACGAACCTGATCAAGCATCACGCGGCCGACGTGAATTTGCCGATCGGCTGCGGCGGGGTGCCGGTGTTTCCGGGCGACGTGATCGTCGGCGACGCCGAAGGCGTGGTGGTGCTGCCCGCGCATCTCGCCGAGGAGGTCGCGCGCGACTCCGCCGCGCAGGAGGAGTTCGAGGAGTTCGTCACCGAGCAGGTGCGCGGCGGCCGCGGCATCTTCGGTCTCTATCCGCCGGACCCCGAGACCGTGAAGGAATACGAGGCCTGGAAGGCGAAGCGCGGGAAGTAGCGCTCGTAGGGTGGGCAAAGGCGGCCGAGGTGCTTGCTGCATCACTGGGCGTGCATGCCGCCTTTGCCCACGCGGACCTCGGTTCAGCACGCTTGGGCAAAGGCGCTGTACGCCGTGAACATCTTTGGCTCTGAGCATGCGCCTTTGCCCACCCTACAAATGACTGGGTCGCAAGGGCCCGCATGCGTGGCGCGTCGGCATAGCGATAAGGGATCCGCGTGTGCACACGCGTTCTCACAGACCGCGACGCCTGACGCGCCCGGAGCATGCTGGCCGCTTGCTCCCACTTCGATCAGGGGAGCGGGGCGCCGAGACAGCGCTGCTCGCTTCGCGCAGCGAGCCTGTTGTCCGGGTTGCGAGCCCGGTCAATCGGCAGCGGATGCGAACCGCTGCCAACGGGCTCCTTGCGATCGGAGCCCGCGCGCCTCTCGGCGCCCCACTGCGATTCCCAGTCTCACTGCCCCCGTTAGGGCGGCCGTTGACCGTCACGGCGTCGAAGCAGCGCTTGTGTCACGGGCCCGTAGGGCCTCAGGGCCCGAAGGGCCTCGTGCACGTGAGCAGGCTCCCTGCGCTCCGACCGTTGTGTCGGAGTGGCTGTGCCTTCGAACCGCCCGGGGACTTGGGTGGTTTAAGTCCAAGCCCGCGGGACCGCGTCCTCACCGCCACCGAACGAACCACCGGCCGATGCCCCTGGTGAGCGAGGATGTTCCTATTATGTTCCTTTTCGTGCCGAATGCAAGAGCGATTTTCTGAGAACCAGAAAAATTCTTTCGCGCTGGCGATCACCATCCGTTGATGCGCGGCCACGGGCTGACGACCGAGTGTCACGCACACCCAATCGAATGATCAAACACCTGCCGCCTTGATCCGCCCGATCGTCGCCGCGATGTGCGCGCGCATCGCCTGCTCGGCCGCGTCCGCGTCACGTGCCGCGATCGCGGCGACCACGCGGGCGTGCTCGGTGTAACCGGCCTCCATATGGGTCGGGTCGGTGGCGATGCGATGCAGCGCGAGGCGCATCTGGTTCTCGAGCGTGTCCAGGATCTGTGCGAGGCGCGCATTGGCGGCATGCGTCGCGATCTCGCGGTGAAGCGCGGCGTTGGTCGCGAAGTAGCCGTCGGCGGCGCGCAAACGCACGGCCTCGGCCTGCTCGGCCATGATGCGCTCGAGCCTTGCGATGCCGGCTGCATCGATGCGCTGTGCGCAGAGGCGCGCGGCAGCGGCTTCGAGGAATTCGCGGATCTCGTGGATCGCGAGCAGGTCCTTCGTCTCGATGGTCGCAACGACGACGCCGCGGCGCGGCTGCTCCACGGCGAGCCCCTGCCCCACCAGCCCCAGCACGGCTTCGCGCACCGGGCTGCGCGAGACCTTGAGGCGGCGTGCGAGCTCTGGGACGCTGAGCGGCTCGCCGCCGCGCAGCGCGCCCGTCAGGATCGCCTCGCGCAGCGCGTCCTGCACGACATCGACGATGCGCGAGGCGGGTGTGAGGACCGGAAGCTCGCTCATGCTCACCACCCATTGATGCGCGGCCAGCGCGCAACCACGTCACCGCCGCTCACCACGTCGTAGGCCTCGTAAGCCGCGCAGGTGATGCAGGCGTGGTTCGGGAGGATGCGCACCAGGCTGCCGACCGGCAAGCGCGCGAACCAGACATCGTCGCTCACACTCACGGTGCCGTGCTCCTGATGCACGCCGTCCACCACGAGAGGGCCGAGGCGCGCGAGCGTGAGCGGATCGCAGAGCCACCCATAACCGGTGCCCGGCATCTGCTGGTTGGCGCCGATGTCCTTGGATAACGCGAGCGCGCCCGCATCGAGGATCAGCGCGCGGCCGGCGCGGTTGTGGCCGATCACCGAGGCGAGCACCGAGACCGCGATGTCGCCCTCACCGCAGACGCCGCGCGAGAGCTGCGCGAGATCGAAGAACATGTAGATGCCGGCGCGCACCTCGGTGATGCCGTCGAGATGATCCGCATAGAGCACGGTCGGCGTCGAGCCGACGCTGACGATTTCGCAGGCAAGCCCGGCGGCGCGGATCGCGGCAGCCGCGCCGTTCGCGGCGTCGCGCTCGATGGCAGCGATCTCGCGCACGCGAGTGTGGTCGGGCGTACCGTAGGAATGGCCCGCGTGGGTCATGATCCCGCGCAGGCGCAGCCCGGGCGCGGACGCGATTTCCTGCGCGAGCGCGACCACCTCGGCATCGGCGGGCGGCAGGCCGCTGCGGTGCTCGCCGCAGTCGATCTCGATCAGGAATGAGATGGTGATGTGCTCGGCGGCCGCGTAGGTGGCGGCGGCCGCCACCACATCGAGCGAGTCCGTCACCAGGATGAGGTCGCAACCGGTCTCCGCCTGGATGCGCGCCGCATGCGCGAACTTCGCGGGCACGATGGCGGTCGCATAGAGAATGTCGCGATAGCCCGCGCGGGCGAAATACTCCGCCTCCTTGAGGGTCGAGACCGTGATGCTTTCGGCCTTGGCCTCGCGTGCCACCTCGAGCGACTTAGCAGTCTTGAGATGCGCACGCAGCCTGACGCCGAGCGCCTGAGTGCGCTCACGCATGCGCGCACAGTTGCGCGCGAGCCGATGACGATCGAGCAGCAGGCGCGGCGTCTCGAGGGTGGCGAGGCCGGTCTCGGCGCGCGTGAGCATCATTCGGCTCCCTGGACCAGATCGAGGAGCGGCCGCAGCGACGGCTCCATGACATCCGGGCGCGCGCCGTCGATCGGCGCGAGTCCCATGCGGTTATGCCAGAACACCGGCATGCCGACAGCCTTGGCTCCAGGAACATCGGCCGCCGACCCGGCGACGAATAGCGTGCGTTCCGGCCGCGTGCCGAGCGCGTCGAGCGCGGCACGATAGACCTCGGGGCGCGGCTTGTAGAAGCCGACCTGCTCGGCCGTCACGACGGCCGCGAAGGCGCCGACGCGCTCGGCCGCCATCAAGCCGAGCCGGTGCGAGCAATTGGTGGCGATACCGAGCGGCACGCGGGCGGCGAGCCGCGTCGTGACCTCGGGCGCTTCCGGCCAGGGTGCGAGCTCCGTCCAGCGCGCGACCAGCCGCTCGGCCGTCTCGCCGGGCAGACCCGACTGCTCGGCGGCCGCGCGGACGATGCTCTCGTAGGGCCGATAAGCGCCCGCCTCGTAGGTCAGCCGCAGATAGGTGCGACGCCAGCGCAGTCCGTCCTCCGGTGATCCCGCGACCTCGTTCCACAAGCTCCAGGAGTCGACGAGCGCGGTGAGCAAGTCGAAAACGATTGCGTCATAAGGGGTTGGCGGCACCGGTGGATCCTCATATTCAGATTCAAGACACGTATTTACATGTTACATGTAACATGAGACAAGGATTTTGTACGCGGCTTTGCTGGAGGTTCTCATGCGCGCCCTCGCCGTTCTGGCCCTGCTTCCTCTTGCGGTGGGCGTCGGACAAGCCCAGCCCCTGCCCGCAAAGCAGATCACCATCGTTGTGCCGTTCGCGGCCGGCGGGCCGAGCGACGCGATGGCGCGGCTGATCGCGCAGGGCATGGGCGAGAAGCTCGGCACGCGGGTGATCGTCGAGAATATGCCGGGCGCCGGCGGCACGACGGGCAGCGCGCGGGTTTCGCGTGCCGAAGCCGACGGCGCGACGCTGCTGTTCGGGAATATCGGCACCCACGCGGCCAATGTCGGGCTCTATCGAAAGCTGCCCTACGATCCGCAAGGCGATTTCGAGCCGGTGGCGCTGGTCGCCAGCGTGCCGTTCGTGGTCGCGACGCGGACGGCGCTGCCGGTGAGCGACTTCGCCGGCTTCCGTGCGCTGGCGACGGCCAAGCCCGGCACCCTCACCTACGGTTCCGCCGGCACCGGCTCGGCCTCGCATCTCGCCTGCCTGCTGCTCGATGCAGCGCTGGCCGCCAAGGCGCAGCACGTGCCCTATCGCGGCGTCGCGCCCGCGATGAACGACCTCGTCGCCGGACAGATCGACTTCATGTGCGATCAGACCGTCACCATGATCCCGCAGATCAAAGGCGGCAGCGTGAAGCCGCTCGCCGTGTTGTCGCGCACGCGCGTCGCGCAAGTGCCGGAGCTGCCGACCGCGATGGAGAGCGGTCTCGCGGGCGTCGAGATCGAAGCCTGGAACGCACTGTTCGCGCCGAAGGGCACGCCGCGCGCCGTCATCGATCAGCTGTTCGCGCTCGTCTATGACGCGCTGCAGTCTCCAGCCGTCCGCGCCCGGTTCGCGGATCTCGGCGCGGTGATCCCGGCGAAGGAGACCGCCGCTCCCGATGCGCTGCGGGCGCATGTCGCGGCGGAGACCGTGAAGTGGGTGAAGGTCCTGAGGGATGCGGGCGTGAGTGCAGACTGAGATGGCAGCCCTGCCGGCCCTGACAGTAGACGAAGACGTGGCGGCGAAGCGAAAGGCCGAGTCGCGCTGAACACGCTGCGACGCCGGGCCGTTCATCCTTCGAGGCTCGCATCAGCCGGCTTGCGCCGACTGATACTCGCACCTCAGATGACGGCTTCCGAAATTGCTCGCTGATGGGCCGGTCGCTTACAGCGACGCAGTAAGTCCTAGTACAGCCCGCCCGTCCCTGAGCGGATGGCGCGCTCGGCCTCCGGCGACACCGTCCCGCCGGCGCCCTCGCCGCCCTGGCCGTAGCCGATGACCGAGTAGGCATCGGGCGGCGCGGTGCCGGGCTTGAAGGCCTCGATGATCGAGGCCTGGCCGGGGCCGGCGCGCAGGCCGGACTTGGGATCGATGCGGATCAGCTTGATGCCGGCTGGGACCTTGAAGGGCACGCCCGGCTTGTCGGCGAGCGCCACCTTCATGAAGTCGCGCACGATCGGCGCCGCCGTGGTGCCGCCCGCGATGCCGCGCCCGAGGGGCTTGGGCTTGTCGTAGCCGATATAGACGCCGACCACGAGATCCGCCGAGAAGCCGATGAACCACACGTCTTTCTCGTCGTTGGTGGTGCCGGTCTTGCCCGCGACCGGCTTGCCGACCTCGCGCATCGTAGTGGCGGTACCGCGCTGCACTACGCCTTCCATCATCGAGGTGATCTGATAGGCGGTCATCGGATCGAGCACCTGCTCGCGCCGGTCGATCAGACCGGGCTCGGGCTGGTTCTCCCATTTCTTCGCGTCGCAGCCGCGGCACTCGCGCTGATCGTGCTTGAAGATGGTCTTGCCGTAGCGGTCCTGGATGCGGTCGATCAGCGTCGGCTTGATGCGCTTGCCGCCGTTGGCGAACATCGCATAGGCGCTGACCATGCGCAGCACCGTGGTCTCGCCGGCGCCGAGCGCGAAGGAGAGATAGGGCGGCAGGTCGTCATAGACGCCGAAGCGCTTGGCGTATTCGCCGATGAGCGGCATGCCGACGTCCTGCGCGAGACGCACCGTCATCACGTTGCGCGAGTGCTCGATGCCAAAGCGGAGCGTCTGCGGGCCGTAGAACTTGTGCGAATAGTTCTCGGGCCGCCAAACGCCGGCGCCCGGTCCCTGATCGACTTCGATGGGCGCGTCCATCACGACGGTCGAGGGCGTGTAGCCGTTGTCGAGCGCGGCCGCGTAGACGAAGGGCTTGAACGAGGAGCCGGGCTGGCGCAGCGCCTGGGTGGCGCGGTTGAACTGGCTCTGGTCGAAGGAGAAGCCGCCGACCAGCGAGAGCACGCGACCGGTCCACGGATCCATGGCGACGAGCGCGCCACCGACTTCCGGCACCTGGCGCAGGCGCCAGGTGTTCTGGTCCTTGTCGAGCGGCTCGACATAGACGACGTCGCCCTGCTCCAGCACCTGCGAGACCTTGCCGGTCGGACGCACGCGGCTGTTCGGCAGCAGCTTCACCCATTTCACGCCGTCGGCCGGCACGATGCCGACCTCGCGCTCCTTGGAGATCGCGCCGCCCGGCTCGCGCGCCGGCTGGAAGCCGATGCGGGCCGCCTGGTCCGATGTGTCGAGCACCACCGCGAGGCGCCAGGGCGCGATGTCGGAGAGCGCCTTCACCTCGGCGAGCCTGGTGCCCCAGTCGCCCACCATGTCGAGCTTCTGCACCGCGCCGCGATAGCCGCGCGACTCGTCATATTTGATGAGGCCGTCGACCAGCGCCTTGCGCGCCGAGACCTGCAGCTTGGGATCGAGCGTGGCGCGCACCGAGAGGCCGCCCTCGTAGAGCTTCTTCTCGCCGTAGCGCTCGTAGAGCTCGCGGCGCACTTCCTCGGCGAAATACTCGGCCGCGAAGATATGCGCGCCGGTCGGGCGCGGCGTGACGTTGAGCGGCTCTTTCTTCTGCTTCTCGCCGTCGGCCTGCTTCACGTAGCCGTCCTCGACCATGCGATCGATGACGTAGTTGCGGCGCTCGACCGCGCGCTCGCGCTGGCGGAACGGATGATAGTTGTTCGGCGCCTTCGGGAGCGCCGCGAGATAAGCCGCCTCCGCGACGGTCAGCTCGTGCACCGACTTGTCGAAATAGAGCAGCGAGGCGGCGGCGACCCCATAGGCGCCGAGGCCGAGATAGATCTCGTTGAGATAGAGCTCGAGGATCTTCTCCTTCGAGAAGGTCCGCTCGATCTTCATCGCAAGAAGCGCTTCCTTCACCTTGCGCGCCATCGAGACTTCGTTGGTCAGCAGGAAGTTCTTCGCGACCTGCTGCGTGATCGTCGAAGCGCCCTGCGGACGGCGGTTCGAGCCGTAGTTCTGCAGGAACAGCAGACCCGCGCGGGCGATGCCCTGGAAGTCGAGGCCGCCGTGCTCGTAGTAGCTCTTGTCCTCGGCCGCGATGAAGGCGTTGATCACCTGCTTGGGAATCGCCTGGATCGGCAGATAGAGACGGCGCTCGCGGGCATATTCGGCGACCAGCGCGCCGTCGCTCGCGTGCACGCGGGTCATCACCGGCGGCTCGTAATCCTGGAGCTGGGAATATTCCGGCAGGTCCTTGGAGTAGTGCCAGAGCAGTCCGGCCGCGCCCGCGACGGCGACCAGGAAGACCACGGTCCCGAGCGCGAAGATCCAACCGAAGAAGCGAAGCAGAAGCCTCATGCCTGCCGTCCCACTGCGACCCTGTCGCTGTTCATCGCGCTCCGTGCCGGGCGGCCACCCCGCGCCGGAGCTCAATCCTCACGGATGATACGCGATCCCCACCTGCGGCTGCAGGAAAAACCTGCGGTCCTCTCAGGTCCGCTAGGTCGCGCTGTTTTATGGTCAAACTGAGGCCAGCCCATCCGCAAAACCCTCAATTCGGGCCCCGTCCGGGGGGCCGGCCGGCGACCCGTGTCGTGAAGAAGGTGTTCACGGCCTGGGTCATCGACTCGGTCACGCGCGCGCGCCAGGCGTCCGACATGATCAGCTTGAGGTCCTGGGCATTCGAGACATAGCCGAGCTCGACCAGCACCGAGGGCACGTCGGGCGCCTTGAGCACGCGGAACCCGGCGGACTTGATCGGCTTCTTGTGCAGCCGCGCCGCGGTCTTGAGCTCGCTCACCAGGGCGCGGGCGAAATGGGCCGAGAAGTTCTTGGTCTCGCGCTGGGCGAGATCGATGAGGATGTCGGCGACCTCGCCGGGCTCGGACGAGAGGTCGACGCCCGCGATCACGTCGGCGCGGTTCTCGGCCTCGGCGAGCTTCGCGGCCTCGGCGTCGGTCGCGTCCTCGGAGAGCGTATAGACGGTGGCGCCGCGGGTCTCGCCATCGTCCTTCGCCAGCGCATCGGCGTGGATCGAGATGAACAGCGCGGCGTCATGCGAGCGGGCGATGCGCACGCGCTCGCCGAGCGGGATGAAGCGGTCGTCGGTGCGCGTCATGTGCACGCGATACTTGCCGGTCTTCTCCAGCCGCTCGCGCATCGCATGGGCGAACTCGAGCACCATGGTCTTTTCCATGTCGCCCGTGGACGCGATGGTGCCGGTGTCGGGGCCGCCATGGCCGGGATCGAGCACGACCAGCGGCCGCGGATCGTCGGACTTCTTGGGCGGCGGCTCGCGCTTCGCGGCCTCGGCGGGCGGACGATGGCGCGATTCGAGCGCGAGATGGCGCATGAAGCTGTCGCGGTCGGTGGCGACGAGGTCGAGCACGAGGCGCGCCGGCTGGTTGTCGATCGAGTCGAGGACGAAGGCCTTGTCGACCCGCACGGGCCCCGCGAGGTCGATCACGATGCGCGATCCGCCAGCCATGACAAGGCCATAGCGGAAAGCCTTCACGAGCCCGCGGCCGCCCTCGCCCGCTTTCACGGGCAGGTTGAAGCTGATCTGCGGCAGGTCGATCACCACGCGATAGGGATCGGCCAGCGTGAAGGCCGTGAGCTCGATGGTGCGGCTGAGATCGATGACCAGGCGGGTGCGATTCGAATCGCCGCCCAGGCGGGCGTCGGTCGCGACCGGGAACGGCGAATCCACCGGCGCGTCGGCGCGCGCCACATTGGCCCGCTCGACGGCGCGGTCATTCGCTCCCGCGGGATAAGCGCCCGCGAGAACCATGCCGCATAGCAACGCCAGACAGCCGGTCACCCGCGAGGTCACGGTGATTCCCCGTTGTTTTGCCTCGTCGTACTCCAATAGGCCCGCATGGTTAATCAGGGTTTAAGCGCACCGCGCGGGTTCCCGCGGAGCTGTGGCGTTTGCGCGACGATCGGCCGTGACGATCCGCGAAATCGTTGACCCGCAAGGGGATGGGCTCAGTCATATGCTTGCCATCGGGTCACGCCGGCCGTAAGAAGGTCGGGCTGACGGTTGCGTATCCGGATCTGCCGCGTTCGGGCATCCGGCACGTCTGCCCCAAGGGATCTTCGCCGCGACTGACGCAGCGGAATCCGAAATGGCAGGCAGTCCGTGGCTACCTCCTGCCGGGAGCTAGATGCTTCAAGGAGGCCTGGCCGCCGCCGATGCCCTTGTGAAGGACATTCCGGGAATGCGCCTGATCACTCAGGCGCGAGCCGTCCGCACGATGAGAAACCACGGTCGCGTGCAAACGTAGCCGTTCCGTCCAGGTTGAGGGTCATGCTCCAGGCGAAACGCGCGGCTCAACCGCGTCGCCAGTACGAGCAAAGCAGATGTCTCAGCGGCCGTCTCGCGACGGTCGTGCATCTCCTGTCGGCGACCCGCAGCTTCTCTTTCAACCCACAGTCCGGCGCGCCGCTCGCGCCGCCCCCTGCCGCGGATGCAGCGGCAGCGGCCGGTCGTGGCGTGGCCCGCCCTCAAGAGATTCTTCAATGGCAAACAAGATGCTCATCGACACCACCCACCCGGAGGAGACCCGGGTGGTGGTCACGCGCGGCAACCGCGTCGAGGAGTTCGATTTCGAATCGGCGAGCCGCAAGCAGCTGCGCGGCAACATCTACCTCGCCAAGGTCACGCGGGTAGAGCCCTCGCTGCAGGCCGCCTTCGTCGACTACGGCGGCAACCGGCACGGCTTCCTCGCCTTCAGCGAGATCCATCCCGATTACTATCAGATCCCGGTCGCAGACCGGCAGGCGCTGATCGCCGAGGAAGAGCGCGCGCACCGCGACGCCGAGGCGGAGCTCGATCGCCGCTCTTCGCGCCGCGGCCGCCACAAGGCGCACGGCGCCCGGGGCGACGCGCGCAAGAGCGAAGAGGTCAAGGCGAGCGCCGAGGAGAGCGAGGCGGTCGCCGCCGAAGCCGAATCCGAGAAGCACGAGGGCGAGGTCGAAGAGACCGCCGCCTCTGCAGGCGCGGAGGACAGCCCGGAGGAGCTGAAGGCGACGAGCGACGACGCCGTCGAGCCGGAAGCTGAGGAAGAAGAAGAGGACGAGGAAGAAGAAGAAGAAGAGGCTGAAGCTGAGGAAGAGGATGAGGAGGACGACGATGAGGAAGCGACGGCCGAGGCCGCGCCCTCCGACGGCGCCTCGTCCGACGAAGCCGTGACAGCCGCGTCGCACGACGGCGACACCAACGGCGCCGTCGCCAAGCGCGAGAACGGCGACGAGGAAGCCGGCGAAGAGGAAGTGATCGAGTCGGTCGGCGGCGCCGACGCGCTCGAGGAGGTGCAGGAGCGCATGCCGCGCCTGCGCCGGCAGTACAAGATCCAAGAGGTGATCAAGCGCCGGCAGATCATGCTGGTGCAGGTCGTCAAGGAGGAGCGCGGCACCAAGGGCGCGGCGCTCACGACGTATCTCTCGCTCGCGGGCCGCTACTCGGTGCTGATGCCGAACACGGCGCGCGGCGGCGGCATCTCCCGCAAGATCACCCAGCCGACCGACCGCAAGCGGTTGAAGGAAGTCGCCCAGGAGCTGGAGGTGCCGGAGGGGATGGGTGTCATCCTGCGCACCGCCGGCGCGAGCCGCACCAAGACCGAGATCAAGCGCGACTTCGAGTATCTGCTGCGCCTGTGGGAGAGCGTGCGCGATCTCACGCTCAAATCGACGGCCCCGTCCCTCACCTATGAGGAAGGCTCGCTGATCAAGCGCTCGATCCGCGACCTCTACTCGAAGGACATCGAGGAGATCCTGGTCGCGGGCGACGAGGGCTACAAGGAAGCGCGCGACTTCATGCGCATGCTCATGCCGAGCCATGCGAAGAACGTGAAGGCCTACAAGGAGTCGCAGCCGATCTTCAGCCGCTACGGCGTGGAGAGCCAGCTCGACGCCATGTTCACGCCCGTGATGCAGCTGCGCTCGGGCGGCTATATCGTGCTGAACCAGACCGAGGCGCTGGTCTCAATCGACGTGAACTCGGGCCGCGCCACGCGCGAGCACCATATCGAGGACACGGCGCTCAAGACCAATCTCGAGGCCGCCGAGGAGATCGCCCGGCAGCTGAGACTGCGCGACCTCGCGGGGCTAATCGTCATCGACTTCATCGACATGGACGAGAAGCGCAACAACCGCGCGGTCGAGCGGCGGTTGAAGGAGTGCCTCAAGCACGACCGCGCGCGCATCCAGGTCGGACGCATCTCGCATTTCGGCCTGCTCGAGATGTCGCGCCAGCGCATCCGCTCGAGCGTGCTGGAAAGCTCGACCGAGAAGTGCCCGCATTGCGGCGGTCTCGGCCATGTCCGTTCGGTCGCCTCGGTGGCGCTGCATCTCCTGCGCATGATCGAGGAGATGCTGATGAAGGGCGCGACCCACAATCTTTCGGTGCGCACCCGCTCCGAGGTCGCGCTCTATGTGCTCAACCACAAGCGCGCGCATCTGCGCGACCTGGAGGACCGTTTCCGCATCACCATCACGGTGACCGCGGACGGCTCCATCAGCGGCGCGCAGCCCTTCGTGATCGAGAAGGGCGAGCAAGTGCACACGGCCGAGGCCGCGCGTGCGCTCGCGGTGCAGCCGACCAGCGTCGCGCCGCCGCCCGAGGAGGCGGTGGAGGCGGACGAGTACGAGGACGAGGAGACCGCCGAGGCGGATGCGAGCGAGGCGCGCCACCGCGAGGCCGCAGACGAGCGCGAGGAGCGCGAAGGACGCGGCGAGGACGGCGG
>JAEYAU010000033.1 GCA_023404705.1 Pseudomonadota bacterium
GTGCCGGCGAGGGCCCCGCGGCCCGCGCTGGTGGGCGCGAAGACGGCCCAGACCATGCGGCCGCCCGCGGTCGCGCCGACGTCAAGGCCGAGCCGCGTGACCGCCCCGCTATAGACCTCGCGGCGTCCGCCGCGCGACGGCGTGTAGATGCAACGCAGCGAGCGCTGCGAGCCGACGATCATGCCGACGCCGGGCGACACGTTGCAGGTCAAGGTGCCGACGCGCGCAGGCCGGCGCTGCGCTGCGGCCTCGTCGGGAAGCAGCGTGGCGGCGGCCATGAGCACGGCCGCGCCGGTCAGGACGCTCAAAGTCAGCTTTTTCATGGTGGTCTCCCCTGCTTTACAAACTCCGGGCGGAACAACGCGGCGCGGGGGTAAATAGTTCCTCCGGCGAACCGTCGCCGCCCTGCGCGGTTGACGCAACATGCAGCACCTGTTCGTACGCCTGCTCGCTGTCCGCCGGCTTCCGGTCGGGGTCCGCTATGCCTCGACCACGTTGCTGGTTCTGGCCGGGTTCGCGACGCGATGGGCGCTGTCGGATTCGCTGACCGCCGTGCCGTTTCTGTTGTTCTTTCCCGCGATCATCCTCGCGGCGCTGCTCTTCAACCGCGGCAACGGGCTCTACGCCGTGGCCTTGAGCACGATTCTCGCGGTCTACTTCTTCATCGAGCCTGAACGCAGCTTTGCGATCACGCGCCCCGGCGATCTCCTGTCGGTGGTGCTGTTCGTGGCGACCGGCTCCGTCACGGCCGTCATGATCGAGGCGCTGCACAAGGCGCTGGAAGACATCCGCGTCTCCCACGCGAGCCTCACGATCGCGCTCGAGGAGCTGCGCGAATCCGAGGCGCAGAAGGATTTCCTGATGCGGGAGCTCAGCCACCGCACCAAGAACGACCTCGCGCTACTCTCGGGACTGCTGCACTTCCAGGCGCGCGATCTGCCGGATCCGGCCGCGAAGAGCATTCTCAGGGCTGCAGTGGATCGGATCCGCGTCATTGGCAATGTCCACGGCCGGCTGACCCGCCGCGACAGCGCCCTGGTGGTCGACTCCGAGACATTTCTCAACGAGCTCGTCGAGGATCTGCGCACTGCCTTCGTCGGCGAGCGGCCGGTTGCCATCCAGGTGAAAGTCGAGAGCCATTCGATCGCGCAGGGCCGGGCGGTCGCGGTCGGCCTGATCGTAAACGAGCTCGTCACCAACGCGATCAAGCATGCGTTTCCGGACGGACGCGCCGGCATCGTGGAGGTCGATTTCCGCCGCGAGGGCGGCGCGTTCTGCCTCGCGGTCGCGGATGACGGCGTCGGCATCAAGACGGAACATGCGTCCGGCAGCGGGCAGGGCCTGATCGGCATGCTGACCCGCCAGCTGCATGGTCAGCTCGACACCAGGCCGACTGCCACTGGAACACGCTGCTTCGTCACGTTTCCCGTGGCAGAGCCCTGAGAACAAACGTCTTGGCGAATATTGATTTTGCGGTGCGCCAAATTGCGTGCCGCGCGTCAGCCCGGCAATTTCGTTGTGGGGCGCATTCCCAAAACGAAATTGACCCTTATGTGACGAAGTGTCAGCATTCCTTACGCTTTAAGCCGTGCGACTCACACCCTAGATGACCCCGGACGGTGTTATGGCCTTGGCGGGACCGCCGCTGCCCTGCACACTTGCTTCACCGGAGGCCACCGCGCGATGACACTTCCGAACGCGCTGCGAGACGTCACCCTCGACGACAAGTACGACCTGACCAAGGACCGGGTGTTCGTCACCGGCTATCAGGCGCTGATCCGCCTGACCCTGATGCAGAAGGAGCGCGACCGGCGCGCCGGGCACAATACGGCAGGCTACATCTCGGGCTATCGCGGCTCCCCACTCGGTGGGCTCGACCAGCAGTTCCAGCGCGCCCAGCGCTGGCTCGACCGCTACGACGTCGTGTTTCAGCCCGGCCTCAATGAGGACCTCGCCGCCACCGCGATCTGGGGCACCCAGCAGGCGGAGCTGCGCGGCGAGGGCAAGTACGACGGCGTCTACGGCATGTGGTACGGCAAGGGCCCGGGCGTCGACCGCACGGGCGACGTCTTCCGCCACGCCAATTTCGCCGGCACCGCCCGGCTCGGCGGCGTGCTCGCCCTGATGGGCGATGACCACACGGCCGAGTCCTCGACCACGGCGCACCAGTCCGAATTCCATTTCGTCGACGTGATGATCCCGATCCTGAACCCGGCCGGCGTTCAGGAGATCATCGACTACGGCCTCTATGGCTGGGCCATGTCGCGCTTCTGCGGCGCGTGGGTCGCGCTCAAATGCATGCACGAGACCGTGGAGTCGACCGGCGTGGTCGAGGGCGGCCTCGACCGCGTGAAGATCATCACGCCGGACGACTTCCAGATGCCCGAGGGCGGGCTCAACATCCGCCTCAACGACTCCATCCTCGGCATGGAGGCGCGGCTGCACGACTACAAGCGCGACGCGATGCTCGCCTTCGTGCGCGCCAACAAGATCAACCGCTACATCACGTCGGGCGGGCGCACGCCGCGCATCGGCATCATCACGGTCGGCAAGAGCTATCTCGACGTGCGCCAGGCGCTCGACGAGCTCGGCATCGACGAGGTCCGCTGCAACGATCTCGGCCTGCGCCTCTACAAGGTCGGCTGCCCCTGGCCGCTGAGCCAGCGCGAGCTCAAGGAATTCGCCGACGGGCTCGACCTCGTCATCGTCGTCGAAGAGAAGCGCTCGCTCATCGAAGTGCAGGTGCGTGAGGAGCTCTACGGCACCGCGAACCAGCCGGTGGTCATCGGCAAGCGGGACGAGCAGGGCAACTGGCTCTTTCCCGTGAAGGGCGCGCTCGATCCGAACGACATCGCGATCTGCATCGGCGAGCGGCTGCTGCAGCGCGGGCACAATGACGACATCGCGGGGCGCGTCGCGCGGCTGAAGAACGCGCAGCGCGCGCTTGCCGAGGTGCAGGACGTCGCGCAGCGCATTCCCTATTTCTGCTCGGGCTGTCCGCACAACTCTTCGACCGTGGTGCCGGAAGGCATGCGCGCCTATGCGGGCATCGGTTGCCACTTCATGTCGCAGTGGATGAACCGCAACACGCTGGGCTACACCCAGATGGGCGGCGAGGGCGCGAACTGGATCGGCGAGGCGCCGTTCTCCAAGCGCAATCACGTGTTCCAGAATCTCGGCGACGGCACCTACAATCACTCGGGCTATCTCGCGATCCGGGCTGCTATCGCAGCTGGAGTCAACATCACCTACAAGATCCTGTTCAACGACGCGGTCGCGATGACGGGCGGCCAGCGCAATGACGGCGGCCTGACGCCGGACATGATCGCGCGGCAGGTCGCGGCCGAGGGCGTGAAGAAGGTGGTCGTCGTCACGGACGAGCCCTGGAAATATCCGTCCAATACCGCGTGGCCGGCCGGCACCACGATTCATCATCGCGACGACCTCATGAGCGTGCAGGCTTCGCTCGCCGATATCCCGGGCGTCACCGCGCTGATCTACGATCAGACCTGCGCGGCCGAGAAGCGCCGGCGCCGCAAGCGCGGCCAGTTCCCGGATCCGGACAAGCGCGTGCTGATCAACGAGCTCGTCTGCGAGGGCTGCGGCGACTGCGGCGTGAAGTCGAACTGCGTCTCCGTGCAGCCGCTCGCGACCGAGTGGGGGCGCAAGCGCACCATCGACCAGACGAGCTGCAACAAGGACTTCTCCTGCGTAAAGGGCTTCTGCCCATCATTCGTGACGGTCGAGGGCGCAAAGCTGAAGAAGGGCAAGGTGGTCGAAGCCGGCGCCGATCTGCCCGCACTGCCAGATCCCGTGCTCCCGCGCGTCGAGCCGGGCGGACGGCCCTACAGCATCATCGTTACGGGCGTGGGCGGCACCGGCATCGTCACGGTGGGCGGCGTGCTCGGCATGGCGGCGCACCTGGAAGGCAAGGGCATCGGCATCATCGACCAGGCGGGCCTCGCGCAGAAGGGCGGCGCGGTCTACAGCCACATCCGCATCGCGGGCGCGCCAGAGGACATCCACGCGATCCGCGTCGCGGCCGCGAGCTGCGATCTGGTCCTCGGTGGCGACATGGTGGTGGTCGGCACCAAGAAGGTGCTCGCGGCCCTGAAGGCCGACAGGACCCGCGTGGTGCTCAACACGGCCGAGATCCTGCCGGGCGACTTCACGCGCAATGCGGACTTCTCGCTGCCGACCGAACGGCTCAAGCGCACGATCGCGGGTGTCGCGGGTCACGACAACACGCATTTCGTCGCCGCGACGCGGCTCGCCAACACGCTGCTCGGCAACTCGGTCGGCGCCAATATCTTCCTGGTTGGCTATGCGTATCAGCTCGGCGCGCTGCCGCTCTCGGCGGACGCGATCGAGCGCGCGATCGAGCTCAATGGCGAAGCCGTGCCGATGAACATCGCGGCCTTCCGCTGGGGCCGCCGCGCCGCCGTGGACCAGGCTGCGGTCGAGGCCATGGCGAAGCCGCCGGCCGCGAGCGATGCGCGTCGGCTCTCCGAGACCACCGACGAAATGATCGCGCGCCGTGTCGCGTTCCTGACCGACTATCAGAATGCCGACTATGCGGCGCGCTACCGCGGCTGGGTCGAGAAGGTGCGGGCCGCCGAGGCCGCCAAGGCGCCGGGCAAGAGCGGGCTGACCGAGGCGGTCGCGCGCTATCTGTTCAAGCTGATGGCCTACAAGGACGAGTACGAGGTCGCACGCCTCTACACGAACGGAAATTTCGAGCAGCAGCTCAAGAACGAGCTCGCGGGCGACAATCTGCGGCTCAAGGTGCATCTCGCGCCGCCGCTGCTTGCGCGCAAGGACAAGGCGACCGGCCTGCCGCGCAAGATGACGTTCGGCCCGTGGATCTTCACGGCCTTCCGTCTGCTCGCGCGCATGAAGGGGCTGCGCGGCACCGCTTTCGATCCGTTCGGCTATACGCATGAGCGCAAGACCGAGCGGCAACTGGTGCGGGATTACGAGGCGCTGCTCGAAGAGATCATCGCGCGGCTGACGCCTGAGAACCACAGCGTGGCGGTCGGGCTCGCGAACATCCCGGAGAAGATCCGCGGCTTCGGCCACGTGAAGGCGGCCTTCCTGAAGACCGCCAAAGCCGACGAGGCCGCGCTGCTGGAGCAGTTCCGCACCGGCGCGCCGATGTTGCGCGCCGCGGAGTAGCTTCGCGTCAAGCCGCGAAGCCGCTGAGCTCGAAGCTGTCGCCGAAGCCTTCGCCGACCGCGCTCACGAGACGCGTCTGCGCCCGCATGCTCTCGGCCTCGGCGATGTTGACGATGGTCGTCGAGGCCGTGACGGTGGCCCAGACGCCGCGCAGCAGGTGGATGCGGATGAAGGCGCCGGCGGTGAGCATCGCGGCCAGATAGCCGAAGCCAATCAAGCCGAGGACCACATATTGAGGGGCGCCGGCGAGCACATTGCCGGATGCATCGTCAGTGCTGAGCACCATGAGCGAGATGCCCATCACGACGGCCACCCAGGCCACCAAGCCTGCGAACAGCAGAGCGCACCAGCCGACGGCCTTCCAGTAATGCTTCTCCAGCGCGCCGCGCGGCAGCGCCGACTCGAAGCGGACATTGCCGAGGCGCAGCCCGGCGAGCCACCAGCGCCATTCGGCGGCCTTGTAGGTCGCATAGCACGAGGCGAGGGCGAAGACCGCGCTCGGAGTCGTGAGGATCCAGAACGGCGTGAAGAAGAACAGGAAGGCGATGATCACGACCATCAGCGCGATCACGATCGGGCGCCAGGCCCGCGCGAGCAGATCGCCGCCGGTGCCGGCGAAGGTGCCCTGCAGCGTGCCGTAGGAGGTATTGCCGAGCTTGTAGCGCTCGAGCGCGGCCTTACGCCAGGGCAGCGCGACGCCGAGCGTCACCATCGCGAGCAGCGTCCAGCCGGCGTAGCGCGCCGCGTAGCCGAAGCCGGAGCCGCTCATGTTGAAGCGCATGCCGCGCCAGACGGTGCGCGAGAGCCGATAACGCAGCGCGCGATAGCGCGCGAAGCGGGTGAACAGGAAGAAGAAGGCCACAAGCGGCAAGCTCGCCCAGTCCTGCCAGCTCTCGGCGATGACGCCGCCGTAGAAGTAGGCCACATAGAGCGGCGCCAGGATCGCGAGCGCGAACAGGAAGCCGACCAGCAGCTCCTTCGGCGTGCCGGTGTATTCGGCCGCATCGCCGTCGACCGCGGTGTTGGACCAGAGGTGCCGCCGCATGTCGGTGACGAGCCAGAAGCGATAGAAGCCGGCCGTCACCAGCTCGAGCATGGTGCCGCGCGCGACGAGGCGCTCGAATGTGCCGCGCTCGCCCGAGAAGGTGATGGGCTTTTCGGCGAGGAGAGGGCGTGGCTCGTGCATGGGGCTTCCCCTGCGGCGCGACCGCATCGGCGCGCCCATGATCCTTGGTCGCCAGGACGGGACCCGACGTTCAAGTTCCGCCCGCGCATCCGCATGCGCGGCAGGTCAAGCGAAGTGCTGGATAGACCTAGCGTTTCTTGCGCGCAGGCGCGCCCGTTTCGCCGGTGACGTTGCAGATGTTTTTCAGCGCTTTCCACTGCTCGCCCGTCAGCAGCTCGGTGCCGGTAACGGGCCGCTCCGCCTTGCGCATCACGTCGAGCCGCTCCTCGGACAGCGGGTGGCTGGCGACGATCGTCAGGCCATTCTTCTGGGCGCCGGTAACCCGGAAGAGCAACTCGCCCATGGGACGCGGCGAGCGGCCGAGCTTGTGCATGGTGTCGATCATGAAGGCATCGGCGGCCCGCTCGTCCTCGCGCGAATGGGACGACTCGAGGATGGATCGCGTGGCGAAGATCACCGCGCTGCCGCCCATCACGTCGCCGAACAGCAGCCCGAACAGGAACGAGGTGCCGCCGGTCTGAATGATCCTGCGCAGATTGTCCCGGTGGTGCACGTGGCCGAGCTCGTGCGCGATCACGCCGGCGACCTCGTCCACATTCTCGGCGCGCTTGAGCAGGCCGTCGAACAGGTAGATCTTGCCGCCGGGCAGCGCGAATGCGTTGGCGATCGAGGAAGAGAGGACGTGCGCATCGAACGGCAGCTCGAGGCCGCCCGCCTGCTTGACCTTGTCGACCAATAGCGTGAAGGCCGCCTGGCCTTCGGGACTGTCGCAGATCTTGCCGCCCGTCATCGTGCGCACCTGCCGGTCGGCCGCGACGCCGATGCGCTCTTCGACGCTGGCCGGAATGATCGGCGCGAGACGGTCGGCGATCAGCGGAATGCCGAACACCGCGATCCCGACAATCGAGCACGCGGCGGCGACCGACCAGAACACGATACGCCAGGCTGCGGTCGTACCGCCGCGGTCGGCGTCGAGGCTCGGACAGCGCGCCGTCACGTCGGCCGCGATCGCGGGATCCGCGATCTCGAGCCGCGCCAGCGGCAGGGCCGAGGTGCTGCTGAGGCGGAGCGTGCCGGGGGCTGCATCGACGCGGCGAATATCCGGGAAGTGCCAGGTTGCTGCGACGTCGCCGTTCTCGATGATCTCGAGCTCGGCGCCGAGGCGCAGCGTCACGCGGCGCTTGCGGTTGCTCGTGCCGTCGAAATAGACCGCGTCGGTCCGTTTCTCGACGGGCGACGCGGGGTAGGCCGGCTGCGCGGCGTCGTGAGCTTCGAGGATCGGTTCGGTCACGTCAGAACCCGCCGATGTCGATGCTGTCCGCAAAGCCTTCGCCGATCGCGCTCGCCATCGCGCCCTGTCCAACGGTGGCCTCCACCGCCGCCAGATTGTGGACCGTCGCGGACTCCGCAAGGCGCGCCCAGAGATCGCGCGTGAGATAGATACGCATGATGGCGCCGGCGCAGAGCGCGAGCAGCAGATAGCCGAGGCCGAGCCCGATCAGCACGGGAATCGTTTGTGCTGCGACCGCGGCTTTCGTGGGGAAATCGAGGCTCGAAGAGTCCATCAACGCCGCGCCCATGATCACACCTGTGACCCAGGTGCCGAGAAGGAAGATCAGCAGCACACTCCAGCCGATCACCTTCCAATAGAGATCGATCAGCGCGCCGCGGCTCAGATTGGACTCGAAGGCAACCTCACCGAAGCGGATTCCCGAGACCCACCAGCCCCATTCGGTGGCCTTGTAGGCCGCGTAAAGGAAGGGAAGGACGCCGATAATGATGAAGGGAGCCGCGATTGCGCCAGGACCCGTGAGGCCGAGCAGACCCACGAGGACGATGGTCGCGACGCCGCCGAGCCAGATCACCCAGACCCGCTTGAACAGGCCCCAGCCGGTGCCCTCGAAGCGGCCCTGGAGGCTGCCGTAGGCGGTGTGGCGCATCTTGTAACGCTCGAGCGAGGCTTGGCGCCACGGCAGCAGCAGGCCGAGGGTGAACATCATCGCAAGGGTCCAGAGGCAGAACCGGCCAACATAGGCGAGGCCCGAGCCGCCCATGCCGAAGCGCACGCCGCGCCACACCGTGCGCGTCACGCGGTAACGGCGCGCCCGATAGAGAGCGAACTGCGCGAACAGATAGAAGAAGAGGAACAGCGGCGCGCTGGCCCAGGTCTGCATTCGCTCGGCTTCGATGCCGACCCAGAAATACGCGACATAGATCGGCAGCAGGATCGCCAGCGCGAACAGGAAGCCGATCAGCAGCTCCTTGGGCTTGCCGGTGTATTCGAGGCCGTCGCCGTCGACGACCGTGTGCGACCACAGATGACGCCGCATGTCGGTCGCGAGCCAGAAGCGATAGAAGCCAAAGGTGACCAGCTCCAGCATGGCGCCGCGCAGCACCAGCCTGCGGAAGTCCGGGCGGGCGCCCGTGAATTCCACAGCGTGCAGCGAGGGATAAGGCGAAATGGCGGGAGCGGACGTGAAATGCGCGACGTCGTTCATGGCGTGCAGCCCGAGGTTCCGTTAGTGCGTTTTTGCAGCCCGGCAGCCGGTATCATTTTAGGTAACATACTGCACCGCAGGGTTACATCCGAATTTGTTCGGACCTCCTGCGTGTCGTGCAGGATGCCCCGATTTGTCGCGCGAAGGCTCGCCAAGGTTCGGCGGAGAAAAGCGGCGGGTGGGCTTCAGTCGTGCAGCCGCAGGCCCTTGAGTGCACGATCGACCTGGTTCTTCGGGCCTTCGACTGCGAAGCCCGCGAGGCTGAGCGCCTCGGTCGGCACGGCCGCGACCGCGGCACGGTTGGCGGCATCGTGGCCGGTCGCGAACAACTCGTCGGTGAAAACCGCGAGCCAGAGGCCGCGCGCACAGGCGGCATCGAAGGCCGCGCGCAGCGCGTCTCCCGCGCCCGTGAGCACCAGCACGGGCTGGCCGAACATGGCGGCATAATCGCGGCCCGCGCCATCGCGATAGGGCTCGCCGATGGTGCCGGGCCGCCCGGCCGCGATCCCGCTCGACAGGAATGCCGTCATGTTTAGCTTTTGCCAGGTGGGAAGGTCGTCACGGACCACGACCGCGATCTTGTTGTCGAAGCGCATTTTTTGCATCCTGTGAGCCGGGGCGCTGATCATCGCGCCGCAGCCTGTGGCGTCTTGTACGCTTGTGCGGCCGCGGCTGCCTTGGGCTGCTGAGACGCTGCGGACAAGAAGGAGATCCCGATGTCGTCGTTGAGCGACTGGAAGGTGCCGTTGGCGGTGCAGCCGAATCCCGGGGACTACGCCTACGACCTTCAGCGTGCGCTCAATGCGGTGGTCGGGATCCACACGATCATCCCGGCCGATGCCTTCACGGCCGAGACGCTCGGCACCGAGCGCGCCGGCAATGGCGTCCTGATCAACGAGACGGGCCTCGTCCTCACGATCGGTTATCTGATCACGGAGGCCGAGACCGTGTGGCTGCACTTGCCGGACGGAAATGCGGTGCCGGGCCATGTGCTCGGCTACGACCAGGCGACCGGCTTCGGCCTCGTGCAGGCGCTGGCGCGACTCGATCTGCCGGCGCTGCGGCTCGGGCAATCGAGCGCGGTGCCGGTGGGCGAGAAGGTGGTGGTCGCGGGCGCGGGCGGACGGGCGCGCTCGGTCGCGGCGACGATCGTCACCAAGCAGGAATTCGCGGGCTACTGGGAATACGTGCTCGACGAGGCGATCTTCACGGGGCCGGCGCATCCGAACTGGGGCGGCACGGCGGTGATCGGCCCGAAGGGCGAGCTGATCGGCATCGGATCGCTGCAGCTGCAGCAGGCGCGCGACAACGGGCCGGGCGAGCATCTGAACATGGTGGTGCCGATCGATCTGCTGCAGCCGATCCTCAATGACCTGCAGACGCTCGGGCGACCGAACCGGCCGCCGCGGCCCTGGCTCGGCTTCTACGTCACCGAGGTCGAGGACAAGGCCGTGATCGTCGGACTCGCGACGGGCGGGCCGGCGCAGAAGGCGAAGCTGCAGACCGGCGACGTCGTGCTTTCGGTCGCAGGAAAGCCGGTGAGCGATCTCGTCGGGCTGTTCCGCGGCATCTGGTCGCTCGGCGAGGCCGGTGTCGAGGTGCCGCTCTCGGTCTTCCGCGACGGACGCACCTTCGAGGTGCGCGTCGCCTCGAGCGATCGCAATCGCTTCCTGAAATCGCCAAGTCTCCATTAGCGTCTGCATTAACGATTTGGTTCGCGTGCTGATGCGGGTTGCCTCGCGCTTCCGCGCTGCGAAACCGTCCTCATCTGGTGACGGCCGAGTGGGCAAGGCTTGACCCTCGGGACGGGGTCATTTCATATGCAACAATATGAAAAGCGCGCCGGACCAACCGGCGGCCGGAGAGGAACGCCGCGTGGGCCTGACCCGCGCGTGAAGCATCGGAGGGGACGGCGTCGTGGGAGAGAACCCCGCCGCTCGCGAGAATACGTTTCCCAAACTGCTGGTCCGCAATGCCGAGAGGTTTGGGACCCGCACCGCGGTCCGCCACAAGGACCTCGGCATCTGGCAGTCCTGGACCTGGGCGCAGGTGCTGGACGAGGTGCGTTCCTTCTCGGTCGGTCTCGCGGAGCTCGGCCTCAAGCGCGGCGACAAGTTCGCGGTGATCGGTGCGAACCGGCCGCGGCTCTACTGGGCGATGTGCGCCGGCCAGGCGCTCGGCGCGGTCCCGATTCCGATCTATGCGGATTCGGTCGCCGACGAGATGGCCTATGTGCTCGAGCACGCCGAGGTGAAGATCGCGGTGGTCGAGGACCAGGAGCAGGTCGACAAGGTGCTCTCGGTCTCGGACCGGCTCTCGACGCTCGGCGCTCTGGTCTATGACGAGCCGCGCGGCCTACGCGATTACGATCGCGAGCGGATGATCTGGATCTCCGACCTGCAGAAGCGCGGCCGCGACAAACTCGCAAGCGATACGAAAGCGCTTTCGGAGTGGGAGGCTTCGATCGCGGCCGGCAAGGGCGATGACCTCGCTGTGATCCTCTACACCTCGGGCACCACGGGCCGCCCCAAGGGCGTGATGCTGACCTACGACAACCTCATCGTCTCGGCGCAGAACGGCAACCTGTTCGACGACCTCAATGAGAGCGAGGAGGTGATCGCCTATCTGCCGCTCGCCTGGGTGGGCGACCACATCTTCTCCTACGCGCAGTCCTATGTCGCGGGCTTCTGCGTGAATTGCCCGGAGGCGGGCGAGACCGTGGTGGAGGACCGGCGCGAGATCGGCACCACCTACGCGTTCGCGCCGCCGCGCATCTACGAGAACCTGCTCACCCTCACCATGGTGCGCATGGAGGACGCGAGCGCGCTCAAGCGCCGCGTATTCCACTACTTCATCAATCACGCGCGTAAATGGGGCGAGAAGGTCCTCAACCGGGAGAAGGTGCCGCTGTCGGCGCGGCTGATCTACTGGCTGGGCGAGGTGCTGGTCTACGGACCGCTGAAGAACCGCTACGGCCTCTCGCGCATCCGCGTCGCCTACACGGCCGGTGAGGCGATCGGGCCCGAGATCTTCCGCTTCTATCGCGCGCTCGGCGTCAACCTGAAACAGCTCTATGGGCAGACCGAGGCCTCGGTCTACATCACGGCGCAGCCGGACGGCGAGATCTTCGCCGATACGGTCGGCAAGCCGAACATCGACGTGGACGTGAAGATCGCGGAGAACGGCGAGGTGCTGTTCCGCTCGCCCGGCGTGTTCATCGGCTATTACAAGGATCCCGAGAAGACCGCCGAGGTGAAGACGCCAGACGGCTTCGTGCGCACCGGCGATGCCGGCTTCTTCGATCCGAAGACCGGGCATCTCAAGATCATCGACCGCGCCAAGGATGTCGGCCGGCTCAAGGACGGCACGCTGTTCGCGCCGAAATACATCGAGAACAAGCTCAAATTCTATCCCAACATCAAGGAAGCTGTGGCCTTCGGCGACGGCCGCGACCAGGTCTGCGCGATGCTCAATATCGACCTCGTCGCGGTCGGCAGCTGGGCCGAGCGCAACAACGTCGTCTATGCATCCTATCAGGAGCTCGCGCAGCATCCGCGCGTCTACGAGATGCTGGCGCAGCACGTCGACGAGGTGAACCGCTCGCTGGTCGAGGAAGGCGTGATGGCGGGTGCGCAGATCCGACGCTTCCTTATCCTGCACAAGGAGCTCGATGCCGATGACGGCGAGCTCACGCGCACCATGAAGGTGCGTCGCGGGCTGATCGGCGAGCGCTACGCGCCGCTCGTCGCTGCGCTCTATGACGGCTCCAAGGAGGCCGACATCTCGACGCAAGTCACGTTCGAGGACGGCCGCAAGGGCGTGATCGCGGCGCGGGTGAAGATCCGCGACATGCAGGCCTATCCGGCGCCGGCCGCCCTGGAGAAAGCCGCATGAGGGCGCCGACCACCGATATCGCGGCCGGCGAAATCCTGCTCTCGGTGGAGAATGTCTCGTTGTCGTTCGGCGGCGTGCGCGCCATCGCGGACGTCTCGTTCGACATCCGCAAGGGCGAGATCCGCGCCATCATCGGCCCGAACGGCGCCGGCAAGACCTCGATGCTCAACGTCATCAACGGCTTCTACACGCCGCAGACGGGCCGCATCACGTTCCGCGGCGAGACGCGCGCCAAGATGCGGCCCTACGAAGCCGCCCGCGGCGGCATCGCGCGCACCTTCCAGAACGTCGCGCTGTTCCGCGGCATGACGGCGCTCGACAACATCATGGCGGGCCGCACGCTGAAGATGAACCGCGGCTTCTTCTGGCAGCTGCTGCGCCACGGGCCCGCGATGGACGAGGAGGTCGCGCATCGCCGCCGCGTCGAGGAGATCATCGATTTCCTCGAGATCAAGCACATCCGCCGCGTGCCGGTCGGCAAGCTCCCCTATGGTCTGCAGAAGCGCGTCGAGCTCGGCCGCGCACTCGCGATGGAGCCGGACCTGCTGCTGCTCGACGAGCCGATGGCCGGCATGAACCTCGAGGAGAAGGAGGACATGTCCCGTTTCGTGCTCGACGTGAACAACCACTACGGCACGACGATCGCGCTGATCGAGCACGATATGGGCGTCGTCATGGACCTCTCGGACCGCGTCGTCGTGCTCGACTACGGCCGCAAGATCGCCGATGGCACCCCCGAAGAGGTGCGCAAGGACCAGGGCGTGATCGACGCCTATCTCGGCGTGGCGCATTGAGGGGCTGACTTGATGTTCAACCGCATGCAGAGAGACTTGCTCCGCGCGGCTCCCTCCCCCCTTGCGGGGGAGGGCTGGGGAGGGGGTCTTGCGGCATACTCAGAGCTCGGGGAGGCCCCCTCCCTAACCCTCCCCCGCAAGGGGGGAGGGAACATGCCGAGTTCGCCGAGCGCTCGGTCGCTCCCACTGGGAGCCGCGTAGATGGACATCCTCTACAAGATCCTGATCGATCCGTTCGTGCAGATGGGGCAGGCGCCGGATCTGCTGGTGCAGACGCTGTGGGAAGGCCTGGTCGGCGGCGTGCTCTATTCGCTGATCGCGCTCGGCTTCGTGCTGATCTTCAAGGCCTCGGGCGTGTTCAACTTCGCGCAGGGCATCATGGTGGTGTTCGCGGCGCTCACCCTGGTCGGCCTGCACGAGAAGGGCATCTCGCCGGCGCTCAGCATCGCCATCATCGCGGCGGGTCTCGCGCTGCTCGCGTGGCGCTTCTTCGGCCGCAACAAGGAGGCGGCGCCGAGGCCGTGGGTCGGAATAGCGGTGCTGGCCTTTGGCATCTTCGCCTTCGCGCTGCTCAACCGCGATATCCCGGCGCTGCTCGCGCTGGTCATCACGGTCGGAGTCATGTTCGTCCTCGCGCTCACCATCGAGAAGGTGGTGCTGCGCCCGCTGATCAATCAGCCCGACATCATCCTGTTCATGGCGACCTTTGGGCTGACCTATTTCCTGATCGGCTTCGGCGAGTTCGTGTTCGGCGGCGATCCCAAGGTGATGCCGGCCGAAGGGCTCGGGCTTTCCAAGGGCACGCTCGACTTCAAGATCCTGGGCGGGCTCGTCAGCGTGCAGAAGATCGACGTCGCGGCCGCCGTGATCGCCTCGCTGATGGTGATCGGGCTCGGCGTGTTCTTCTCCAAGACGCGCATCGGCCGCGCGTTGCGCGCCGTTGCGGACAGCCATCAGGCCGCGCTCTCGGTCGGCATCTCGCTCGAGCAGATCTGGGTGATCGTGTGGTTCGCGGCCGGGCTGGTTGCGCTCGTCACCGGCATCATGTGGGGCGCGCGCTCGGACGTGAGCTTCGCGCTCGACGTGATCGCGCTGAAAGCGCTGCCGGTGCTCATCCTCGGCGGCTTCACGTCGATCCCGGGCGCGATCGTCGGCGGGCTGATCATCGGCACCGGCGAGAAGCTCTGGGAATTCTACTGGGGGCCGCTGATGGGCGGCGGCACCGACAGCTGGTTCGCCTATGTGATCGCCCTCATCTTCCTGCTGTTCCGGCCGCAGGGCCTGTTCGGCGAGCGGATCATCGAGCGGGTGTGAGATGCTCTATCGCGAGGCCGGCCAGTTCAAGACCAGCTATGTGAGCGACGAGGCCGTCTTCCCGCTGCGGCAGGACCGCATCGGCCTCGCCGTGATCCTGGCCGTCGCCTTCATCGTGATCCCGCTCACGGGCAACGACTTCCTGCTCAACGCGGTGATGATCCCGTTCCTGATCTTCTCGCTCGCGGCGATCGGGCTCAATCTGCTCACCGGTTATACGGGCCTGCTCTCGCTCGGCACCGGCGCCTTCATGGGGGTCGGCGCCTATGCGTGCTACAAGCTCACCACGATCTTCCCGGGCGTGAACATCATCATTTGGATCGTCGCCTCGGGCTTCGTCGCGGCCGCGGTCGGCGTCGTGTTCGGTCTGCCCTCGCTGCGCATCAAGGGCTTCTATCTGGCGGTCGCGACACTCGCGGCGCAGTTCTTCCTCGAGTGGTGCTTCATCCGCATCCCGTGGCTCTACAATTACAACACCTCGGGCGCGATCGAGGTGCCGCTGCGCACACTGTTCGGCATTCCGATCACGGGCCCGAACGCGACCGCGCAGACGCGCTATTGGGTGGTGCTTGCGCTCGTCGTGCTGATGACCTGGGCGGCCTCCAACCTTGTGCACGGCCGCATCGGCCGCATGTGGATGGCGGTGCGCGACATGGACATCGCGGCGGAGCTGATGGGCATCCGGCTGTTGCCGACCAAGCTGCTCGCCTTCGCCGTGTCCTCGTTCTATTGCGGCGTCGCCGGAGCGATGCTGGTGTTCCTGTGGTACGGCGGTGCGGAATCCAACACCTTCAACATCAACCAGAGCTTCTTCGTCCTGTTCATGGTGATCATCGGCGGGCTCGGCAGCCTGCTCGGCTCGTTCCTGGGGGCGGCGCTGATCTACATCCTGCCGATCCTGCTGCGCATCCTGCCGCCGCGGTTCGGCATCCCGGTGCATGCCGCGACCGTGGAGCACATCAGCTTCATGATCGTTGGAGCGCTCATCATCTTCTTCCTGATCGTCGAGCCGCACGGACTGGCGCGGCTGTGGCAGATCGCCAAGCAGAAACTGAGGGTGTGGCCGTTTCCATACTGATGGTGCAGACTTGATCCCAATTCCTGGGCTTGCGCCCGGGTGATCCCCGGCATCTCGCCGGGACGCGCCGGCTCCCGCCGGCCAAAGACCTGAAAGGGAGGAACGCGAATGCGCGTGAAACAACTCGCTGTCGCACTGGCGGCCACAATGGGCATCTCAAGCCTGGCCACGCTGGCGCAAGCACAGGACAGCATCTATGTGCCGCTGCTGAGCTACCGCACCGGGCCCTTCGCGGGCTCGGGCATTCCGATCGCCAACGGCATGAGCGACTATCTCAACCTGCTCAACGAGCGCGATGGCGGCATCGGCGGCGTCAAGATTGCGATCGAGGAATGCGAGACCGGCTATGACACCAAGAAGGGCGTCGAGTGCTGGGAGAGCGTGAAAGGCAAGAAGCCGGCGGTGGTGAACCCCTACTCGACCGGCATCACGCTCCAGCTGATCCCGAAGGCCGCGGTCGACAAGATTCCGATCTTCTCGATGGCTTATGGCCTGTCAGCCTCCGCCGTCGGCAAGGAGTTCCCTTGGGTCTTCAATCCGCCCGCGACCTATTGGGACGGGCTGTCGATGATCATCAAGTACATCTCCGAGAAGGAAGGCGGCGAAGCCAATCTGAAGGGCAAGAAGATCGGCTTCATCTTCCTGGAGAGCGGCTATGGCCGCGAACCGATCCCGCTGCTCGAGGCGCTCGCCAAGGACATGGGATTCGAGGTGAAGCTCTATCCGGTGGCCGGCAAGGACATGCAGGACCAGTCGGCGCAGTGGCTCGCGGTGCGGCGTGACCGTCCGAACTGGATGATCATGTGGGGCTGGGGCGCCATGAACCCGACAGCGATCAAGCGGGCGGCCGAGACCAACTACCCGATGGACCACTTCGTCGGCATCTGGTGGTCCGCCGGCGAGGATGATGCGCGCGGCGCCGGCGAGGCCGGCAAAGGCTATCTCGCGCTCAATCTGAATGCGGTCGGCACCAACTTCCCGGTGATCCAGGACATCATCAAGCACGTGATCGACAAGGGCAAGAGCCAGACCCAGAAGGACAAGGTCGGAGAGGCGCTGTACAATCGCGGTGTGCTCAACTCGATGATCATGGCCGAAGCGATCCGCAATGCACAGAAGATCACGGGCAAGAAGGTCGTGAGCGGCGAGGATGTGCGCCGCGGCTTCGAGACGCTGAAGATCGACAATGCGCGCCTGAAGGAGCTCGGTATGGAAGGCTTCGCGGCGCCGCTACAGATCACCTGCGACGACCACAACGGCCATCACTCCGCCTACATGCAGCAGTGGGACGGCAGCAAGTGGGTGAAGGTCTCGGACTGGATCACGCCCATGAAGGAGAAGGTGCGTGCCATGCTCGAGGCGGACGCCAAGGAGTATGTCACCAAGAACACGGGCTGGCCACAGCGCACGGAAGCTTGCGACAAGGCCTCGTGATCTGACATCCCGGCGGGCTCGCGCATCGGCGCGGGCCCGCTTTCTATTCGGGAGCGCCGCATGAGCATCGCGGAGATCGTATCCGACCTGAAGGTGACGCCGCCGAAGGACGATATCCTCACGGTCAACAATATCGAGGTCATCTACGACCACGTGATCCTGGTGCTGAAGGGGGTGTCGCTGGACGTGCCGCGCCGCGGCATCGTGGCGCTGCTCGGCGCCAACGGCGCCGGCAAGACGACGACGCTGAAGGCGATCTCGAACCTGCTGCATGCCGAGCGCGGCGAGGTGACCAAGGGCTCGATCGTGTTCGAGGGCGGCGAGGTGCAGGCGCTCTCGCCGAACGAGCTGGTGCGGCGCGGCTGCATTCAGGTCATGGAAGGCCGCCACTGCTTCGGGCATCTCACGGTCGAGGAGAACCTGCTCACCGGTGCCTTCACGCGGCGCGACGGCAGGGCCGCGATCAATCGGGACCTGGAGCTCGTCTATACTTACTTTCCGCGGCTCAAAGAGCGGCGCAGCTCGCTCGCCGGCTACACCTCGGGCGGCGAGCAGCAGATGTGCGCGATCGGCCGTGCGCTAATGTCCCGCCCGAAGCTGATCCTGCTGGACGAGCCGTCCATGGGCCTCGCGCCGCAGATCGTCGAGGAGATCTTCGAGATCGTGCAGGACCTGAACGACAAGGAAGGCGTGTCCTTCCTGCTCGCCGAGCAGAACACCTTCATGGCGCTGCGCTTCGCGCGCTACGGCTATATCCTGGAGAACGGCCGCGTCGTGATGGACGGCGAGGCCAAGGCGCTGCGCGAGAACGAGGACGTCAAGGAGTTCTACCTCGGTATCGCCGAGGGCAAGCGCAAGTCGTTCCGCGACGTGAAGCACTACAAGCGGCGCAAGCGCTGGCTCGCCTGACGCCGCCCCGCAACCGGAATCCGGCCATCAGATCATGAGCAAGCATTTCGACGATCTGGAGACGCGCGACCCGCAGGCGCGCGAACCGCAACTGTTCGCGCGAGTGAGCGAGACCATCGCGCGGGCGATGACCGCGCCCGGCTGGGCAAAGCAGCTCGCGGGCGTCGACCCGAAATCCGTGAAGGACCGCGCGTCGCTCGCGCGGCTGCCTGTCCTGCGCAAGTCCGATCTGCTCGGCCTGCAAAAGGAGGCGCCGCCCTTCGGCGGCTTCAACGTCACGCCGGTCAACAAGCTGAAGCGCCTGTTCATGTCGCCGGGGCCGATCTTCGAGCCCGAAGGACACACGGCAGATCCGGCCGGCGCCGCGCGCGCGCTCTTCGCAGCGGGCTTCCGCGCCGGCGATGTGGTGCACAACTGCTTCTCGTATCACCTCACGCCCGGCGCCTGGATGCTGCAGGAGGGTGCGCAGGCGCTCGGCTGTGCGGTCGTCCCGGGCGGCATCGGCAATACCGAGCAGCAACTGGATGCGATCGCGCAGTTCAGGCCCTCCGGCTATGTCGGCACGCCGGACTTCCTCAGGATCCTGCTCGATACGGCCGAGAAGGCCGGCAAGGACGCTTCGTCATTCGAGCGCGGGCTGGTCTCGGGCGCGGCGCTGCCGGGCTCGCTGCGCCAGGAGCTCGCGACGCGCGGCGTTGCGGTGCTGCAGTGCTATGCGACGGCGGAAGGCGGCGTAATCGCCTACGAGAGCGAGGCGCGCGAGGGGTTGATCGTCAACGAGACGCTGATCGTCGAGATCGTGCGCCCCGGCACCGGCGATCCGGTGCCCGAGGGTGAGGTGGGCGAGATCGTGGTGACGACGCTCAATCCGGACTATCCGATGATCCGGCTGGCGACCGGCGACCTCTCGGCGGTGCTCGCTGGCGGCTCGCCCTGCGGGCGCACCAACATGCGGATCAAGGGCTGGATGGGCCGCGCCGACCAGACCACCAAGGTCAAAGGCATGTTCGTGCATCCGGGCCAGGTCGCCGAGGTCGCGAAGCGCCATCCCGAACTCACGCGCGTGCGGCTGAGCGTGACGCGCGAGAACGAGCAGGATGCGATGACGCTGCATGCCGAGTGCGCATCGCCGGCCGAGGGCCTTGCGGACGCGGTCGCGGCGACGCTCGCTTCGCTGACCAAGCTGAAGGGCGGCGTGAAGCTGGTCGCGCCCGGCACCTTGCCGAACGACGGAAAGGTGATCGCGGACGAGCGGCCGATCGGGTAAGCGCAGCTACCGCAGCACAAGCCGGCCTTCGACGCCGGTGCGGACCGTACCGAGGCGGCGGATGAAGACCATCACCTCGTTGGCGACGAGCGGCGCGTCATTGTCAGGCGTAATGCGCTTGGCGTCGCGGAAATCCGTGTAGTTGTCGCCGCCGCGCGCCATGAAGTCGTTGAGCGCCACACGATAGGTGCGGCTTTCGTCGAGCGGCACGCCGCCGACGCGCATGCTGGTGATGCGCTGGCCGGCGGGACGTTTGAGATCGGCTTCGAGTGTCAGCCCCGAAACCTGCGGGAAGCGGCCGCCCGCGTCCGGGAGAATGGCGAGGCCGTTCTCCATGCTGCCCTTGAGCCCGCGCCCGGTGATCTCGACGATGACCATGCGGTTGAAGAAGGGAAGCTCGGCCAGCACGTCGCGGCGCGTGATGGTGGAGCCGGGTGCATAGACCTTGCCGGCGCGGATGCCGCCACCGTTCATGATCGCGACGTCGGCGCGGCCCGACTCGCGCATCGCGTCGGCGATGAGATTGCCAATCGCGGCCTCCCGGGTGCGCACAGTCGCCGAGCGGCTGTCGAGCTCGACCGCGGTGGTTCCGAGCGCGACGTCCATCTCGCGGCTGAATTCCTGCTCGTAGCGCGCGACCACGGCAGCGACCTCGGGATCGGGTGTAACGGTGGCGGTGTCGATGACGCGCACCTGGGGCCACCACTTCATCTCGCGCCGGCTGCCGCGCTGCGTCACCGTGATCTCGGCCTCGATCACCGTGACGTAGTGGGCATCGTAGCTCGACTCCACCACGGCATTGTTCTCGTCGAAGCTGAAATAGAGGTCGTGGTCGTGCCCGGTCAGCAGCAGATCCACGGCGCGGGTCGCGAGAATCTCCAGGTCCTGCTTGCGGTCCGCATGGGCGACCGCGACCACGAAGTCGGCGCCCTCGCGGCGTAGCGCGTCGGCCTGCTCCTTGGCGGTCGCGACGGTCGGCAGGAACATGAGATCCTCGGAGCTCGAGGTGCGCGGGGTGTCGTCATAGGCGATACCCGTGAGCCCGATGCGGATGCCGTCGAGCGTGACGATGCTGCGGTCCTTGATGCCGGGCAGGGGCTGTCCGTCGGGGCCGCGAAGATTGGCCGCGTAGTAGGGGAACTTGGACTCGGCGAAACGCTGGAAGAACACGGCCTTGCCGAAATCGAACTCGTGATTCCCGGGCGCGAAGATGTCGGGCGGGATCAGGTTGGTCAGCGCCACGATATGGGCCGCGCGATCGAAGCCGGACATCAGGGAGGGCGAGAAGGTGTCGCCCGCATGGGCGAAGATGACATGCCCGCCCTTGGCGCGCTCCGCCTTCACGACCGCGGCGAGCCGCGCGAAGCCGCCGCGCACCTTGCCGTCGCTGCCGCGCTGCTCGTTCATCAGGTAGATGTCGTTCGTGAGCACGAAGCTGACACGGGTCGTCAGCGTCTGCGCGGCGGCTGTGGCGATGAACAAAAGGCAAAGCAGGGCAGCGGCGGCAAAACGGCGGGCAATATGCATGAATCACATATCCGTGGGTGCGACAGCCGTGCTCTAGCATGGGGGCCCGCGGAGGGGCTATTGCCTCTGCGGCCGCAATGTTAGACGAGTTCTCATGAACGATTTCGCTTCCGCAGGCGCGGTTTCCATGCCCACGCGCCGGGCTGCTTCGGGCGGCCGGATCGGCGTGCTTCTGGTCAATCTCGGCACGCCGGACGCGACCGACTACTGGTCGATGCGCCGCTATCTCAAGGAGTTCCTCTCGGACCGCCGCGTGATCGAGGAGAACCCCCTCAAGTGGTGGGTGATCCTCAATGGCATCATCCTGACGGTGCGGCCGGGCCGCAAAGGCCGCGACTACGACACGATCTGGAATCGCGAGCAGAATGAAGGGCCGCTGAAGACCATCACGCGTGCGCAAAGCGACAAGCTCGCGGCGGCGCTGGCGGCCGATGCGCGCATCACGGTCGACTGGGCGATGCGCTACGGAAATCCGTCGATTGCGGCGCGGCTCGGCGCGCTGCAGCAGCAGGGCTGCGACCGCATCCTGATCGTGCCGCTCTATCCGCAATATGCGGCGGCGACCAGCGCCACGGTGTGCGACAAAGCCTTCGATTTTCTCAAGACGCTGCGCTACCAGCCGGCGGTCCGCATCGCACCGCCCTGGTACGACGACCCGGTCTATATCGACGCGGTCGCGTCCAGCATGGAAGCCGAGCTCGCCAAGCTCTCGTTCCAACCCGAGGTCATCCTCGTGTCCTTCCACGGGATGCCGGAAGCCTATGCGCAGGCGGGCGATCCCTACTACGAACAGTGCGTCGAGAGCGCGCGGCTCCTGCGCGAACGGCTGCGGCTCGACGAGAGCCGGCTGATGCTGACGTTCCAGTCGCGCTTCGGCACCGCCGAGTGGCTTAAGCCCTATACGGACAAGACCGTGGAGGCGCTGGCCAAGCGCGGTGTGAAAAACCTCGCTGTGGTGACGCCCGGCTTCGTCGCGGATTGCCTGGAGACCCTGGAGGAGATCGCGGGCGAGAATGCGGAGATCTTCCGCCACAATGGCGGGACGAATTTCGCGGCCATTCCCTGCCTCAACGACAGCGACGCGGGCATGCGGGTGATCCGGCATGTCGTGACCCGCGAACTGCAGGGATGGGTTTGAACCCGTTTACGACTCGCCGCGACCAATGAGTGCTGGGGGAATGCTCGTCCTCGAGCCGTCCGGACATGACGTGCCGGCGTCGCGCCGTCCGCCGCGGAACGACGTCGTCACCCATGTCCGGAGCGGCCCCCAGCGCCCTCCCTTCACACCGAAAACGCGGGTCCGCTGAATCGTCAGCCGGCGCTCGAGGAACCTAATCGAGGTCGCCTCGATCAAAACACGCTTCTGACCCGGGATTTCAGTACGCCGAACCGAACCGGCGCCGCCTGCGTCTAACTCTCGGATCGCTCCGGGGGTGCTTGTCGCGCGCCGCGGCGACCTCCAGAATGCGCCGTAACGTAAGGGGGGTAGGAATGTTCGGGTTCGATATCATCGCCATCGTCATCTTTGGCCTCGCGGTGCTGACGCTGGTCGCGGGCGTCAAGCAGGTGACCCAAGGCTACAATTGGACCGTCGAGCGGTTCGGCCGCTACACCCGCACGCTGACGCCGGGGCTCAACCTGATCGTTCCTTATGTGGATCGGATCGGGCGCAAGATGAACATGATGGAGCAGGTGATCGACGTCCCGCAGCAGGAGGTGATCACCAAGGACAACGCGTCGGTCACGGTCGACGGCGTCGCCTTCTTCCAGGTGTTCGATGCGGCGCGCGCGAGCTACGAGGTGGCGCATCTCGAGGACGCGATGATCAAGGTGACGATGACCAATATCCGCTCGGTCATCGGCTCGATGGACCTCGACCAGATCCTCTCGCATCGCGACGAGATCAACGAGCGGCTGTTGCGCGTCGTGGATGCCGCGGCTTCGCCCTGGGGCGTGAAGGTCACGCGCATCGAGATCAAGGACATCATCCCGCCGCAGGACCTCGTCGCCGCCATGGCGCGGCAGATGAAGGCCGAGCGCGAGAAGCGCGCGGACATCCTGCAGGCTGAGGGCCAGCGGCAGTCGGAGATCCTGCGCGCCGAGGGCGCCAAGCAGTCGCAGATCCTGGAAGCCGAGGGCCGGCGCGAAGCCGCATTCCGCGACGCCGAGGGCCGCGAGCGTCTCGCGCAGGCCGAGGCGAAAGCGACCGAGATGGTGAGCCAAGCGGTGGCGCGCGGCGACGTCGCGGCGCTGAACTATTTCGTGGCCGAGAAATATCTGCGTGCCTTCGGCGAGATCGCCAAGTCGCCGAACCAGAAGATCCTGATGCTGCCCGTGGAGGCGACGCAGGTGCTCTCCTCGCTGGCCGGCATCGGCGAGATCGCCAAGGCGACCTTCGGCGGCGGTGGGGGCGACGGCAAGGCGCCGCCTGCGGCTCCGCGGCGGCCGACCGGGCCGGTCGCGGGTCCCGGACCGAGCAACTAGGGGCGCCGCATGTCCTCCTCTTATCTCGTCTCCTGGTTCGACTCCCTCGGCGTCTGGAACTGGTTCATTCTCGCGGGCGTGCTGTTCGCACTGGAGCTCGTGGCGCCCGGCACCTTCATGCTGTGGCTCGGATTCGCCGCGGTGGCGGTCGGCCTGATCTCGCTGTTCGTGGACTGGGGCTGGCAGCTGCAGCTCATCGCTTTCGCGGTGCTGTCGCTGGTCTCGATCCTGGCGTGGCGGTGGCTCGGGCACCGCGTCGAGCCGGTCGCGGACCGCCCATTTCTCAACCGGCGCGCCGAGGCTTTCGTCGGGCGGGTCTTCACGCTGGAGAAGCCGATCGTCGACGGCTCCGGGACGGTGCGGATCGACGACACGGTCTGGCGCATCATGGGGCCGGACACGCCGGCCGGCAGCCGGGTGCGGGTCGCGAGCGCGGACGGAACCACGCTGGTGGTGGACCGGGCGGAAGCCTGATCGCGCCCTCAAAGCGAGCCGAGTTCCCAAATTCCCGAGGATCAACCGGGCGTTAACCATCCCGGTTTTACATCCGTTAACCATGGGCGCCGCGCGCGGGCGCCTCGGGGATAGGGCTCGTGCTGCGTCTCGGCCAACTCATTGCCGTGCCGATCGGCGTCGGTGCGATCGTTGCCGCCCTCGCGGGCGTGCACGCGCAATCGACGTCGCGCACGGACGGCCTGCGCGCCGCCGTGAGCGACGGCCCGGACGCGCTGTCCGGCAAGGCGAAGCCGCGCGTGGTGAAGCGCTACGGCAATCCGCCGGGCTTCGGCGCGGGCGCAACCGGCTTCGACTCCAGCAATTCCCGCAAGCGCAAGGCCAAGGGCGCGACCAAGGCCGGGCCCACCGCAGGCGGCAGCAGCGCCGTCACGCTCAGCACGGATGCGGCTCAGGCGGCGGCGAGCAGCCGCGCGAGCGCGCCCGCACAGCCCTTGTCGCTCAGATCGTCCGCATCTTCGGCGCAGACGACGCCTGCGCAGACGAGCTCCGCGCAGACCACGCCACCAGCGCCTGCAAGCCGCGCACGATCGGGCCGCACGCCACCGCAGCCCGGTTCGTCATCCGCCGATATCACGGGGAGCATCGCGAACCCCTACGCGCCGCCGGCTCTGCGGCGCCGCCCGGCCTTGGAGGAAGATCCCTTCGCGCCGCTCGGCCTGCGCGTCGGGGTGTTCACGTTCAAGCCCGCGATCGAGGTGATGGCGGGCTACGACAACAATGCGACGCGCACGAACATCCCGCGCAGCTCGCCGGTGCTCACCGTGTCGCCGGAGCTGAAAGTCAATTCCGACTGGGAGCGTCACGAGCTCACGGCGGACCTGCGCGGCACCTATACGGCCTACAAGAACGTGCCCGAGCTCGACCGGCCGAACTTCGAAGGCAAGGTGAATGGCCGCATCGACTGGACTCGGCAGACGCATATCGATCTCGAGGGACGGCTGCTCGTCGGCACCGACAATCCGGGCAGTCCCGACATCCGCGCGGACCTCGCGCGGCTGCCGATCCGCACGACGGTTGGCAGCACGGCCGGTGTGACGCATCGCTTCAACCGGCTCGAGGTGGCGCTGAAAGGCGCCGTCGACCGAGTCGACTATCAGGACTCCAAGCTGGTCGATGGAACGACGGTCAGCAATGCGACCCGCAACTACTCGCAATACGCCCCTACGCTGCGCGGCAGCTACGAGCTCACGCCGGGCGTGAAGCCTTTCGTGGAGGCGAGCGTCGACACGCGCGTGCACGACTACGAGTTCGACGCATTCGGCTTCCGGCGCGACTCGACCGGCGCGACCGCGCGGGCCGGCACCACCTTCGAGCTCTCGCGCAAGCTCACGGGCGAGGCTTCGGTCGGCTACATCGCGCGCACCTATCAGGATCCGACGCTCGAGGATCTGCGCGGCCTGATCATCGACGCCTCGCTGCTGTGGACCGCCACGGCGCTGACCACGATGAAGTTCAACGCGAAGTCGGTGGCGGACGAATCGACCGTGCCGGGCGTCTCGGGCGTGCTGCGGCGCGATGCGGGCGTCGAGGTCGAGCACGCGTTCCGGCGCTGGCTCATCGGCACGGGCAAGTTCTATGTCGGGACCGACGAATATGTGGGCTCCCCGCGCGACGACAAGCGCATGTCGGCCTCGGCCGCGCTCACCTACAAGCTGACGCGCACCGCGCAGATCAAAGGCGAATTCCGCCAGGAGTGGCTGCGCTCCAGCGTGCCGGGCGCCGACTACACGGCCTCGATCATCATGGTGGGCCTGCGCCTGCAGCGCTAAGCTCGGGCATCACGCGATTCCCGCCCGGGCTTTTCCCATGCGCTTCCTCGTCCTGCTCGCTCTCGCCTTGGCGAGTCTCATGGCTCCGGCTAACGCGGCCGAGGTCTATCGCGGCCGCTGCGCCATGGACGAATGCGGCTGGTTCCTGATCCAGGAGAAGAGCATCGTCGCCTCGGATCAGAACGGGGCGCTGTTCCGCGTCACGCTGCAGCGGTTCACGACGCGCCGAGCGAACGACCGGCCGCCACCACGCAAGGACTGGAAGACAAGCGACGGCTATGTGCTGTGCTCGAAGGACCGTCCCGCGGTCGTGTTCCAGTCGGACGGAGAATGGCTCGCACACCGTCTCGCACCCGCTCAGCCGACCGCTTATGCGGGGTACAATCTGTCGAGCTATGTGCAGTATTTCGCGGTGTGTCACGCCCTGGGCCTGCCCGCGATCGACGAGGCGCTGCTCGCGAAGGCGCGGGCGCTCGGCTATCCGGCGAGCGGCACGGCCGATCAGATCAAGCTCAGCAAGCCGGAAGATATTCTGACGCCGTGAGGTGTTCTGGCAGTTCCGGCAAGCCGTGCCGTCGGCGCGCCATCGCGCAGGCGTCGTCGCCGGGCAGACACGCGCGGCATACATCGGGGCGCACGTCGTAGACACCGCAAGCGGTCGTACCGCCGATGTCGCCCTTGAGCGCGCTGCAGCGGTCGCCGACGCATCGCATGCGGCCATTGGCGTCGTCGACGAACTCGGCCGGAATCCGTGCGAGCGCCGCGTCGTCCTCGAGCGAGAACCGCGGCCATTCGGCCGAGTAGGCGCAGCAGGCGCCGCAAGCCTGGCAGATCGCCGAGAGGTCGTCTTGCGGCTCGCTCATACTCATCGCCCAAAGCAAAAGGCCGCCCCAACGGGGCGGCCTTGATAGCGCGGCCCGAAGGCCAACGCCAAATCCGTTTCGCTTACGCGGCCTGGATGTTGTTGACCGCGACCTTGCCGCTGCGGCGGTCGGTGGCGGTGTCGAACGACACCTTCTGGCCCTCGACCAGGCTGCGCAGGCCGGCGCGCTCGAGCGCGGTGGCATGGACGAACACGTCCTTGCTGCCGTCATCCGGCTGAATGAAGCCGTAGCCCTTCTGCGTGTTGTAGAACTTAACGGTACCGTTCATCATTTCGTCGTCCTCTTGAACGTCGGTGCATGGTGAGTGGAAGGCAAAGCCTGCCCGCCACCCGTTCGTCGATGATTGGAGAAGAGTCTGAACCTGCGCCCGGCGTTCAGCAGAGGCGATAGGGCCCGATCGTCCGGCCAAATCTCGATGGCGGGGATTTAGCCACGAAAAGCGACATTTGCAAGACGTCAGCCCTTGATCAGGCCCGCCAGCTCCTGGCGGAAGGCCGGCCCGAGGTCGTCGCGGGCGAGCGCATAGGCCACATTGGCGGTCAGGAAGCCGATCTTGGACCCGCAGTCGAAGGTGCGGCCGTCGAATTGGTAACCATAGAAGGGCTGGCTCTCCATCAGCCGCAACATGGCATCGGTCACCTGGATCTCGCCGCCGGCGCCGGTCTCCTGGGTGGAGAGGATGCCGAAGATCTCGGGCTGCAGGATGTAGCGGCCCGTGATGATCAGGTTTGAGGGCGCCTTCTCGGGCTTCGGCTTCTCGACCATGCCGGTGATGCGGAAGCTCGACCCCTTGCGCTCGCCGACGCCGACCACGCCATAGGAGGAGATGCGCTCCATCGGCACTTCCTCGACCGCGACGATGTTCGGCGTGCCGCCGACCTGGTTGTAGACGTCGACCATCTGCGCGAGACAGCCGCGCTTCGCCTGCACCAGCACGTCGGGCAGCATCAGCGCGAACGGCTCGTCGCCCACGAGATCGCGCGCGCACCACACGGCGTGCCCGAGGCCGAGCGGCGACTGCTGACGCGTGAAGCTGGTGGTGCCGGCGGCCGGGAGCTGCGCCTCCAGGAGGTCGAGCTCCGGCTTCTTGCCACGGCCCTTCAGCGTCTCTTCCAGCTCGAACTGGCGATCGAAATGATCCTCGATGACGCCCTTGCCGCGGCCCGTCACGAAGATGAAATGCTCGATGCCCGCCTCGCGCGCCTCGTCGACGACGTGCTGCAGCACGGGCTTGTCGACGACCGTCAGCATCTCCTTCGGCATGGCCTTGGTCGCGGGCAGGAAGCGGGTGCCCAATCCGGCGACGGGGAATACGGCTTTGCGGACGCGGGTCATGAGGCCTTCTTTGCAGGAGAGCTGGGACAAGATTCACTGCGACAACTGACCCGATCCGGGCCCGTCGCAAGGGCGATACAGGGCGTTAAGATTGCGGAAACCCTATCGGGTACCCTATGGATCGGCAATCCGCCCTGAATTCCGGGCAAAAAGGTGGCAGACGGGAAAGACATGATGCTGGCTCTGCGCAGGCTCGTTTCGGCGCTTCTCATCTCGGGCATGCCGCTGCTGGTTCCGGCGCTCGCGCAGGATGATCGCTACGTGCCGGCTCCGAACGCGGCCGTCGGACCCGCGGCGCCGCAAGCGCCGCAGCCCTGGAGCGGAGAGCCGGGCGCGTCCGGTCACCCGCTGATGCAGCCGAGCGCGATCCTCGCGGCCGCGGCCGGGTTCAAGGACTGCCTCGAGCGCATGTGGCCCGACGCGGCCAAGCGCGGCGTCTCGCGCGCGAGCTTCGAGCGGTTCACCGCTGGTCTCGAGCCCGACTTGCGCATCATGGACCTGCTCGATGCGCAGCCCGAGTTCACGAAGTCGTTCTGGGACTATCTCGACATCCTGGTGAACGAGGAGCGCATCCGGCGCGGGCAGGAGCTGCTCGCGCAGCACCGCACGGTCTTCGACGCGGTCGAGCGCGCCTATGGCGTCGATCGCCATATCCTGGTGGCGATCTGGGGCGTCGAGACCAAGTACGGCACGCTGATGGGCGAGCGGCCGGTGATCCGCTCGGCCGCGACGCTCGCCTGTGTCGGGCGGCGGCAGAGCTACTTCAAGGAGGAGTTCCTCTCGGCGCTCGAGATCCTGCATCGCGGTGATCTTACGCCCGAGCAGCTGCGCGGCTCCTGGGCAGGCGCCTTCGGCCCGACCCAGTTCATGCCGACGACCTTCAAGCGCTTCGCGGTCGACTTCGACGGCGACGGCCGCCGCGACGTGGTCGGCTCGCTCGCGGACCAGGCCGCCTCGACGGCGAACAATCTCAAGCGCGACGGCTGGGTCGCGGGCGCGGCCTGGGGCTACGAGGTCGTGGTGCCGCAGGGCTTCAACTTCCTGCTCGCGGACCGCGGGCGCAACCACACGGTCGCGGAGTGGGAGCATCTCGGCCTGCGCCGCGCGAACGGCCAGCCGTTCCCGCGGCCGAGCGACAAGGCCTATCTGCTGGTGCCGGGAGGCGCGCGCGGACCGGCCTTTCTGATGTTCAACAATTTCCGCGTGATCATGAAGTACAACCCGGCCGAGGCCTATGCGCTCGCGATCGGGCACCTGGCGGACCGCCTGCGCGGCGGCGGGCCCTTCGTGCAGGAATGGCCGCGGGACGAGCGCGTGCTCACGCGCGCGGAGCGCCTCGAGCTGCAGCAATGGCTGGCGCATCACGGCTTCGACGTGGGCGAGCCCGACGGCCGGCTCGGCGCCAAGACCCGGGCGGCGCTCCGCGACTTCCAGCAGCGCGCGGGCCTGGTTCCGGACGGATTCGCCTCGGCGAGCGTCCTGGAACGGCTGCGGGCGCGCTGAATCGGGCCCTTTACCATGCCGGGTCGGGGTGGTTCCCGACCTTCAGTTTGACACCTTCGGCGTGCTATTAGGGGCGGATTCCCGAGGCCAAATGGGGCCCGCAACCGGTTCTGACGTCGGCATGATCAGGCGCTTCACTCTTCTCCTCGGCGCGGTGCTTTTTCTCTGCGAACTGCTGCTCGTGCTCGGCGCGACCGTCTCGGTGACGTCGCCAGCCGCCGCGCAGTTCATCGACGACCGCTTCCCGTTCTTCGACCGCCGCTACCAGCAGCGCCGGTGGAATGACCCCTACGCGCCGCGCGAAGCGCCGAGAGAGCGCAGCGAGCCCGTGCGTCCGCCGGCCGCGAAGAAGAACGATGCCGCCACGTTCAACGTGGTCGTGCTGGGCGATCAGATGGCGGAGTGGCTCGCGTACGGTCTCGAAGAGGCGTTCGCCGAGACGCCAGAGGTCGGCATCCTGCGCCGGCATCGTCCGAACTCGGGCCTGATCCGCGCCAACGACCGCGCCGAGGACTGGCCGCAGCTCGCGCGCGAGATCCTCAATGGCGAGAAGGTCGACTTTGTCGTCATGATGGTCGGCCTCGGCGATCGTCAGGCGGTGCGCGAGCGGCAGCTGCGCGAGCCGGCCCGGACTGGCGCACGTGAAACGCCGCAGACGCAGCAAGGGCAGCAGCAATCTCAGCAGCAGCAGCAATCCCAGCCGCAGGGCCAGCAGCAACCTGCGCAACAAGGGCAGCAGCCGCCCGCCGTGGACGGCGTGCCGGCCCCCGAGACAGCGGATCAGACGCCGATCGTCGCGGCGCCCGACCAGCAGCAGGCGGCGGGCCCGAACACGGCCTACGAGTTCCGCTCCGAGAAGTGGGTGGAGTATTACGCCAAGCGCCTGGACGACACGATGGCGGCGCTCAAGAGCAAGAACGTGCCGGTGCTCTGGGTGAGCCTGCCGTCCGTGCGCGGCTCGCGCTCGACCTCCGACCTCGTGTTCCTCAATGATCTGCAGCGCGGTCGCGCCGAGAAGGCGCGCATCATCTATGTCGACAATTGGGACGGCTTCGTCGACGAGGCGGGCGCGTTCACGACGCATGGCCCCGATGTCGAAGGCCAGATCCGGCGCCTTCGCACCAGCGACGGCGTCAACTTCACCAAGGCGGGCGCGCACAAGCTCGCGCATTATGTGGAGCGCGAGATCCGTCGCCTGATGGCGGCGCGCACGACGCCGGTGGCGCTGCCGATCGAGGAGCCCGAGACCGAGGCGCCCGCGGTGGCCGCGAAGCCGTCCACGGGTCCGGCGCCGCGGCCGATCGCGGGGCCGGTCGTCTCGCTCACGGGCCCGGCG
>JAEYAU010000045.1 GCA_023404705.1 Pseudomonadota bacterium
CGGTGACAAACGCAGCGCAGCGGCGCCGAGCGCACCGGCTGCGCCAGCGACGCCGAACCGCGCCGATGCACTCCCGCCCGGCCAGCCGCAGCCGGCGCCGGGAGCCGTGCCGCCACCGTCTTTCGCGAACCTGCTCGCCTGGCTCGACGGTCTCGACGCGCTCGGCTTCGACGGCGGCGCGTTGAGCGAGGTCGGCCTCAAGGACGGCACGCTCGTCGTCGACGACCGCCGCACCGGCAAGCGCCTGAGCTTCGAGAAGATCAATCTCAGCCTCACCCGTCCGCGCGAGGGCGGCGTCGCGCTCGCCATCAATTCCATGGGCGCCGACGGTCCCTGGGCCCTCACCATGACGGTGACGCCCCGCAGCGGCGGGGGCCGCACCTTGGAAGCCGTGCTGCGCGATGTCTCGCCGAAGGACGTGCTGCTGGCCTTGCGGCTCGGCGACGGCAAGATCGCCGCCGACATGCCGCTCTCGGCCGTCGTGCGCGCTGAGATCGAGCCGGATGGCACCGTACAGATGGTCAACGGCCGCGTCCTCGCCGGCGCAGGCACCATCGGCGCGCAGGACAAGCCCGACGACCGCGTGCTCATCGACGAGGTGCAGATCGGCCTGCGTTGGAACGCGCAGCAGCGTCAGCTCCTCATTCCGCTCGAGATCCATGCCGGCAAGAGCCGCATCACGCTGCTGACCCAATTCGACGCACCGGCCGAGCAGGGCAAGCCATGGACCTTCGGCGTCGCGCGCGGCTTCATCGCGCTCGGCTCCACCGAGGATCCGCGCGAGCCGCCGCTGGTGCTCGACCGCATCGCGGTGCGCGGCGAGATCGATTCCGTGAAGCGCATGCTCACGCTGCAGCAGGGCGACCTGCGCGGCAGCAGCGCCGGCATCGCGCTGTCGGGCACGATCGACTATTCGACATCGGATCCGCGCCTCGCCATGGGGATCGCCGGCACGCGCATGTCGGTCGCGGCATTCAAGCGCCTGTGGCCGGTGTTCATCGTTTCGTCGGTGCGCTCCTGGGTGCTCGAGCGCGTCAGCGGCGGCATCGTCGAGCAGACCGAGATCGCCACCAATGCGCCGCTCTCCACCTTCGTGCCCGAGGGGCCGCCGATCCCGGACGACGGCCTTGCCATCCAGATCCGTTCGCGCGGCAGCACGCTCAAGCTCGTCGACAACCTGCCGCCGCTGACCGACGTCGAGATGGTCACGCGCGTCAACGGTCGCACCGCCAGCGTCTCGGTCGCACGCGCGACCGGCGAACTGCCGTCGGGCCGCAAGCTCGCGCTGAGCAACGGCGTGTTCGAGGTGCCCGACACCTATCCAAAGCCGCCGCCCTCGCAGACCCGCTTCCGCGCCGAAGGCAGCGCCGAGGCCGTCGCCGAGCTGCTCTCACTCGAGCGGCTGCGCGATGCCGCCGCCGGCGTCGCCCTCGATCCCGCAACGACGCGCGGCAATGTCACGGCCCAGGTCGCGATGGACTTCCCGCTCATCGGCGAGCTGAACCAGAAGATCGTGAGCTATGCGATCGAGGCCGACATCGCCAACTTCTCGGCCGAGCGGCTGGTGAACGGACAGAAGCTCGAAGCCCAGAACCTCAAGGTCTACGCCAACCAGCACGGCTTCCAGACTCGCGCCGACGTGAAGCTCGGCGGCGTCCCGGCGAACATCGAGTTCCGCAAGCTCACGGGCCAGCCCGACGCCGAGATCCGTCTGCAGACAACGCTCGATGACGCGGGTCGCACACGGCTCGGACTCGGACTGGGCGGCGGCCTCTCGGGCTCGGTCCCGGTGAAGATGCAGGGCCGCATCGGCAGCGGCGATCGCGAGACGCGCCTGCGCATCGAGGTCGATCTGAAGGACACGAAGATCCTCGAGCTGCTGCCCGGCTGGTGGAAGCAGGCCGGCACCGCCGCAAAGGCGAGCTTCACCTACAGCGACAAGAACAAGACGACGCGCCTCGAAGACCTGGTGATTGAAGGTCCGGCGATGCTCGTGAAGGGCTTCATCGAGCTCGACCAGAACCAGGACATCGTGCTCGCGAGCTTCCCGAACTTCGCGCTCTCCGACGGTGACAAGGCGACGCTGCGCGCCGACCGCGGCACCGACGGCACGCTGCGGGTGACCATGCGCGGCGAGGTGTTCGACGGCCGCGGCTTCGTCAAGTCGGCCATGTCCGGCTCCGGCAACGACAAGGCGAAGCAGACGGTCCACGACGTCGATCTCGACATCAAGCTCGGCACCATCGCGGGCCATCACGGCGAGGCGCTGCGCGGCCTCGAGCTGCGCATGACGCGCCGCGCCGGCCAGATCCGCAGCTTTTCGCTCGCCGGCAAGCTTGGCCGCGACGCGCCGCTGATCGGCGATCTGCGCGCCTATCCGGGCGGTCGCCAGGTGATCTATCTCGAAGCCAACGACGCGGGCGCGCTGTTCCGCTTCACCGACACCTATCCGCGCATGTATGGCGGCCAGATGTGGGTCGCGATGGATCCGCCGACGCAGAACCAGGCGCCGCAGGACGGTCTGCTCAACGTGCGCGACTTCACGATCCGCGGCGAGGCCGCGCTCGATCGCGTGGTCGCGGGCTCGGCGGCGCCGCCCGGCAGCGAGCGCTCGGCCGGCACCACCGCCG
>JAEYAU010000110.1 GCA_023404705.1 Pseudomonadota bacterium
CCCCGGCGCCGTCTACGACAGCAATGGCGCGATCATCGCGGCGGCGGTGCGGGAGGCGGGCGGCGAAGCCGTCGCGCTCGGCGCCTTTCCGGACGACGCGCCGGCGCTCGAAGCCGCGATCCGCCGCGCACTCGCGGACTGCGACATGGTCGTGCTCTCGGGCGGCACCTCGAAGGGCGCGGGCGATCTCTCGCATCGCGTGGTCTCGCGTCTCGGCGCACCCGGCATTCTGGTGCACGGCGTCGCGCTCAAGCCCGGCAAGCCGCTTTGTCTCGCGGTCGCCGAGCAGAAGCCGATCGTGGTGCTGCCGGGATTCCCGACCTCGGCGATCTTCACCTTCCACGCCTTCGTGGCGCCGGTGATCCGCGCCAAGGCCGGGCTTCCTCCGGAAGCCGCCGCCACCGTCGAGGCCACGCTGCCGGTGCGCGTCGCCTCCGAGCTCGGGCGCAAGGAGTTCGTGATGGTGGCGCTGGTCGAAGGCGCGCAGGGCGACATCGCGCTGCCGATCAGCCGCGGCTCGGGTTCGGTCACGACCTTCTCGCAGGCGGACGGTTTCTTCGAGGTGGATGCGCTGAGCCAGGCGGTCGATGCCGACACGCGCGTGCGCGTCACGCTGATCGGCGAAGGCCGCGCACCCGATCTCGTCATCGCGGGCAGCCATGACGTCGCGCTCGACGTGGTGCTGTCGGAGCTGACGGGCGTCACCACGCGCACCCTCGCGATTGGCAGCCTCGGCGGCGTGGCCGCGGCGCGGCGCGGCGAATGCGATCTCGCGCCCGTGCATCTGCTCGATCCCGAGACGGGGCGCTACAATACGCATCTGGTGAGCGAAGGGCTTTCGCTGGTGCGCGGTTGGGATCGCATGCAGGGCGTGGTCCATCGCGCCGACGATGCGCGCTTCGCCGGCAAGAGCGCGCAGGAGGCGGTCGCGGCGGCGCTCGCGGACCCGAGCTGCCTCATGGTCAACCGCAATGCCGGCGCGGGCACGCGCGTGCTGATCGATCAGCTGCTCGCCGGCGCGCGGCCGCCCGGCTATGGCAATCAGCCGCGCTCGCACAATGCGGTGGCAGCCGCGGTCGCGCAGGGGCGCGCCGACTGGGGCGTCGCCACGCAGACGGTGGCGCAGCTCTACGGCCTGGGCTTCCTGCGGCTCGCGCCCGAGGCTTATGATTTCCTGCTCGTGGAGGCGCGCCGCAACCGTCCGGCCGTTCAGGCGTTTCTCCAGGCATTGCGGTCCGACATGGTGCGTGCGCAGATCACGGCGCTCGGCCTGCGGCCCGCGGAGATCGAGTCCGTATGACGAGATGGATCATCGCATTGTCGCTCCTGGTGTTCGCGGGCGATGCGCATGCGCAGTTGCGCGGCCATGGCGGGCCGGTGCGCGGCGTTGCGGTGTCCGCGGACGGCAGCGAGGCGGTGTCGGGCAGCTTCGACGAGACCGCGATCCGCTGGTCGCTGACGCGCAACGCGGCCGAGCAGGTGATGCGCTTCCACGAAGGCGCCGTGAACGCGATCGCGATCCTGGCCGACGGCCGCATCGTGACGGCGGGCGAAGATGCGCGCGTGGCGATCTGGAAGCCGGGCGCGCCGCAGCCCGAGACCGTGTTCGCGGAGCACAAGGCGCCGGTGGTGGGGCTCGCGGTGTCGCCGGACCAGAGCACGATTGCGTCCGCCTCCTGGGACCGCACGATCCGGCTGTGGTCGCTCAGGGGCGAGCCCGCGCGTGTGCTCGAAGGGCATACGCAGAACGTCAACGGCGTCGCCTTCACGCGCGATGGCAAGCTGGTGAGCGCCGGCTATGACGCGACGCTGCGCGTCTGGTCGCTCAATGACAATACGCCACCCGTGATCACGACGCTGCCGACGCCGCTCAATGCGGTGGCGGTCGCCGATGACGAGATCATCACGGCGGGCGCGGACGGCAAGGTCTACTTCGTGAAGGGCGCCGAGACCGCGGAGATCGAGGTCGGGCCGACCCCGATCATCGCGCTCTCCCTCTCGCGCGACGGCAAGCTGGTCGCGGCCGCCGGCATTCGCGGCGCGGTCGCGATCATCGAGCGCGCGACGCGCACGACCGCGCGAACGCTGGTCGGCCCCGGCCTGCCGGTGTGGTCGCTCGCCTTCCTGCCGGACAGCCGCACGCTGGTCACGGGCGGCACGGACCGCATGGTGCGGCGCTGGGATGCCGTGACGGGGGATCACGTCGGCTCGGTCGCCATGGGCGCGCCCGGCGATGCGCTCGCGGCTTTCGCGGGCGACCGTGGCGCCGAAGTGTTCCGCGCCTGCGCCGCGTGTCACACGCTCAAGTCTGACGACGGACCTCGCGCGGGCCCGACGCTCGCGGGCATCTTCGGCCGCAGGATCGCGACGCTGCCGGGCTATCACTACTCCGAAGCGCTGAAGAAGCTCGACATCGTCTGGACCCCCGAGACGGTGGCGCGCCTGTTCGAGATCGGGCCGATGACCTACACGCCCGGCACCAAGATGCCGGAGCAAAAGATCACCTCGGCCGAGGACCGCGAGGCGCTGGTGCGGTTTCTCGAACGCGCGACGAATGGGCAGTGAGACCCTGAACCGCAAACCGCTCCGCGGCGTCTCATTCGCATGACCTTCGCGATCCGCTTCCGCCTGCAGGACGTCGATGCGATCACGCCCTGGGGGGCGCCGGGCGACCGGTCGCTCGGCTGGTTCGGGCTCACCTACGGGTGCTGTTGCATCGAGACGCCGCAGGGGCGGCTGCTCGAGACGCCGCGGCCGCACGGCCCGTTCGCCGAGCCGTGGGACTGCTATCAGGTGGCGCGGCTGTTCGACGATCTCCTCGCGGCGTGGCCGGCGATCGCCGAGCCGATACCGGACGACATCTTCGCCCTGATCGACGCGGGCTTCGAAGCGCGTATCGATGCGCTCGATGCCTCCGACGACGAGGCGTTCTGGGACGCCGTCTCAGGCGCGTGCGATTGGTTCAAGGCGCGACACGTCTCGATGATGCATCACACCTCGGGCCCGAGCCTGCATCTCTGGCGCAGCGGCGACACGGTGCGGCTGCGCTGGATCGCCAATCCGAGCGGCAGGGCGGAGCTCGCGGATCATTGGACGGTGGCGCGTGCGGACTGCAGGCTCCGGTTCAACGACGTGGAGCAGGGCGTGCGCGGGTTCGCAGACGAATTCCTCGGCGCAATGGCGACGCGCGTCGAGAGCATTCGCCGCGAGGGCTGGACACGCGGCTGTGCGCTCGATGTTGATCTGCTCGTGAAGGCGCTGCGGGACGAAGAGACCTGGGCCGCGAAGACGCTCGCGACCGTGGCGCGGACGGATTGGGCTGCGGTGCGCGAGGCGCTGCGGAAGATCGGGTTGCTTTGAACTCAGCAGCCCTCTCCAACTCAAAACCGTCATCCTGAGGTGCGAGGGCTCGTCGCACGTAGGTCGGCTATAGCCGACCTACGCACTGATAATGCCCAGGTCGGGCAAGCCCGACCTGGGAGCGACGAGCGCGAGCCTCGAAGGATGAACGGCCGCTGAGTCGAAGCGAGCGCGCTGCACCGCCCGGGCCGTCGCCCTTCGAGGCTCGGCACTGCGTGCCGAGCACCTCAGGGTGACGGTCGAAACGGTGGCGTGTGCGACGGAAGCTGCCGCTACGCGTCCGGCTTCTGCTGCTCGCGCTCGCGCAGATAGTCTTCGGTGGTGCGCGGCTTGGGGCGCGCGGGGGCGCCGTAGGGGTCGACCATGTCCTCGCTGGCGACGATGACGCGGCAGTCGTCGCACATCTTGATCATGTCGAGGCGCTTGGAGGAGCCCTGGAACATCCAGTGCTTGCCTTCGAGCTTGGCGATGACCCGCTCGATGGTGCTGCGCGTGCCGAAGGGCTTTTCGCAGCGGATGCAGTGGAAGGGCTCTTCCTCCTTGATCACGCGCGAGGCGGCCGTCGCAGCCCGGAAGTCGATCTGCGGGTGAAGCGTGATCACCTTCTCGGGGCAGGTGGCGGCGCAGAGGCCGCACTGCACGCAGGCGTCCTCGGTGAAGCGCAGCGTCGGGCGCTCGGGATCGTCGCCGAGCGCACCGGCCGGGCAGGCCGCGACGCAGGAGAGGCAGAGCGTGCAGCCCTCGACCTTCACCTCGATGGTGCCGAAGGGCGCGCCGACCGGGAGCGCCACCACATCGGTGGGCGCGGGCGCCACATGGTGCAATTCGCGCAGCGCGAGGCGCAGCACATCGCGCTTGGCGCCGAGCGCGCTGAACGGCGCTGGGCGCGCGACGCCGTCATTGACGGTCATCTCGCGCAGCGCGGTGCCGAGCGCGTCCGGGTCGTCGGTCTCGATGGTGCCGACGCGGCCGGGACCGAAGCCGAGGCCGGTGAGGATCGGATCCGCATATGTGAGCGTGCGGCGCAGGCCCGTGACGTCGTGGCGCGGGCGCTCATGCATCAGGAAGCGCACGGCGGCGGCGCCATACGCGAAGGCGGCCGCGATCGCCTCGAGGCCGACTTGCGTGATCTCGTTGACGGCGAGCGGCAGCACATTGGCGGGCAGGCCGTCGCCGTAGCGCGCGAGCGCGTCGATCATCTCGCCGCCGTGGCTCTGATCATGCACCAGCAGCACGGGCCGCTTGCCGCCCGTTTCGAGATAAGTGGACAGCAGCGTGCGCAGCTTGCGCATCAGCGCGTCGGCGGGCGGCAGCGCATAAGCCGCGGCGCCGGTCGGGCAGGCGGCGGCGCACTGGCCGCACCCCGCGCAGATATGCGGATCGATCGCCACGTGATCGCCGGCCGGCGTGATGGCGCCGGTCGGGCACAGATCGAGGCAGCGGCGGCAGCCGACGATGCGCGAGCGCGAGTGCGCGCAGAGGTCAGCCGTGAAATCGATGTAGCGCGGCTTGTCGAAGGTGCCGACGAGATCGCCCGCCTTCATGACGGCGCGCAGCACCGCGGCCGGATCGTTCGGATCGGCGCGCAGATAGCCGTCGCGCAACTCGGCGGCCGGGAACAGCGGCGTGCCGCCCGTGAGGTCGAGCACGATGTCGCAGCGTGAGGTCGCGCCATTGCGCGCCGCGCCGAAGGCGAGCGTGCCGCGCGAGGAGGGCAGCGGCTGCGCGAAATCATCCACGGTCAGCTCGAAGGCGCCGAGCCAGCCCTTGGCGGCTCGAATCGTGCCCTTGACGATCGGGAAGTCGGTGGCGCGCGGCGGCGCGATGTCGCGCGGCTTGGTGATCAGCACCGTGACGTCGAGCTTGTCCTTGAGCAGCTTCGCGGCTTCGATCGCGCTCTCGTCGCGGCCGTAGATCAACGCGACGCCTTCGCTCTCGAAGGAGACGAAGGGCAGCGGCGGCAGCTCCTCGGCAGCGGCCGCGATCAGCGCGGCCATCTTCGGGCCGGCCGCGGCGCCGTCCTTCGACCAGCCGGCGGTCTCGCGCAGGTTGACGAAGCTCACCGTGGCGCCGGTCTCTTCGGCGATCTCGGCGAACAGCGGCTGCTCCTGCCCACACGCAACCGTGATCGGCGTGCCTTCGGCCGTGGCGGCGCGGAAGCGCTCGACTTCACTGCGGCAGAAGTCGCGGCCCGTCTCGATGCGATGGCGCGGACAGCCGCGCTGCACCGCGCCGGTATCGAGGCGCATGGTGTCTTCGCACGAGCACAGGAACAGCGTGGTCTTACTCATTCACCTTCCCCGGCCTCGAAGAAGATCGAGGTCTGGCCACGGATAGCGCCAGCCTATAATTGTAACAATATAAATCTAGTGGGCGTCGCAGTTTGACGCAGGAGCCTTAATGTCCGTGAAAACCCGTGTGCGGACCCCATTCACGCCGGAACTCGACCTGCCGCCGGTCTATACCGCGGTGGCGTTACGTGAGGTGGGCGACGCTTTCGCGCATGCGAAGGAGATCGCCGCGGACGCGGGCGCCGGGACGCTGGTCTATGTGGGCCGCTTCGACCTCGCCGAGTTCGCGGTGGTGCTGGAGCCCGAGGAGCCGCTGCGTACCGCGCGGCGCGCCTTCTATGCGGGCATGAACGCGCTGGTGGATTCGCTGCTGTCCTATGCGCCGCCTGAGCGGATGATCACCATCGACTGGCCCGGAACGATCCGCATCGAGGGTGGGCTCGTGGGCGGCGGCCAGCTCGCCTGGCCCGCGCGCGCGGCCGAAGACGAGCCGCCCGAGTGGCTGGTGTTCGGCGGCATGATCCGCATGGTCTCGCTCGCCGAGGGCGAGCCCGGATTGCGGCCGCTCTCGACCGCGCTCGAGGACGAAGGCTTCGACGATACCGCGGCCGCGCGCGTGGTGGAGAGCTTCGCGCGCCATCTCATGGTCGCGATGGATGCCTGGCAGGAGCAGGGCTTCAAGGCAGTGGAGCGCGAATACCTGCAGCGGCTCGCGCCCGAGAATGGATTGCGGCGCGACATCGACGAGACCGGCGACCTGCTGGCGCGGCGCATGGGCAAGGCGGAGGGCGAGCGGCGCAAGCTTGCGAGCGCGTTGAAGGTGCCGGCCTGGCTCGATCCCGAGACGAAGGGACCGCGGCTGTGAAGCTGTTGCGCACCATCCGGCTCGATCCGTCCGACACGTTCATCTTCGAGCGGGCGGCCGAGCCCGGCGAATGGGCGGTGCCGGGCGCCTTCATGTTCATGGAGGTCGATCCCGCGAAGCTGGAGGGGAAGGCGCGCGTCGCATTCCGCTCGGGCTTTCTCGGGCTCGGCTCGCTCGGATGGTCGACGCTGGTGCAGATCGTCGAAGCGAGCGATGCGGATCGCGCGGCCGCGGTCACGCAGCTCGCGGAAAAGCTTGTTGCCGAGTTCGGCGCGCCCGACATGGAAGCCGCAACTGCCGCCGCATCGGAGGAGCTCGATTTCGCGGCCTCGCTCTGCGAGCACCCGAAGGATACGCTGATCGCGATGCACCGGGCCTATGAGGACGGAGCGATCCGCGAGACGTTTCGCACGTTGACTCCGCGCGCAGGAGAACCGAAGCCGCTGCGCGCCTTCGCCTTCATGGAAGTGGAAGGTGAGGATGAAACTGACGAGACCGTCGACTTGATGGCTCTCGCCAAGGAGAAGAAATGAAGGATTTCTGGCTGTCCTGCGGCCATCATCTGCTCGACCGCGATGCGGGCGGCGGGCTGGTGGTCACGGACGAGTTCCTCAAGGTGTATTTCGCGCGCCCCGAGCTGGCGCCGCCGGAGGATGCCGGCGTGGTCGAGCGTACGCTGCATGCCGCGCTGCTCGCCGAGCCGCGGCGGCCCGTCAGCGCCGACGAGATCGCGGCGCTGGAGGATCCGGATGCGCGCGAGAACTGGCAGCTGATGCTGTCGTTCCGCGACCATCTGCTGCGTCACGCGACGCTGGAAGGCGCCTATGCGGCGCTGGTGCGCGGCAATGCGGCGCGCACGCCGGTGTTGTTCCTCAATCAGCTCGTGCACGTGATCCTGCGCAACGTGCTCGACGGCTGCGAGGACGCTTATGTGCTGCGCGCGGCCGAGATGCTGTTCCGGCCGCAGCTCGTCACGCTGCACGAGGGCTCGCTGCTCGCCGGCGACGAGGAGACGATCGCGGATCACACCGGTCACCAGGTCTCGCCGCTCGTCTCCATGATGGGCCTGCCGGCGGAGGCCGAGATCGACGTGATGACGGATGAGAATGCCGAGAGCTACTGGGAGCGCTCGGACCAGTTCGACATGGCGCTCGACCTCAGCGGCGCGCAGCGCGGACACGCGGCGCTCGGCCAGGTGATCGAGGCCTTCGTACAGCACATGCTCGGCGTCGAAGTGGACGTCGAGCCGATCACGGAAGCGCGCGACGTGCGGCTCGCCTGGTATGTGGGGCTCGACCAGGAGGGCACGAAGATCGGCGACATGCTGTGGAACGGCGAGGAGCTGGACGAGGCGACGGCGCGAAGCATCGCGGCGTTGTATCGCCTGAGCTTCCGCGATCCCAAGGTGATGACCGAGAAGGTCGCGGGCGAGCCGGTCTATCTCATCCTGGCGATGTCCGCGGACAAGCGCCTGCGCTTCAAGCCGCAGAACCTGGTGACGGGCCTGCCGGTGCGCCACCTGGAGGCCGTGTCGTGACGGTGCAGCCGCTCATGCGCATTCCGGTCGGCGTCGTGGTCGAGCGGCGCAAGGCGAAGAGCCAGTGGATCGACTTCGTCTGGAAGCCGGTCGCTGTGCTCGACGGCATTCCGGACGCGGCGCCCTGGACGGTGCTGTCGGAGGAGGGCGAGGCCGCCAACTTCTACCTCGGCACGGTGAATATCGATCTTTATCGCAGCGAGACCGGGCACTATCGCGACAATCTGGTGAGCGGCTCTCCGCAGATCTGGGTGGTGCTGCGCAGCAGCGACGGCGAGCATCCTTATGAGCTGTTCCTCGCGACGGCGGACCCGGCGGAAGGCGAGGGCTACACGGAGACCGGCAACGATCTTGTCGAGCCGGTGCCGATGACCGAGGCGATCCGCGCGGCGATCGAGGATTTCATCGCAGAGCATCACGTCGAGCGCGTCTTCGTGAAGCGAAAGCGCGACCGCGCCAACCCAGACGCGCTCGCGCGGCGCGGCCCCGCGCAGAAGGACGAGACATGAGCGAGCCGGAAGGCTTCCTCCAGCGCTGGTCGCGCCGCAAGCGCGATACCGACGCCGCGCGCCGCGAAGAGAAGGACGTTGCGCAGGAGGCGAAGGCGGTCGAGCCGAACGCGGGCGGGCCCAAGCCTGCCGAACCGAATGCTGCGCCGAAGCCGCCCGAATTCGATCTCTCGACGCTGCCGTCGCTCGACGAGATCGGGCCCGGCACCAAGGTCGACGTGTTCCTGCAGAAGGGCGTGCCGCTCGACATCTCGCGCGCGGCGCTGCGGCGCGCCTGGAGCAGCGACCCGGCGATCCGCGACTATATCGGCCTCTCGGAGAATGCCTGGGACTTCAACGCGACCGAAGGCGTGCCGGGCTTCGGGCCGCTGGAGATGACCGACGATCTTCGGCGCATGGTCGCCGAGATGTTCACGCCGGAGGCGAAGGAGACGCGGTCCGTCCCGGCCGCGGACGAGACGGCCGCTGCGCCGGAGGAGGCGCCGGCGAAAGAGCCTGAGGCGCAAGCCTCCATCGCGGACGCGCGAAGGCCACAGGACGCGCTCGCGCAGCCCGAGAGCGTGGAGCCGCAGCCCGCGCGTGACGAAACCTCCGCGAGCGAGCCAGATGCGCCCGCAGAGCCCGTGCAGGTCGCGCGCCGCGGCCACGGCGGGGCGATGCCGCGCTGAAGATTGCGACACGTGGCGCGTATTCGTGCGGCGCTTCGACGCGCCAAGGGGCGCGATCGCGACCTCCCCGAACACCATCGGCGGCGCCGAGAATTCTTGAGACCTCGATGCGCTCCATGGAGCGCCGAGTTTCAGATCGCTCAAAATGCGCCGGGGTCGGTCGGGCGGGTGCCCGGCGCGCCCACGCGCGAAACTGCGGATGTGACTGTGCCACCGCGCGTTTCGGAAAGCGAAACCGGCAAACGATTTCTTGGCGCGCCGTCGGCGCTGGAATGTCGACTCGCAAAGTCTAGATTGAGTTCGAGGTGGAAAATAAGACGAGGACGTCGCAAGCAGTAAATCCGTCAATAATGCGGCGCCAGAGTCGTAGTCTCAGCAACCGATAGAAGAGAAGACTGCAAGTGAATCCGCTTCGACATACGAAAGCACTACAAAGTTGACGCGACGTGGCCTCCGCCACGCCATGCATTGCCGATTTAGCCTTCAGTTGCAGCGCAAACTGCATGTCCCATAGCCCGAAGCTATTGACCGCGCCGGAATCCCGTCGCAATCTGCGCATGTTGATGCACATTAGAAAAAACAAAAACCAGCAGCGCTTCTGAAGAACACAAGAAGAAGAAACGGAAGCAGAGGGTCGTGGGAGGGACATGCGCGAGCCGGGACTGAGCGTCGCGATCCGGGTGGCCGGCGGCGTGAGCGAGCTTGCGCGGCGCTTGGGCATTTCGCAGCCCTCGGTCTCCAATTGGGATCGCATTCCCGCGGAACGCGTGCTCGCGGTGGAAGCCATCACGGGCGTGAGCCGCTCCGTCCTTCGCCCCGATCTCTACGAGGAACGCCCCATCGTGAATGACGACGTCGACGAGGTCACGGCCGCGCGCGCGCAGGAATATGCGTTGCTCGCCGTCCTGCTGGCCCGCGCGCCGAACCAGGATCTGCTCGATCGGCTCGCACAGCTGCGCGGCGATCCGAGCCCGCTCGGGATCGCCCATATGGGGCTCGCCGAGGCCGCGGGCTCGGTCACGGTCGAGCAAGTCGAGCGCGAGTTCTTCGATCTGTTCATCGGCGTCGGGCGCGGCGAGCTGCTTCCCTACGGCTCCTATTATCTGACGGGCTTCCTGCACGAGCGGCCGCTCGCGCGCCTGCGCGGCGATCTCGCGCCGCTCGGCATCGCGCGCAGCGAAGGCAATGTGGAGCCCGAGGATCACATCGCGACGCTGTGCGAGATCATGTCGGGCGTGGTCGGCGGGCGCTTTCCGGCGCCGCAGGGCACCGACCAGCAGCTGTTCGAAAAGCATCTCGCGCCTTGGGCCGACCGCTTCTTCCAGGATCTGGAGCGGGCGCAGGCCGCGAACTTCTACGCCCGCGTCGGTGCGATCGGGCGCGTGTTCTTCGAAATCGAACGGGAGGCCTTCGCGCTGCCGTCTTAACGGCAACGCAGGGCCGCAACAGTCACGGCACGGAGGTGACGGCGATGAAACGGAACGAGACAGCGAAGCTAGGCCGTCGTGATGTCCTGCGCGTGCTTGGCGTCGGCGCAGGTGTCGCCGCCACGAGCGCGGCGCCGCTCGCGACCGCCGCACAGGCGACCGAGTCGGACGCCGACAAGAAGAAGGCCCGCTACAAGGAAACCGATCACGTGAAGACCTTCTACCGGGTCAACCGTTACTAAGGGGAGGCAGCCTTGCTCATCAGAAGGACACAGCGCGAGGCCCGCCGCGGACAGCTCGTGGCCGCGCTCGCGGGCCGGTCGCAGACCGGCCTTGACCGCCGCGCATTCCTGCGTCGCTCCGGCCTGGTGGCCGGTGGAGTCGCTGCGCTCGGCGCGCTGCCGCTCACCGGCGTGCGCAAGGCCGAGGCCGGCCCGCCGCCCGCGCAGGGCGCCAAGGTCGAGCTGCGCAAGAACATCTGCACGCACTGCTCGGTCGGCTGCACGGTCACGGCCGAGGTGTCGAACGGCGTCTGGATCGGCCAGGAGCCGAGCTGGGAAAGCCCGATCAATCGCGGCTCGCATTGCGCCAAGGGCGCGGCGGTGCGCGAGCTCGTGCACGGCGACCGCCGGCTCAAATATCCGATGAAGATCGTCAACGGCCAGTGGACCCGCATCTCCTGGGACCAGGCGATCAACGAGATCGGCGACAAGCTCAACGAGATCCGCGCCAAGTCCGGCCCCGAGTCGGTCTACTGGCTCGGCTCGGCGAAGTTCTCCAACGAGGGCTCGTATCTCAACCGCAAGCTGGCGGCCTTCTGGGGCACCAACAACTCCGACCACCAGGCGCGCATCTGTCACTCCACCACGGTGACGGGCGTCGCGAACACCTGGGGCTACGGCGCCCAGACCAACAGCTACAACGACATCCGCAATACGAAGACCATCATCTTCATGGGCTCGAACGCGGCCGAGGCGCATCCCGTCTCGCTGCAGCACGTGATCACCGGCAAGGAGACCAACCGCGCCAACATGATCGTCATGGATCCGCGCATGACGCGGACCGCGGCGCATGCCACCGAATATGTGCGCTTCCGCTCCGGCACCGACATTCCGGTGATCTGGGGCATGCTGCACCACATCTTCAAGAACGGCTGGGAGGACAAGGACTTCATCCGCCAGCGCGTCTACGGCATGGACGAGGTGCGCAAGGAAGTCGAGAAGTGGACTCCCGAGGAGGTCGAGCGCGTGACCGGCGTGCCGGGCGCGCAGCTCGAGATGGTGGCGAAGAAGTTCGCGACCGAGAAGCCCTCGACCTTCATCTGGTGCATGGGCGCGACCCAGCACACGGTCTCGACCGCCAACGTGCGCTCGTTCTGCACGCTGCTGCTCGCCACCGGTAACGTCGGCAAGTTCGGCACCGGCGCGAACATCTTCCGCGGTCACTGCAACGTGCAGGGCGCGACCGACCTCGGCCTCGATATCGTGACGCTGCCGCTCTACTACGGCCTCACCGAGGGCGCGTGGAAGCACTGGTGCCGGGTCTGGGAAGTCGACTACGAGTGGATGCAGACGCGCTTCGAGTCGAAGCAGATCATGGAGACGTCGGGCATCCCGTCGACCCGCTGGTTCGACGCGGCCACGCTGCCGAAGGATCAGGTCGGCCAGTCGAGCAACCTGAAGGCCATGATGGTGTTCGGCCACGGCGGCAATACCGTGACCCGCATGCCCGAGGCCAAGAAGGGCATCGAAGCGCTCGACCTGCTGGTGGTCGCCGATCCGCATCCCACCACCTGGGCGGCGCTGTCGGAGCGCAAGAACAACACCTACCTGCTGCCGATCTGCACCCAGTTCGAGTGCAAGGGATCGCGCACAGCCTCGAACCGCTCGCTGCAGTGGTACGAGCAGGTGGTGGCTCCGATCTTCGAGTCGAAGAACGACTACGAGGTCATGTACCTGCTGGCCAAGAAGCTCGGCTTCGCCGACCGGATGTTCAAGAACATCAAGGTCGAGAACAACGTGCCGGAGGCCGAGGACATCCTCCGCGAGATCAATCGCGGCGGCTTCTCGACGGGCTATTCGGGCCAGTCGCCGGAGCGGCTGAAGGCGCACATGAAAAACCAGGGCAAGTTCGACCTGGTGACGCTGCGCGCGCCGAAGGACGATCCGGAGATCGGCGGCGACTATTACGGCCTGCCGTGGCCGTGCTGGGGCACGCCGGAGATCCGGCATCCGGGCACGCACACGCTCTACAATCCGAACATCCACGTGAAGGACGGCGGCGGCACGTTCCGCGCGCGTTTCGGCGTGGAGCGCAACGGCGTCAGCCTGCTGGCCGACGGCGTCTACTCGGTCGGCTCGGAGATCAAGGACGGCTATCCCGAGTTCACCTACGGCGTGCTCAAGAAGCTCGGCTGGGACAAGGACCTCACCGAGCAGGAGCGCGCGACCATCGAGCGCATCGGCGGCAACAACCCCGACGCGGTCGGCTGGGCGATCGACCTCTCGGGCGGCATCATCCGCGTCACGCTGGAGCACGGCGTGATGGCCTACGGCAACGGCAAGGCCCGCGCCATGGCGTGGAACTTGCCCGACCCGGTGCCGGTGCATCGCGAGCCGATCTACTCGCCGCGTCCGGAGCTGGTCGCGAAGTATCCGACCTATCCGAACGCAAAGCAGTTCCGCATGCCCAATGTCGGCTTCGACGTGCAGAAGGCCGCGGTCGAGAAGGGGATCGCCAAGCAGTTCCCGCTGATCCTCACCTCGGGCCGGCTCGTCGAATACGAAGGCGGCGGCGAGGAGACGCGCTCCAACAAGTGGCTCGCCGAGCTGCAGCAGGATGCCTTCATCGAGATCAATCCTGCGGATGCGAACGAGCGCGGCATCAAGGACGGCGCCTGGGTGCTGGTGAACGGCCCCGAGATGGCGGGCGGCAAGGCCTGCCGCGTCAAGGCGCTGGTCACCGAGCGCGTCGGCAAGGGCGTCACCTGGATGCCCTTCCACTTCGCGGGCTGGTTCCAGAGCGAGGACCAGCGCAAGAACTATCCGCCCGGCACGGATCCGATCGTGCTCGGCGAAAGCGTGAACATCATCACGACCTACGGCTACGACCCGGCGACCGGCATGCAAGAGCCGAAAGCCACGCTCTGCCAGGTCAGGGCAGCGTAAGGAGGACTCGACAATGGCTCGGATGAAGTTTCTCTGCGACGCCGACCGTTGCATCGAGTGCAACGCTTGCGTCACCGCCTGCAAGAACGAGCACGACGTGCCGTGGGGCATCAACCGCCGCCGCGTCGTCACGCTCAACGACGGCAAGCCGGGTGAGCGGTCCATCTCGATGGCCTGCATGCACTGCACCGACGCGCCCTGCGCGGCGGTGTGCCCGACCAATGCCTTCTACACGACCGCCGACGCCGTCGTCCTGCATTCAAAGGACATCTGCATCGGCTGCGGTTACTGCTTCTACGCGTGCCCGTTCGGCGCGCCGCAGTATCCGCGGGTCGGCAACTTCGGCTCGCGCGGCAAGATGGACAAGTGCACCTTCTGCGCCGGCGGTCCGGAGGCGGACGGCACCAAGGAAGAGTATGCGCAGTACGGCTCGAACCGCCTCGCCGAAGGCAAGCTGCCGCTCTGTGCCGAGATGTGCTCGACCAAGTCGCTGCTCGCCGGTGACGGCGAGATCATCGCCCAGATCTACAAGGAGCGGGTGACGAAACGCGGCTACGGCTCGGGCGCGTGGGGCTGGAAGACGGCCTATCGCGAAGGCATCAACGTCTAGGTTCTCGCAATCCGGCGCGACGGGCGACCGTCGCGCCGGAGGCGAGGCAACGACAAGAACCAGACGGGAATTTGGAGGACGGGACATGGCGGCGCTTCTGGCACGCGTCACGACGATCATCGGTCTCATCGCGCTTCTCGTGTTGGCCGCCGCACCGCCGGCGAGCGCGCAGAGCGTCAATCCGACCGCGAGCTCCGTGAAGGAGGAGCAGCTTCTCAACGCGCTGCGCGACGGCGGCACGATCAGCGGGCGCGTCTCGATCCCGGATGCGAAGTCCGGCACGCTCATTCAGCCGGAAGGCCGCGACTGGCGCTCGTTCCACGAGGGCGCGCTGCGCTGGGTCGGCGCCATCTCGATCCTCGGCATCCTCGCCGCCATCGTCGTGTTCTATCTCACGCGCGGCATGGTCAAGCTGGAGAGCGGCCGCTCGGGACGCACGATCGTGCGCTTCAACGGCTTCGAGCGTTTCGTACACTGGATGACGGCGACCTGCTTCATCATCCTGGCGATCTCGGGCCTCAACATCACGTTCGGCAAGTCGCTGCTGCTGCCGATCATGAGCGCCGAGGCGTTCACGGCCTTCTCGCAGTGGGGCAAGTACGCGCACAACTATCTCAGCTTCCCGTTCACGATCGGCGTTGTCCTGATCTTCCTGATGTGGATCGCGGGCAATATTCCGAGCAAGGTCGACGTCGAGTGGGCGAAGCGCGGCGGCGGCCTGTTCGGCGACGACCATCCGCCGGCCGGCCGCTTCAACGCAGGCCAGAAGATGATCTACTGGATCGTGGTGATCGGCGGTGGCGCGGTGGCGATCACCGGCTACCTGCTGATGTTCCCGTTCTACGGGACGACCATCGCGGGCCTGCAGCTCGCGGCGGTCATCCACGGAATCGTCGGCGTGCTGTTCGTCGCGGCCATGATCGCCCACATCTATATCGGCACCATCGGCATGGAAGGCGCCTTCGAGGCCATGGGCAGCGGCGAGGTGGACGTGAACTGGGCCAAGCAGCACCACGCGCTCTGGCTCGAGCAGGAGAACCAGCGCCGCGCCGCGGGCGAGCCGCGCGCCTCGGCGGCGCCGGCCGAATAGCCGATTAACCGGCTCCATGAATGTGAACGCCCGGCCTTGCGGCCGGGCGTTTGCGTTCGCCCGGCCCGTTGCTATGTCTAGCTGATGCGCATCATCGGACTGGCCGGCTGGAGCGGCTCGGGCAAGACCACGCTGCTCACCAAAGTGCTGCCCCGCCTCACGGCGCGCGGGCTCACGGTTTCGACCGTGAAGCACGCCCATCACGGCTTCGACGTCGACACGCCGGGCAAGGACTCGCACAGCCACCGGCTCGCGGGCGCGACGGAGGTGCTGGTCTCGTCGGGCAAGCGCTGGGCGCTGATGCACGAGCTGCGTGGCGAGGAGGAGCCGACGATCTACCAGCTCCTGCGCCACATGACGCCGGTCGACCTGGTGGTGGTCGAAGGCTTCAAGATCGCGCTGCATCCGAAGATCGAGGTCTATCGCGCCGAGGTCGGCAAGCCGCCGTTCCATCCTGAGAACCCGCGCGTCGTCGGCATCGCGTCGGACACGCCGTTCCCGCATGCGGGGCGGCCCGTGGTGGCGATCGACGATGTGGAGGCGATCGCCGATCTGATGATCGCCAAGGCCGAGGATCTCGAGACCGTGCTCAAGCGCGCGGCATCGCCCTCGCGAGAGCCGCAATGGCTCAGCTGAGCGACGACTGCTTCGCCTTCGGCGGGCCGCTGATGCCGATCGAGGAGGTCGAGCGGCAGATCGCCGAGCGGGTGACGCCTGTCGCCGAGACCGAGGATGTGGCGCTCACGGTCGCGCATGGCCGCGTGCTCGCGGCCGACGTGATCGCACCGCTGGCGCTGCCGCCCTTCGACAACTCCGCGGTCGACGGCTATGCGGTGCGCCACGTCGATCTCGCGACAGAGGGCGACACGCGGCTGACCGTGGTGGACCGCGTCACGGCGGGCCGCGCGGCGGCGCGGCCGATCGCGGCCGGCGAGGCGATCCGCATCTTCACGGGCGCGCCGATGCCCCAGGGCGCCGATACGGTCTTCATGCAGGAGGATGTGCGCACCGAAGGCCAGGCCGTGATCGTGCCGCCGGGTCTCAAGCGCGGCGCCAACCGCCGGCTCGCAGGCGAGGATGTTGCAACAGGCTCGGTCGCGCTGCCGGCAGGGCGCCGGCTCGGCCCGCAGCATGTGGCGCTGGCGGCGGCCATCGGCTTCACGGCGCTGCGCGTACGCCGTGCTGTGCGCCTCGCTCTGTTCTCGACCGGCGACGAGATCGTCGAGCCCGGCACGCCGCGGCCTGACGCCGCGCTCTACGATGCGAACCGCCGGCTGCTCGCCGAGCTCGCGGCGCGCATCGGCGCGCGCGTGACCGATCTCGGCATTCTGCCCGACGATCCGAAGGCGCTCGCCGAAGCGATGCGCGCGGCGGCCGCCGCGCACGATGTCGTGCTCACCTCGGGCGGCGTCTCGACGGGCGAAGCCGATCACGTGCGCACGGCCGTGGAGGCGATCGGGCGCCTGGTGTTCTGGCGCGTCGCGATCAAGCCCGGACGGCCGGTCGCCATGGGCGTCATCCGCGACAGCCGGGATCACAGCGCGGCCTTCGTCGGCGTGCCGGGCAATCCGGTGGCGGCCTTTGTGACTTTTGCGCGCGTGGTGCGGCCGCTGGTGCTGCGGCTCGCGGGCGCGCTGCCGGAGCCGCTGATCGCGCTGCCGGTGCGGGCCGACTTCGCATATCGCAAGAAGAAGGGCCGGCGCGAATATGTGCGCGTGGCGCTCGCGCGCGCCGCCGACGGCACGCTCGCGGCGAGCAAATACCCGCGCGAGGGCGCGGGCGTGCTCACGTCACTGACGGAGACGGACGGGCTCGCCGAGCTGGGCGAGGACCTGACCGAAGTCACGCCCGGCGCGACGATCGGGTTTCTGCCGTACGCGATGTTGATCGGATAATTACAGCTCGTAGGGTGTGCTCGGCGGCCCGGAGTCCTGCGATCTTACGGTGAGCGCAATTCCGCCGAGCGCACGCGTGCGCTCAGCGCGTCGAAGCCGTTGCCTGACTGAAAGACTCTCGGGCGCGCTGAGCACACCCTACAGCGAATGATCAGAGCCGCACGCCGCTGGTCGAGGCGTAAGCCGTCGTGGTGCTGCGCTGGAAGCTGTCGAGCGCATAGACCGCGACGATGGCGATGACGATGGCGGCGGCGACGGCGGTGACGAAAGCGCGCATTGGGTCCCTCCCGGATATTTTCCTTAGTCTTATTCGCACGGCGGAGGTTTTCAAGGCCTTACGCCGTGGCTCTACGACGCGCTCTCTTGAGCCGCGAGGCGGGTTGCGGCAGCGACGTCCTCGGGGGTGTTGACGTTGAAGAAGGGGTCGACCGGCTCGGTCGGCCAGTCCGCTAGCGCGATGCCGTGGCGGCCGGTCCAGACCTCGATCTTGTGCAGGTCCTCCTCGACCACGGCGCGGCGAAGGTCCTCACGCAGCGTCACGGGCCAGAGCCCGACCACGGGGTGACGCCAGTCGCCCGAATGCGCGCAGGCGAGGGGCGTGCCGGCCTCCGCGCGCGCCTCGTGCAGGCGCGCGACCACGTCGCGCGGCAGGAAGGGGCAGTCGCCCGGCACGCTCACGATCCATTCGACGCCGGGCGCGTGCTTCGCGACCCAGTCGAGGCCGGCCAGGATACCGGCGAGCGGGCCAGCGAAATCCGGCACGTCATCGGGCACGACCGGCAGGCCGAAGGGCGCGAAGCGCGCCGGATCGCCATTGGCGTTGAGCACGATGCCGACCGTCTGCGGCCGCAGCCGCGCCAGCGCGCGCTCGAGAATGGTCTCGTCGCCGATGCGGATCAGCGCCTTGTCGCCGCCGCCCATGCGACGCGCGAGGCCGCCCGCGAGAACGAGGCCGTACGTGGGGGGATGGGTCATTCGTGCGCGCTAGCAAGTGCTCGTGGAGGTGCGACTCACTCGGTGGTCATCCCGGCCAAGCGAGCGGGTGCGAAGCACGCGCGAGCGCAGGGCCGGGATCCATAACCCCTGTCTTTCCGTATCGCGACCACAGGGGATATGGATCCCGGCTCTCGCTTCGCTCGGCCGGGATGACGATCGGTGACTCAATGCTCTAATCATCATGCGCCGCGGCCTTGCGCCGGTGCTTGGAGCTTTCCTCCTCGACATAGGCGAGGTCCTGGTCGAAGACGATGCGGTTCTCGCCCGCCAGCGCGATGAAGCGCTTGCCGCGGGCGCGGCCGATCAGGGTGAGGCCGGCCTTGCGGGCGAGCTCGACGCCCCAGGCCGTGAAGCCGGAGCGCGAGACCAGAATGGGAATTCCCATGCGCACGGTCTTGATCACCATCTCGGAGGTGAGGCGGCCCGTGGTGTAGAAGATCTTGTCGTGCGCGGGCACGCGATGCTTGAACATCCAGCCCGCGATCTTGTCGACCGCATTGTGACGGCCGACGTCCTCCATATAGACGAGCGGCCGGTCGCGCTCCGCGAGCACGCAGCCATGGATGGCGCCGGCCTCGAGATAGAGCGAGGGCGTGGTGTTGATCTTGTTCGTGAGCGCATAGAGCCACGACGTGCGCAGCTCGGCCTCGGGGAGTGCCGCGTTCTCGATCACCTCCATGAGGTCGCCGAATACGGTGCCCTGGGCGCAGCCCGAGGTCTGCACCTTCTTCTTCAGCTTCGCCTCGTAATCGGTCGCGCGCTCGGTGCGCACCACGGCAACCGCCAGATCCTCGTCGTAGTCGACGTCGGTGACCACGTCGTCGGCACGCAGCATGTTCTGATTGAGCAGATAGCCGATCGCCAGATAGTCGGGATAGTCGCCGATCGTCATGGCGGTGACGATCTCCTGGGCGTTGAGATAGATCGTCAGCGCCCGCTCGACCGTGACCGAGGTCTCGATTGGCGCGCCCGTGTGGTCCACGCCGCTGACGCGTTCGGTCAGGCGCGGGTCCGCGGGATCGGGGCGGATCAGATAGTCGTCGAGGATGGTGGTCATCGGGTCCCGGCTCGAGAGGCTCCCTCCTATGTGAGGTGCCGGCCGGGGAATTAGCAAGTCGGGCCTGGCAAGTCGCCAACCCGGATCGCCGCCCGGAGCGGGCGGCGCGAAGGACTTAGCGCTCGGTCACCTGGCGCAGGCCGACGGTGGTCTCGCTGCGGGCGCAGACGACCTTCACGCGCTCGCCGTCGGCCATTTCCTGCCCGATGGCGGTGGAGGCCAGATAGGCCTGCCCATGCATGAAGCAGGTTGCCGGGTTACCGAACTCGGCGGGCACCCGCATCACCGCAACCGCATTGGTGCGGCTGCAGTCCCGAAGATCGGGCGTGGTGGCCATCGAGCAAATCAGGACCAGGGCGGTCAGCATCTCTCTCTCCATCCGGGCGCAAGCGCCCTCTCGTCTCGCACTGCACAAATCCGGCCCCAGGGGGCTGAGATAGGGGCAGCTTTCCGATGTTGCTATGCAACATGCGGGCCAGAGCCGGGCGTGAGCCTCACAAGTTCGTGGGGGACATCGCGCTGTGGGTTCACGACACCGGCTCCAGACCGCGCGGCGCGACAATCTGTCGTGCCGATGGGAGCAATCTGCCCGAGGCGAGACGCCTGGGCTGTGATCGGGGTCACGCAAGCGCGGATTTTGGAGAGGTATTAAAATACTAAAGGCCGCCTTGCGGGCGGCCTTGCGGTCTCAGGAGAGAAGATCGAAGCGCGTCAGGCGACCGCCTGGGTCATGCCGAAGCCGTCAGCCGTGCGGGTCGAAACCTGCGCATGCTTCTCGCGCCACTTCGGGCCGGGGCCGCGCATGTAGTGCCGCTCGGGGTGATAGGTGTTGAAGAGGTCGGCGGTCACGGTGTGCCACAGGTCCGCGACCGTGGTCCGCAACGTCGGCGTCTTGTAAGCGCCCTTGGCCATGACAGTCTCCCATCTCCTTCTGGAGTCCGGCTTTGCCGGTTCCAACTTTTGGTCGCCTCTTGTGGCGCCTTGGTTCAGGAGATGGTCGACCCAATTAGTTAAAAACTGCTGACAACTCACCTTGGTAGAAGTGCGATACGTAATCAGCCTTGCTGAAGTTTTACCGAGCGCGCGGCGCGCTCGCCGCGGTGGTGTGCCTCGCCGGGACAGGCTCGGCGCCGGCCGCGAGCAGCGTGCGCCCGCGTGCCGTCAGCACCACCTGCGACTCGTTGCGCGTCGCGCCCGGACGGCTCTCGATGCGCACGAGGCCATCGCCCAACGCGTCCTCCCAGATGGAGAGGCGCGGGCATGAGCTGCGCCACGCGTCCATCGCCTCGGCGTAGCTGCGCGGCCGCGCCGCGACCCAGTCGAGGAATTGCAGGGTGAGGAGGCGCGCGGCGTCCTGCATGGGGGGCTCCGGTAGGCGGCGGGACCTTAGCACGGCGTCCGTCGCACGCGGCCGGCGCGCGTTCACAAACCCGTGCGTCCAAACGGGGTGTTGGCCCCCGGGTCCCGGCCTGCTAACAGAAGCGCCGATTTCCCAGACACGGCGCCGTGAGCGCTCAATCCAGAGGGGCAGGGCGGAATGGCCCGTCAGTTCATCTATCACATGCAGGGGCTCTCCAAGACCTATCCGGGCAACCGGAAGGTGCTGGAGAACATCAATCTGTCGTTCTACCCGGACGCCAAGATCGGCGTGCTGGGCGTGAACGGTTCGGGCAAGTCGACGCTGCTGCGCATCATGGCCGGCATCGACAAAGAATTCGTCGGCGAGGGCTGGGTCGCGGAAGGCGCACGCGTCGGCTACCTGGAGCAGGAGCCGAAGCTCGATCCCGCGAAATCCGTGCGAGAGAACGTGATGGAAGGCGTCGCCGAGAAGCGCGCCATCGTCGACCGCTACAACGAGATCGCCGCGAACTACTCGGACGAGACCGCGGACGAGATGATGAAGCTGCAGGACGAGATCGAATCGAAGGGGCTGTGGGATCTCGACTCCCAGGTCGATCTTGCCATGGACGCCCTGCGCTGCCCGCCGGACGATGCCGAAATCGAGAAGCTTTCCGGTGGAGAGCGTCGTCGCGTGGCGCTGTGCCGGCTGCTGCTCTGGCAGCCCGAACTGCTGCTGCTGGACGAGCCGACCAACCATCTCGACGCCGAGTCGGTGTCGTGGCTCGAAGGCCATTTGCGCAACTATCCGGGTGCGATCCTGATCGTCACCCACGATCGCTACTTCCTCGACAATGTGACGGGCTGGATCCTCGAGCTCGATCGCGGCCGCGGCATTCCGTACCAGGGCAACTACACGTCCTGGCTCGAGCAGAAGCAGAAGCGGCTCGAGCAGGAGGGCCGCGAGGAGGAGTCGCGCCAGCGCACGCTGGCCGCCGAGAGCGAGTGGATCAAGGCCTCGCCGCGCGCGCGGCAGGCGAAGTCCAAGGCGCGCTACCAAGCCTACGAGGAGCTGCTCAAAAAGGCGGCCGCGAAACAGACCACGACCGCGCAGATCATCATCCCGGTGGCGGAGCGGTTGGGACAGAACGTCATCGCCTTCGAAGGCCTCACCAAGGCGTTCGGCGATCGCCTGCTGATCGACAACCTCACCTTCAAGCTGCCGCCCGGCGGCATTGTCGGCGTGATCGGCCCGAACGGCGCCGGCAAGACCACGCTGTTCCGCATGATCACCGGACAGGAGAAGCCGGACGCCGGCACGATCACGATCGGCGAGTCCGTGCATCTCGGCTATGTCGACCAGTCGCGCGACGCGCTCGACGGCTCGAAGAACGTCTGGGAGGAGATCTCGGGCGGCAATGACGTGATCATGCTGGGCAAGCGCGAGGTGAACTCGCGCGGCTATGTCTCGGCCTTCAACTTCAAGGGCGCGGACCAGCAGAAGAAGGTCGGCAGCCTCTCGGGCGGCGAGCGCAACCGCGTGCATCTCGCCAAGATGCTCAAGTCGGGTGCCAACGTCCTGCTGCTCGACGAGCCGACCAACGATCTCGACGTCGACACGCTGCGCGCGCTCGAAGAGGCGCTGGAGGATTTCGCCGGCTGCGCCGTGATCATCAGCCACGATCGCTGGTTCCTCGACCGCATCGCGACGCACATCCTCTCCTTCGAGGGCGAGAGCCACGTCGAGTGGTTCGAGGGCAACTTCCAGGACTACGAGGCCGACAAGATGCGGCGCCTCGGCACCGACAGCACGATCCCGCATCGGATCAAGTACAAGAAGTTCGCGCGCTAACCCGCTCCGCGCGGGCTCGCGTTGAACTGCCGCCGGAACGCGCGGCGGAAGTGTGCGAGATCCGTGAAGCCGAGGGTCGCGGCGACGTTGGCGACGCGGCTGCCGCTTTGCGCGAGCATGCGGCGCGCGCGTTCGAGGCGCTTCGCTATCACATAGGCGTGCGGGCTCAGGCCCGTGGTGGCGCGGAACAGGCGCTGGAAGTGGAACGGGCTCATGGCCGCAACGTCGGCCATCTCGCGCAGGCTCGGCGGGCTTTCCAGCGTGTCCTCGATGAAATCCGTGATGCGCGTGAGCCGGCGGCGGTCGAGACGGCCGCGCAGGCGCGGCGCGCGCGCGCCGAGATGGCGGACCGCCACATGGGTGAGCAGCGTGCGCACCAGCTCGTCGGCTTCGAGCTCCGCGATCGCGTCGGCACCGAGCGCAGCCATGCGGAAGCGGGCGCACATGCCGAAGATGACGGGATCGCGGCCGGTCGGCAGCGACTCCGGATGCGCGTGCCAGTCGACGCCGATCTCGTCGCTGACCGAGGCGAGCTCCTCGGACGTGGCGCGGACCTCCAGGGCCTCCGCGGGCTCGTTCACGCGCAACCAGCGCTGTGGCGCGAAGCCGTTGAGCGCGCCGGCGCCGGGCGGGAAGCTCCATGCGCAGGCGCGGCCCGCATGGTCCTCGACGACCGCGTCCCTGTGGCCCGTGAACGAGATGCAGATGGCCAGCGGCTCGGACACGCTCGTATAGCCGTCCGGCTCGTGCGGAGGCATCACGAGGTGCACGACGCGCGCCGACGCGAATGTGATCTCGGAACGAAGCTCGACCGCCATCTTCCTGTCCGACGAACCAGCGCAGACTAGCAGATCCGCAGGGGACTGATCTTGCGGAGTTTGCGGGCGGCGCGCCGAAACCTCTCGCGCGAACCGTCTGGTGTCCCAATTCTATTGGACGGGGAACTCATGGCACAGAGAACCGCATTGGTGACGGGCGGCAATCGCGGCATCGGCTTTGCGACCTGCCGCGCGCTCGGGAGAGAGGGGCTCGCCGTCGTGCTGACGGCGCGCGACGAGACCGAAGGCCGCCGCGCCGAGGCCGAGCTCGGCGGGGAGGGCATCGACGTCGCCTACTATCCGCTCGATGTCGCGAAGCCCGACGCGGTCACGCGTTGCCGCGCGATGCTCGAGAAGGACGGCATCGCGGTCGACGTGCTGATCAACAATGCGGGCATCTATACGGAAGGCGACGCGGCGTCGGTCGATCTCCCGCGGCTCGACGAGGCCTGGGCCGTCAATGCCCGGGGGCCCTGGCTCGTCTGCAGCGCCTTCGTACCCGGCATGCGCGAGCGCGGGTATGGGCGGATCGTCAACATCTCGTCGGGTAGCGGATCGTTCGCCGAGGGGCTCGATCCGGAGCACGCCGCCTATGCGGCGACCAAGGCGGCGCTCAACGCCTTCACGGTCTGTCTCGCCAAGACCACCGTGAACCAGGACATCAAAGTGAACGCCATGTGCCCGGGCTGGGTGCGCACGCGCATGGGCGGTTCCGCCGCGCCGCGCACGCCGGAGGAAGCTGCCGACACGGCGGTGTGGCTCGCGACCCTTCCGAAGAACGGGCCGAGCGGCGCCTTCTTCCGCGATCGACAGATGATCACATGGTGATGAGCCGCAATGATGATGCACGCTGCTGCCGCAAAGGAGGCGTCGTATGCGCGAACCTGACGGCCTCACACGACAGAACTTGATGCGGGCCGGCGCCGCCGCAGCCAGCGTCGCGCTCGGAAGCCCTCTCACGGATGATGCCATGGCACAAACACTCGACTTCGCACGCGTGCTGACGACGCGGCTCACGATCAACGGCAAGCCGATGAGCGTGCGCCACGAGGCGCGCGTCTCGCTCCTCGATCTCCTGCGCGAGCATCTGCAGATCGCGGGCACCAAGAAGGGCTGCAACGAAGGCGCCTGCGGTGCCTGCACGGTGCTGGTCGCGGGCGAGCGCGTGAATACCTGCATGACGCTCGCCGCCTCTTGCGAGGGCATGGAGGTGACCACGGTCGAAGGGCTCGCGAGCGACGGCGTGCTGCACGCCGTGCAGCAGGCTTTCATCGACCAGGACGCGTTCCAGTGCGGCTACTGCACGCCCGGCCAGGTCGTCTCCGCGGTCGCCTGCGTGCGCGAAGGGCACACCGGCTCGGCGGCCGAGATCGCCGAATGGATGAGCGGCAATATCTGCCGCTGTGCCGCCTATCCGCAGATCGTCGCCGCGGTGATGCAAGCCGCGAGAAAGGCCTGAGCCATGCGTGACTTCGCCTATGCGCGCGCCGCAAGCGCTGAGGACGCCGTGATGGCTGCCGCGAGCGGCGCTGTTTTCCTCGCGGGCGGCACCGAGCTGCTCAACTGGATGCGCCTCGGAATCACGGATGCGGAGCGCGTCATCGATATCGGCCGGATCGAGGCGATGCGCGCGATCACGCGCGAAGGCACCGCGCTGCGCATCGGCGCGCGCGCGACGCTCAACGACATCGGCCTGAACGAAGCCGTGCAGCGCGGCGCGCCGGTGCTGGCGCAGGCCTGCCTCAAGGCGGCGTCGGCGCAGCTGCGCAATCGCGCGACCATCGGCGGCAACATCTTGCAGAAGACGCGCTGCCCCTATTTCCGCGCCGAGGCGCCGGGCGCCACCGCGATGCCCTGGCCCTGCAACAAGCGTGTGCCCGGCTCGGGCTGCGCCGCCAAGGACAGCGGCAACACCCGTCTCGCGCTGTTCGGCTGGACTGAGGATTGCGTCGCGACGCAGCCGTCGGATCCCGCGGTGGCACTTGCAGCGCTCGACGCGGTTGTCGAGGTCGTCGGCCGCAGCGGCGTGCGCACGATCCCGATCGGCGAGTTCCATCTCACGCAGGAAGACGCTGCGCACGTCAGCCCGGGCGCCGCATCCGCCGCGCTCGAGAGCAGCCTGCGACCGGACGAGCTGATCATCGCGGTGCGCGTGCCGCTCGACGCCGCGGCCGCACGCTCGGCCTACATCAAGGTGCGCGAGAGGGAGTCCTACGAATACGCCATGGTCTCGGCCGCCGCGGCGATCGATCTTGATGGCGGTCGGGTCCGCGCGGCGCGGATCGCGCTCGGCTCGGTGGCGCAGAAGCCGTGGCGTCTCACGGATGCGGAGGCGGCCTTGCAGGGGCAGGCGCTCGATCGTGCGAGCCTCGATGCGGCGCTCGACCGCGCGCTGGCGCGGGCGCGTCCACTCCCCGGCAACGAATTCAAGGTGACCTTGGCGCGCAATGCGGCGCGCCGCGCGCTGCTCACGGCGGGAGGCCTGGCATGAACGAGCGACACGATCCGGCCGCCGCGATCGTCGGCCAGAGCGCGATGCCTGCCGATGGCATCGGCGCCGCGCTGCCGCGTCACGAAGGCCGCGCCAAGGTGACGGGCGCCGCCCGCTATGCGGGCGAGGCTATGCCCGCGAACACGCTGCACGGCGTGCTGGTCGGCGCGACCATCGCGGCAGGGCGTGTGAAGGGCATCGACAGCGGGGCTGCACGCGCGACGCCGGGCGTCGTCGCGGTGCTCACCCATGAGGATCTGCCGAAGCTCAAGCGCGCGCCGGTGCCGCCCGTCGGGCAATCGATGACGCCGATGCAGGGCACGGACATCCATTACGAAGGCCAGCCGGTCGCGCTGGTGCTCGCCGAGACGCTGGAGGCCGCCGAGGCGGGCGCCGCGCTGGTGGCTGTCAGCTACGAACGCGCGAAGCCGACCGTGTTCGAGAACGGCGTCGAGCGGCCGCCGCGCCAGGAGGGCAATGGCTACGCCTTCTTCCCGCTCGAGACCCGCAAGGGCGATGCGGAGGCGGCACTTGCGCGCGCGGCCGCGACCGTGGACGAGACCTATGTCACGGCGACGCGGCACCACAACACGATGGAGACGTCGACGACGCTCGCCGAATGGCGCGACGGCGAGCTCTTCGTACACGACGCGACGCAGTGGACCTACGGCATTCGCTACGCACTCTCGGCGCTGCTCGAAATTCCACCCGAGACGGTGCATGTGCGCTGTCCCTTCACGGGCGGCGGTTTCGGCGCCAAGGGCTATGTCTGGCCGCGTCAGATCCTGGCGGCGCTCGCGACGCGCAAGCTCGGCAGGCCCGTGAAGCTCTCGCTCGGCCGCCAAGGCTCCTATGCGGGCACGGGCCTGCATCCAACGGTGCGCTCGCGCGTGCGGCTCGCGGCCGACCGCGAGGGTCGGCTCACGGCCATTACGCACGACACCACCAACGTCACATCGCAGGTCGACGACTATGTCGAGTTCGGCTCGGCCGGAACGCGCAGCCTCTATGCGTGCCCGGCGATCCACACCAGCACGCGCGTCATCGCGGCCCATATCTCGACGCCGACCGCGATGCGGGCGCCGCACGAGGGGCCCGGCATGTTCGCGCTGGAGAGCGCCATGGACGAGCTCGCCTATCGGCTCGACATGGATCCGCTGGAGCTGCGGCTGCGCAACGATGCGGACCGCGATCCCGAGACCGGCAAGCCGTTCTCCTCGAAGAAGCTGCGCGAGGCCTATGAGGAGGCGGCGCGCCGTTTCGGCTGGTCGCGGCGCTCGCATGCGCCGCGCTCGATGCGCGAGGGCGACCGCCTGATCGGCTGGGGCATGGCGAGCGGCATCATGTCGACGTTCCGCTTTGCCTCGCGCGCGCGGCTGCGGCTCGGCGCCGACGGAGCGGTGTTCGTCGAGTCCGCCGTGCAGGAGATCGGCACGGGTCCTTCGACCGTGCTGGCGCAGATCGCCGCGAGTGTGCTCGACATTCCGGCCGAGCGCATCACGGTGCGGCTCGGCGACACCTCGCTGCCCGAGACGGGCGGTACCTTCGGCTCGTCCACCACCATGTGCACGGGCTCGGCGGTCGCGGACGCAGCCGAGAAGCTGAAGGAGCGGCTCACCGCGCTCGCGGGCGGCAACGAGATGCCGGCGCCGGATCAATGGAGCGGGCTGATGCGCGAGAAGGGCGTCGGCGAGCTCGTCGCGGACGGCACGTTCGGGCTGCCGGGCGACGTTCCGTTCGATGCCCATGGCGGCAAGTCCGAGCACTCGATGCACACGTGGGGTGCGGTGTTCGTCGAGATGGAGGTGGACGAGGAGCTCGGCCGTGCCCGCATGCGCCGCTGCGTCGCCGGCTATTCGGCGGGCCGCATCCTCAATCCGCGCACCGCGCGCTCGCAGATGATCGGCGGCATTATCTGGGGCTATGGCCGCGCCATGCTGGAAGAGAGCGCCATGGACCCGCGCTATGGCCGCTATCTCTCGAAGAACCTCTCGGGCGTGATGCTGCCCGTGAATGCCGATATCCCGCAGGACATCGACGTGTTCTTCGTCGACGAGCACGATCCCTATTCCTCGAAGATCGGCGCCCGCGGCATCGGCGAGCTCGGCGAGGTGGGCGTCGCGGCCGCGATCACCAATGCGATCTTCCACGCCACGGGCAAGCGCATCCGCAAGCTGCCGGTGCATATCTCGGACCTGGTGGCGTAGGCGGCGCGTTGCCTGCGACGGGTCGATTCGTCTACACCTTCGGCATCAAGCTTCGTTGCGCCGGAGGGGCCGTGGCTCAGGGAATCGAAACCGTCACATTGACGCTCGACCGTTCGGTCGCGCTGGTCCTGTTCGACTTCCTGGCCCGCACCGCGGACGAGGAGGACGGCGAGCCGCTGCGCGAGGCGCTGGGCGATCCCTCCGAGCTGCCGGCGCTCTGGTCACTGCTCGCCGATCTGGAGGAGACGCTGGCGGAGCCGTTTGCGGATGACTATGCCAAACGGCTCGCGCAGGCGCGCAAGGATGTGCGCAAGCGCTACGGCGATGCGCCATGATCCGCACCCTGGTCGCCGCCGCGATCCTGCTCGCCGCCGTGACGCAGGGCCGCGCGGATGCGGTCTTCGATGCGTTCCTGCAGCAGCTGTGGCCGGAGGCGCAGCGGCAGGGCGTGTCGCGGGCGACCTTCGATGCGGCGACGCGCGGGCTCGAGCCTGATTTCAATCTCCCGGACCTGGTGATCCCGGGACGGCTGCCGCGGCCGGACCAGTCGCAGCCGGAGTTCGTGCAGACGCCGGCCGCCTATGTGTCGGAGAAGAGCATCGCGCGGCTCGCCGAGCACGGGCGCAAGCTGCTCGCGCAGCATCGCGCGACCCTCACGGCGATCGAGCAGCAGATCGGCGTGCCGCCGACAGTGCTGCTCGCGATCTGGGCGCGAGAGACCGACTACGGCCGCCACCGGCTGCCGCACAGCGCGATCCGCGTGCTCGCGACGCAGGCCTATGTGGGCCGGCGCAAGGAGCAGTTTCGCGAGGAGTTCCTGCTGGCCCTGAAGATGGTGCAGGAGGGACACGCGCGGCTCGACATGAAGAGCTCGTGGGCGGGCGCGCTCGGGCTCACCCAGTTCCTGCCGTCGGACTTCTATCGCTATGGCGTCGACTTCGACGGCGACGGGCGGCGCGACATCTTCGGCTCGGTGCCGGACGCGCTCGCCTCCGCGGCGCGGCAGCTCGTCGGCAAGGGCTGGCAGCGCGGCAAGCGCTGGGCCTATGAGGTGCGTCCGCCGGCGCAGATCGACTGCACGATCGCGCAGCCCGAGCACAAGCTGCCGATCGGCGAGTGGATCAGGCGCGGCTATGTCCCGGCGCATGGCCGCAAGCTGAGCGCCGCGGAGCTCGCCGAGCCGGCGTCGCTGCTGCTGCCCGAAGGCACCTATGGCCCGGCCTTCCTCACGCCGAAGAACTACTATGTGATCAAGGACTACAATTTCTCCGACCTCTATGTGCTGTTCGTCGGCCATCTCAGCGACCGCATGACCGACCCGCGCCCGTTCGAGACGGCGTGGAGCCAGTCGGCGCAGCTCAAGACCGTCGAGGTCGAGTCGATGCAGAAGCGCATGACCGAGCTCGGCCTCTATCGCGACAAGATCGATGGCAAGGCCGGCATGCTGACGCGCGCTGCGCTCGGCGCCTACCAGAAGGCGAACGGTCTGAAGCTCGACTGCTGGCCGACCGCCGAGGTGCTGCGGCACATGCAGGGCCGGTGATGAAGTCACCACGTCCGGCGCAGCACCCCGGTCCCCGCATAGGTCTGCGCGTTGGTGCCGAACTCGCCGTCGAACTTGCCGCCCAGCGACCAGCCGCTCGCCATGCGCAACTCGGCGCCGAGCGTGACCAGCGCGGCGTCGCTGTTGGGCGTCGCGCCGTTCACCACGAAGCTCGCGCCCGGCAGGGTCTGGAAGGTCGCGGCCACGCGCCGGTCGGTGTCGAAGTCGTGCACCCAGGCGCCGCGCAGGCGCAGCGTGAGCTCGCTGCCGGGGCCCTGCGCCACCGTGGTGTCAAGCCAGGAGCCGAGCTCGGCGCGCGTTGCCGTGACGGTCTCGGCGCCATAGGTGAGGGCGGCGACGCCGGCGCCGGCGGCTGTGCGCTCGGTGTAAGCCGGCAAGCGAATGGCTTGGATCTGTCCGGCCGCATAGGGCGTCACGCCGAAGCCGCGGTCGCCGATGCGATAACCGGCCTCGGCGCGGCCGCCGAACGTCTGCGGGTGGAAATCCGCCGTGAGCTTCTCGCTGAGGCCGAGCGTCACCATGCGCTCGGTCGAGGTCCAATGCATCCCGTAGGCGGCGGCGCCCGAGACATAGAAGCCACCGGCCCGCGCCGTGCCGTAGACGCCGGCCTGGAAGGAGTCGGAGCGGCCGCTGCCGAGACCGTTGGCGAGACTCCACGAGGTGTCGCTGCCCGCGACCGCGAAGCCGAACAGCGCGTCGGGCGAGACGCGATAATCGGCGCCGACGGCGACGCCATAGGCCGTGCTCGAGAGCGCGTGGGTGCCGAGGCCCGTATTGCCGTCGATGCGGTTGGTGCCGCCGAAGCCGGCGCCCCAGATGTTCCAGCGCGCGTCGAAGCTGCGCGCGTCGGTGGGAGTCACGGCCGCATATCCGGACGCGGGCGCTGATTCCGCCGCGTAGCCGAGCGCCGGGCCGAAGCCGCCGCTGCGGCCTGTCGTAAAGGGATCCAGCATCAGGCTCAGGAAGCGATCCATCGACTGCAGACCGGCCGTCTGCGCGCCCGTGGCGGTCTCGCCAGTGAGCTGCGAGAGGCCGCTGCTCAGCGCGGCACCGTTGAGGCCCAGCAGGCCGACGAGACCCGAGATGTCGCCGCCATTCGCGTAGGCGCGGTCGATCGCCGCGAGCACGCGGTTGGCATTGCCCGGCGTGCCGGCCGGCGCCAGGGTCATGAGCGATGCGGGATCCAGGACCAGATAGACGCTCTGCGCGTCGTAGGTGAGATGCGGATTGGTGACGAAGGGGCCGAACGAGCCCGTGACGTTGAGGCCGCCGAACGTGCCGGTGCGGCTCGCCGCATTGATCAGCGTGTAGGTCCTCGCCAGCGCATTGCCGCCTGCGGCGACGTCCACGGTCCCGCCATTGATGGCGAGCGTGCCGCTCGCATTGGTGCGATCCGCGCTCTGCGGCCCGACCTCCACCGCATAGCTGCTGCTCCCGTTGAAGGTCAGCGCGCCGTTGACCGTGAGCGTCCCGATCGAATTGCCGGGCGCGAGAGTGCCGAAGTTTCCGACCGTGGTGGCGCCGACCGTGCCGGTGCCGGCGAGTGTGCTGTTGGCCTGGACCGAGATCGGCGAATTGGCGAGCGAGCCGTTCACGAACGCAGTGGCGCTGCTCAGGAGTGTCTGTCCCGTAAAGGTGCTGCTGTCTGCCGAGAGGGTGAATCTGCCGGCCTGCAGGGTGAGGAGGTTGTTACCCGTGATGGTGCCGCCGAGCGTCACATCGTTGCCGTGGGCGACGAACCTGCCGCCCGCGTCGAGTGTGATGTTGCGGTTCGATGTGAGCCCCGCATTGATCGACAGCACTCCGCCGCCGCCCGTGAAGATTATGTCGCTGCCCGGTTCACCGAGATTCGCGTCAGCCGAGATGTCGACGCTGCCGCCCGCGATCCGCGTTCCGCCCGCATAGCTGTTTGTCCCCGAAAGGGTCACGGTGGCGTCGCCCATGAAATGCAAGCCGCCGGTGCCGGAGATGTTGCCGTCGAGCGAGTAGCTGCCGGTCCGGTTCAGGGCGAGCGTGCCATTGTTGACGATGTCGCCCACGATGAGGCCGGTGGCGCCGCCATTGCCGAGCTGCAGCGTGCCCGCCGCGATGATGGTGCCGCCCGTATAGCTGTTGGTGCCGGTCAGGATCGTGGTGCCGGTGCCGAGCTGCTGAAAGGCGCCGGTGCCCGAGATGACGCCGCCGAAGACGTAAGCGTTGTTGCGATTGATCGCGAAGGTGCCGTTGTCGACGACGACGTCGCCCATGATGGCGCCGGTCGCGCCGCCGTTGCCGAGCTGCAGCGTGCCTTGCGTGATCGTAGTGCCGCCCGTGTAGGTGTTGGCGCCGGTCAGGATCGTCGTGCCGGAGCCGATCTGCTGCACCGCGCCGGGGCCCGAGATCACGCCGCCGAGCGTGAAGGTGTTGCTGAGGTTCACCGCGAAGGTGCCGAAGGTCGCGACATTGCCGACGATGGAGCCGAAGGCGCCGCCTTCGCCGACCTGCAGCGTGCCCGCGCTGATGAGGGTGCCGCCCGTGTATGTGTTGGCGCCCCGCAGGACAAGCGTCCCGGTGCCAGACTGCTCCAGGAGCCCCGTCTGCGAGATGACGCCGTCGTAGAACACTGTGTCGCTGCGATTGAAGCGCAGCGTACCATTGTTGACGACATCGCCGAAGATCGAGCCGAAGGCTCCGCCATTGCCGATCTGCAGCGTGCCGGCATTGATCGTGGTGAGGCCCGTATAGGTGTTGACGCCCGTGAAGATGGTGGTGCCGGTGTTGAACTTCTCGACCGTGCCGTTGCCGGTGATCGGCGTCGTGAAGGTGGTGGTGTCGGTGTGATCGAAGACGACGCGCGAATTCGTGCCATCGACGAACTGCACCTTGGACGCGGTGAGCGTGCCGCTGGCGCCGCCATTGCCGATCTGCAGCGTGCCCGCGCCGATGAAGGAGAGAGCGGGCTCGTTGATGCCGAGGTGGAGCGTCCCGGTGCCGGCGACGTTCACGGCGCCGCCACTGTCGATGCGCAGCAGCCCGGTCGCGGTCGGCGCGAGCGAGCCGACATTGAACCGTTGCGACGTGAGGGCGTCCGACGTCGGCGCGACCGTGAGCGTCGAGCCCGCACCGCTCACCAGCACCTCGCCGGACCCGGCCGCCTCGATGGACAAGCGCGTGGTCGAGACGTCGGCCCCGTTCTCGATGCGGAGCTGGGACGCGGTGGCGACGGTGCTGGAGACGCTGATGAGGTCGGTGACGTTCAGCGCGCCCGCACCCGTGACGATGACCGAATTTCCGAGGTTGACGAACAGATTGTTCGCGACAGCGCCGGCCGCGCTGATCGTCGCGGGCGTGGCGGTGGTGCCCGCATTGGTCACGCGCGCATTGTCTGCGGCCGTCGGCACCGTGTTGGTGCTCCAATTCGCGGCTGTGAACCAGTTGGCCGTGCCGGGCAGCCATTGGACGTCCGCCGCCACCGCCGGCGAGAGCATGAGACCTGACGCCACGAGCGCGGTCGATGCGAGCAAGACCCGGCGGCGCGCTGCCGCGACAGCCTGACCACGATAGATCGAGTTTTCCATGATGCCCCCGCGCGATACGCCCGAACCCGGGGGCAATCTGCGGGAGCGAGGGGACTCCGTCTTGCTCAGGCGGGAAGGCGGCTTGACCCTGGGGGAAGCCCTTAGGGAAATTCGCCACTTGTGGCTTGCGGGCCACTACCGCGCTCGGCGGCCTGCTCACAAAAGCAAAACAGCCCGGCCTTGCGGCCGGGCTGTCGCGACGGTTGACGCGTCAGATGAGATCAAGGGCAAACGAGCACGCGCGGGCGACGCCACGTGCCGTAGTAGTCGTCCCACACAGGCCGGCCGCGGGTGTAATAGCAGCCCGGGCCAGGGCCGGCCGGTGCCACATAGACGGGTGCCGGGCCATAGGCCGGGTAGCCGTAGGCCGGAGAGCCCGCAATGGCGCCGCCGATGATGGCGCCGGCCGCGAGGCCGCCAATCACGCCGGCCGCAACCGCTCCGCCGTGGCCGCCACGGTGCCGCGCACTTGCATCGCTGGCGCCGGCGAAAGCCGCCACCGCAATCGTCCCGGCCGCAAGCATTGCGGTGAGGGTCTTCTTCATGAGTTCACCTCCGAAAGGCGTCGGCGTTGGCCGAGCGCAGATTCCCCATAGAGTATCCCCAGTTCGGGGCACGTGAAACAGGCACTTTCAATTTGACGGAATTTAGGAGCCGCATTGCAGTAATTCTGAACAAACAGTCAGATTTCCCGGATAAGCAACGTTAAGTTCTCGCCGAACAGCGTGTGGCAATGCTTGCGGAGAATTCACGGGGTTCTTTTCAACCGGCCGAACAAGGAGAATTCGGCCGCCGGTCCATGCACCACCAATGTCCAGGCCGTGAAATCCGCGGCGTCGGTGCAGCTGTTGCCGCGGCCCTGCAGGATCAGCGTGATGCGCTGATTGCGGCCAACGCCCGGCTTGAAGATGCCGGTGCCCTCGGCTCTCGCCGTCACCTTCCACTCCTTGTAGAGCGTCGGCCCGAGCCCGGAGTCCGGCTTGTCCTCGCGCGGATCGACCTCGAAGATCGACACCGTCTCTGGATAGGTGAGGGAGAGAGTGCCGCTGCGCCCTGCCTTGTCACGGAAAGCGAAGCTCATCCCTTCGGGCCGCGCCGTCACCTGGAGCGTGTAGTGCGCGGACGGGTTGGCGATGCCTTTCACCTGGTCGAGGTCGCTCTCGCCGAGATTGAGCTCCGCGGCCGGCGCGAAGCTCAGGTTCTCGAACTGCGCGCGACGGCCGGTCTCGAGCGGGAGCGTCTGCACGCTGCGCTGGCCCGGATTGGTGCAGCAGGCGCAGGCCCGTGCGGACGCGAGGCCCGCGAGCCAGGTGGCGAGGAGCATCAGGCCGAGAAGCGCTACCTTCCGATATGGATGCATTCTCCCCCCGAATCCTTCCGCGCGTAACGATTGGTCGGCGGCGGCCGGGCGGCGGTTCACGCCCCGAGCTGAGGAAATTCACTAGTGTTTGCTGTGGGTTAACCAGACCTGCGGCAGTTCCGCGCCGGGCATTGTGTGGCCATCATGGCGTGCTATGTAGCAGTTATGGCACGACGACCGATGGACCCGCGACAGATTGCCGAAGCGGCCTTCAAGAAGGTCACGACCAAGCCCCCGCCGGAATTGCCCGCCCAACCACGCCCCACGTTGCCGAACACCAAGGAGCAGGTCTCCTTGCGTATCGACCGCGACGTCCTCGATTTTTTCCAGGAGGGCGGACCGGGTTGGCAAGATCGCATCAACGACGCGCTGCGCAAGGCCGCCGGAAAATAGCCCGAGCACGCGGGCGCGCGTGCCTCGGGCGCGTGCGCAGATAGAGAAGGAGTCCGCATTTTGGTAGAACGTACGAAAGAAGAGCAGGCACGGATCCAGCTCGCGAAGCTGCAGAAGGCCGACGACGCCAAGAAGGCGATGTCCGAATATGAGGCCAATCAGGCCGCGGTCCTGGAACGGACCGAGAAGCTGCGGGCGATGCGGCTCGCGCGCGAGGCGGAGGCTGCCAAGAGCAATCCCACACCCGCGAAGAAGAAGCGCGGCGCCGCCAAGTCCGCGAAGAGCCAGGCCGGCAACCTCTCGGACTGGCTGAACGATCAGCGCAGCACGGGACGACGCAGCTGATGACTCCCGTGCCCTCGCCACGAGGGCACGTTCCGGCGGCGCGCCATTCCGGGTAGGCTCGCGAGAGAGACGATCCGGGCGCGCCGTCACACCACATGCCGATCATCATCATCCTGCTCGTGACTCTCCTGGTCGCGGCCGTGTTCGGCCCGCAATACTGGGTGCGCCGCGTGCTGACGCAGCACGGCGTCGATCGTCCGGATCTGCCGGGCACGGGCGCCGAGCTTGCGCGGCATCTGCTCGATCAGGCAGGCCTTGCCGCCGTGAAGGTCGAGGTCACGGACCAGGGCGATCACTACGATCCGGAAGAACGCGCGGTGCGGCTGCTGCCGCAGCATCACGACGGGCGCTCGGTATCGGCCGTCGCGGTCGCGGCGCACGAGGTCTCGCACGCGATCCAGCATGCGCGCGGCGAGCCCGCCTTCGCGCGGCGCTATGTGCTGGTCAAGAACCTCGGTTGGATCGACAAGGTCGCGACCGGGCTGCTGCTGCTTGCGCCGATCGTGTTCATGCTCGTGAAGGCGCCGATCCTGTTGATCATCCAGATCGCGGCCGCGCTCGTGCTGCTCGGCTTCCGCATTGTGGTGCACGTCACGACGCTGCCGGTGGAGTTCGATGCGAGCTTCGCCAAGGCGCTGCCGATCCTCGAGCAGGGTCGCTATCTCGCGACTCCCGATCTGCCGGCCGCGCGCAGCGTGCTGCGCGCCGCGGCCTATACCTATGTGGCGGCCGCGCTCGCGACCTTGCTCGACGTCGCGCGCTGGTTCCGCGTGCTGCGCTTCTGACGGTCTGCCTCAGTTGAAGCTGTAATTGATGCCGAGGCGCAGCAAATGCGAGCTCAGGCGTGCGCTGTGATCCTGGAGATAGCCGGGCGAGACCGGAAACGGCAGCTCGGTCGTGAAGCTGACCTCGCCGAAGTCGGTGAAGAGATATTCGAGCTTCACGGTCCAGTTGGCGGCGAACATCTGCTCGAGACCGCCGCCGATGCTCCAGCCGTAGCGGGTCTTCGATACGACGCCGCTCGTCGTCGAGGGAATGGTGGGGAAGCTCAGCGTCTGCGCGAAGCTCACGCGCGAGACCGCCAAGCCGCCCGTGAGATAGAGCAGGGTGCGATCCGAGGCGAGCACGCCGATGCGCGGCCGTGCGGTCGCGACCCAGCGGCTCGTGAAGGAGTCGGTCACGCGATAGGGGCTGAGCGGCGGCGTGACGACCACGCCGCTGTCGTAGGACGTGCCGACGTCGAGGTAGTTCAGGTCGGCCTCGAGGCCGACGACCACGCGTCCAAGCTGGACATTGTAGCCGGCCTGAAGACCGGCCGTGATGCTGTTGTCCCGTGATCCGTGCGAGCCGTTCGGCCCGAAGGGCTCGGTGAACCAGAGGCCGCCCAGCGTCATCGAGACATCGACGTTGCTCCAGGCATAACCGCCATTGGCGCCGACATAGAACCCGGTCCAGTTCATGGCCGGCTGCGCGACGGCGCAAGCAGGCGAGCCGACCAGAATGGCGGCCACGAGCGCCGCCGCGATGCTGAGATTCTTCATGAGCCCTCCCGCTCCTGGCTCGCTTGTAAGGTCGCGGGGCGTGCTCCGGCGTCCGCCGCGCGGGGGAGATGCCCGCAAGCCGCGCGCGATTTCATGGGCGCTGTTGCGGAGAAATCACACGGGGTTGCCGACGAGCCGCGTCAGGGCCGGATTGACTCGGCCGCGTCGCGACGGATAATCGCCGCGTTGTCGTAGGGCGCAGCGGCGAGAAAGCCGGAAGGGCGATGCCCACCTACGTTTGTCAGCATGCGCCCATGCCGAATCTCGAGAACCTCAGGAAGCAGGCGAAGCTGGTGCTGCGATGGCACCGCGACCGCTACTATCCGGTCGCGGCGCAGATCCGCGCCGCCTTGCCGCGTTTCGCGCAACTCAGCGACGCCCAGATCCTCGCGCGGGAGTTCCGCCTGAGCGACGCGCAGGAGCTCGTCGCGCGGCAACACGGCTTTTCGAGCTGGCAGGCGCTCAAACAAGGAGTGTCGACAATGCCCGAACAAGTCATGCAGGCCGCGCGACCGGCCGTGCTCACCACGGCAGAGCCGCAGCTCTTCGTCGCCGATATTCCGGCCTCATGCGCCTTCTTCACCGAGAAGCTCGGCTTCACGATCGTGTTCACCTATGGCGAGCCGGCTTATTACGGTCAGGTGAAGCGCGATGGCGCGCGACTCAATCTGCGCCGCGTCGATGCGCCGGTGATCGATCCGGCGCTGCGCGATCGCGAGGTGCTGCTCACGGCCGCGATGACGGTGGAGACCGCGGAGGAGATCAAGGCGCTCTTCCTCGAATTCCAATCCGCAGGAGTGACGTTCCATCAGACACTGCGCAAGGAACCCTGGGGCGCCAAGAACTTTATTGTGAAGGATCCGGACGGCAACCTGTTGCTGTTCGCCGGTCCGGCGGAGTGAGACGAACCTCTCCATCGCGACCCGGGATCCTCGGTGTCACCACGAGACCGCCTGATGCGGTGCCGCGACGACATCGATCCGAGTGACGGATGCGGCTCGCAGTCGCGACGCTCGCATCCGTCACGTTCTCTCTCACGGAGGATCATATGGCGCGCAAATACTCACGCAGCGCTTCCAAGGACGTCGAAGGCGCGATGAAAAAGCGCAAGAAGGGCACGCTCAAGAGTGGCCGCAGCAAGAAGAAGGTGAAGAGCCGCAAGCAGGCAATCGCGATCGGCCTGTCGGAAGCGCGACGCAAGGGCAAGAAGGTGCCGAAGAAGGGCAAGAAGAAGTCCTCGAAGAAGAAGTCGTCCAAGAAGAAGTCCCGCAAGAAGTAGGCATTTCCCACGAAACCGGCGCCGGCGGCGACTTGAACCGCCGGTGTCCGGGGTGCGACAAATCAGGATCGCTCCGCTCCGGTCCACTCCATGTCGGCCTTCGAAAAGATCACACCGGCCGAATTCTGCCGGCTGCTGCGCGAGCGCGGCTCCGCGGCGCTGCGCCGGCAGTTCGCGCGCTTCACCTGGGCGGACCTCGACACCTGGGTCACCGGTGATTGCCTCGTGCATCGCGGACCGCTCGTCCTGACGGGCCGGTTCAAGGCGCCGGCGTTCCAGACGCTGATCCTCGGCGATCTCTTCGTCGAAGGTCTCGTCGATCTCGAGGACTCGGTCGAGGAGGGCGGCCTGTTCGTCGCGCTCGGCCATGTCGAGTGCGACGTGTTTGCCAACAGCTACGGCAAGTGCGCCTTCGTGGACGGCAATCTGGAGGCGACCGAGCTCGTCCTCAACGCCTTCGCGGATTCGGCGCTCAGCGTGATGGGCAATCTGCGCACGCGCTTCTTCTACGGTCTCGACATCTGGGCCGAGGTCGGCGGCCGCGTCGAGATGGAATACGGCGAAGGCTACTGCCTGCCGCTCGGCGGCGAGATCCGCCCGGTCCACCCGCGGCACTCGGCGGACGCCTCGCTGGCGCTGCTCGACTTCGCGCACACGGACGATCTCGGACCGCACCACCTGCTGGATGCGATCCGCGAGGGACGACCGATCTTCAAGCCGGTGCGCGGACGGGCGTGAGGGCCCGGATCTGGGCGGTTCAATCGGCGCCAAGCATCCGACGCAGCCAGGACCAGAAGCGCTGGACAAGCCCCGGCCGTGCCGGCTCGGGCAGGGTGCGGCTGAAGACGACCGGCGCCACTTGCCGGAGAAACGCCTGCTCGCGCGGCAAAGTGAGCTTCTCGATGGCGTCCTCGGGCGGCAGCCATCGGACGCGACGGACGTCGCCCTTGAGCTTACGCGGCGCGTCGTTGGCCAGCGTCATGTGCCAGAACTCGACCTGCTTGGGTCCGCGACCGCTCTGATAGGCGAGCGTGCCGAGATGCTGGTGCACGACGACCGTGTGCCCGGTCTCCTCCAGCACCTCACGGCGCGCCGCCGCAAGCGCGTCCTCACCCGGATCGAGCTTGCCCTTGGGCAGCGCCCACTCGCGGTTCTTGCGCAACTGAACGATCGCGACGAGCCGCTCGGGCTCGTCGCGTGTCACGATGCCACCGGCCGCAAGGATGGGCTCGTCTGCCTTGCGGCGATTCACCAGATCACAGCGCCTTGTTGCTTGCCTTCACGGCGTCGGCGTCGATGTAGACCTGGTTGCCCAGCTCGCGGAATTTCTCCGACATCTGCGCCATGCCTTGCTGTTGGTCGTTCAGCGTCGCCGCGTAATCGCGCACGTCCTGCGTGATCTTCATCGAGCAGAACTTCGGCCCGCACATGGAGCAGAAATGCGCGACCTTGTGCGCTTCCTTCGGCAGCGTCTCGTCGTGATATTCGCGCGCGGTGTCGGGATCGAGCGAGAGGTTGAATTGATCGATCCAGCGGAACTCGAAGCGCGCGCGGGAGAGGGCGTCGTCGCGCAGCTGCGCGGCGGGATGGCCCTTGGCAAGGTCGGCCGCGTGCGCCGCGATCTTGTAGGCGATCACGCCTTCCTTCACGTCGTCGCGGTCGGGCAGGCCGAGATGCTCCTTCGGCGTCACGTAGCAGAGCATGGCGGTGCCGAACCAGCCGATCATGGCGGCGCCGATCGCGCTGGTGATGTGGTCATAGCCGGGCGCGATGTCGGTCGTGAGCGGGCCGAGCGTGTAGAACGGCGCCTCGCCGCATTCGCGCAGCTGCTTTTCCACGTTGACCTTAATCTTGTGCATCGGCACGTGACCGGGCCCTTCGATCATCACCTGGCAGCCCTTGGCCCAGGCCTTCTTGGTGAGCTCGCCCAGCGTCTCGAGCTCGGCGAACTGGGCGCGGTCGTTGGCGTCCGCGATCGAGCCGGGCCGCAAGCCGTCGCCGAGCGAGAACGAGACGTCGTAGCGGCGCATGATGTCGCAGATCTCGTCGAAGCGCTCGTAGAGGAAGCTCTCCTTGTGATGCGCGAGGCACCACTTGGCCATGATCGAGCCGCCGCGCGAGACGATACCGGTGACGCGGTTGGCCGTGAGATGGATGTAGCCGAGGCGCACGCCGGCGTGGATCGTGAAGTAGTCGACGCCCTGCTCGCACTGCTCGAGCAGCGTGTCCTTGTAGACCTCCCAGTCGAGCTTGACGGGATCGCCGTTCACCTTCTCGAGCGCCTGATAGATCGGCACGGTGCCGATCGGGATCGGCGCGTTGCGGATGATCCACTCGCGCGTGTTGTGAATGTTGCGGCCCGTGGAGAGGTCCATCACGGTGTCGGCGCCCCAGCGGATCGCCCACACCATCTTCTCGATCTCTTCCTCCACCGACGAGGTGACGGCCGAGTTGCCGATATTGGCGTTGATCTTGGTCAGGAAGTTGCGGCCGATGATCATCGGCTCGAGCTCGGCGTGATTGATGTTCGCCGGGATGATGGCGCGGCCGCGCGCGACCTCGGAGCGCACGAACTCCGGCGTGATGAAGGCCGGCACCTCGGCGCCGAACTGCTCGCCGTCGGCGAGCGCGGCCTCGGCGCGCTCCAGCATCTGCTTGCGGCCGAGGTTCTCGCGCTCCGCGATGTAGATCATCTCCTTGGTGATGACGCCGGCGCGCGCCCATTCGAGCTGCGTCACGGGCTTGCCGTCGAGGGCGCGCAGCGGACGATGCTGCGTCGGGAAGGCGCGGGCGAGGTGCTTGCCGGTGACGTTGCCGTTGTCGACCGGCTTGATGTCGCGGCCGACATACTCCTCGACGCCGCCGCGCTCGCGCACCCAGTCGATGCGGGTGCGGGGCAGGCCCTTCTCGACGTCAATGGTCACCGACGCGTCGGTGTAGGGGCCGGACGGATCATAGACCGGCAGCGGCGGCTCGCCGGAGCCTTCCGAGAGCGCGATCTCGCGCAGCGGGACGCGCAGGTCGGGCGCGGCGTCGGGGATCGCGTGGATCTTGCGCGATGCGGGCAGCGGGCCCGTCGTGACCTTCGGGGTTTCGAAGTCGGCAGTCGTGGTGGGCTTGTTCATCGGATCTCCTCCAGAGCTACAGGAGACCCGGGCGTGCTGGCGATGGCTGTCCTGTCCCTTCGCCGGTATGACCCGGATCAGGTTCAAAGGGTCACCGCTGGGCCAGCCGACATGGAGTCGTTTGGCGAGGGCGGTATCTCAGCTCCCTTCAGGAGCCCCCCTCGGAACGGCTCCAATGTAGGGACGGCGGGCGGCGTGTCAACGCGGGCTGGGGAATATGCGAGGTGCGTGCGGCGCACTCGGCAGGGTCCTCTCCCCCGCTTGCGGGGGAGAGTTAGAGAGGGGGCTCTTGCAGTCAGCACGGAGCAAGCGGCGCCCCCTCCCCAACCCTCCCCCGCAAGCGGGGGAGGGAGCGCAAGCGCGGAGCAAGCGCGAAAAACAAAAGTGCCGAAGCTGGTGGTTCAGCTCGGCACCAAAGTGAAGGTCACGGAGTCGGAAGAGGAAAGAGAAACTCAGTAGATCGAGCGCAGGCTCACCGGGCGCATCGCGGGGTCGGCCTGCGGAGCGCGGGAGGTCTCGTAAGTGCGGCGCGGCTCGCCCTGCAGCACGACGACCTTGGCCCCGACCTTCACGCGGCTGTAGAGGTCGATGACGTCCTCATTCACCATCCGGAAGCAGCCGGAGGAGACGCGGCCGCCGATCGTGTGCGGCGCGTTGGTGCCGTGGATGCGATAGACCGTGCTGCCGATATACATGGCGCGGGCGCCGAGCGGGTTGCCGGGGCCGCCGGCGACGAAGCGCGGCAGGTAGGGCTGGCGGGCGATCATCTCGGCGGGGGGCGTCCAGTCGGGCCACTCGGTCTTCTTGGTGACCGAATGCACGCCGGACCAGCGGAAGCCGTCGCGGCCGACGCCGATGCCGTAGCGCATCGCCTTGCCGCCACCCATCACGAGGTAGAGGTAGGTGTTGGCGCTGTCGATCACGATGGTGCCGGGCGCCTCGTGGGTCGGATAGCTGACGATCTGGCGCTTCAGATGCGCCGGGAGCTCGGTCGGCTCCTCGCCGTCATTGATGGTGTCGTCGGTCGGCGCGGTCGAGGGCGCGTAGGAGAGGGCCTGCGACTGGGCCGGCGCGCCACCGAACAGCGTGGCGAGCGGGTTGGCGGTCGCGGTGGTCGACCAAAGGGCGGCGGCGGCGATCAGCAGGGCCGCGCCGGTGCGAATCGTGTTCTGGCTCATGACAAACCCCTGTATCCGCCTGAAGTCTCGGCGCCTCGTGTTCCCCGGCGCACATGTCCTTTGGTCGTGACGACGGCCAGAAGGGTTCATGTGTCCGGACGAAAAATCGCCGGAGCCCGAGAAGGCTCGTGGTTCCAAGGAATTGCGCGTTCAGACTGAGTTCCGGCGGGAAAACGCACGCAATGGCTTGTTGGTTCCGGCCCGCCGATCACCGTCGCGAGAGCTACGGGGCCGGGCCGCCCGCGGATGCGCCCGGCTTAGCCCTGCCGCGCCTTGTGCCAGCCGACCTCGGCCCCCGGCTCGGCGTCGACCGATGCGAAATAGGGCTTGAGGTCGAGCAGCGGCGTGCCGTCGAGGCAGTCGAGGCCGACGACGGACAGTTTCGTGCCCTCCACCTTGAGCAGGCGCACCACGCTGAGCGCGATCGGGTTCGGCCGCACCGGCGAGCGCAGCGCGAAGGTGCCGCGGGTCTCGTCGTAATGGCGCGGGCGCTGCTGCACGAGATCGCGGCGCGCCTTGTCCATCCAGTAGAGCGCGACCAGATGGCTGCATGTCTCGACGCCCTTCAGCGCCGCCGCATAGCGCTCGTCGACCTCGATGGTGCAGACCGCATCGGACTCGCGCGCGTTCTTCGGGCAGTCCTCGCGCCGCGTCCAGGGCGTCCGGATGCGACCGATGAAATACAGGCTGGCATCGAAGCGATCGGGCAGCGCGACCGCGATTTCGCCCTCGCGGATTCCATAGAGTTCGTCGGCCATTTCCGGCGCTCCGGGTTGACTTGCCGGCAAGCTATGCCAAGTCTCCGCGCCCTTTCCAACCGCAACAATCCCCATGCCGATCACCGTCTCCATCGAAGCGATCCTCGAAGCATTTCCGGCCGCCCGCATCGCCGTCGTGGTCGCGGAGGATGTGACGATCGCGCCCGAGCGCTCGGCGGAGCTCGACGCCCTGGTGCACGGGCGCGAGCAGGCCGTGCGCGAGCGCTGGGGCGGCACGGAGCTCGCGAGCATTCCGGGGATCGCGGCCTGGCGCGCGGCCTACAAAGGTTTCGGCATCAAGCAGACGCGCTATCGCTCCTCGGTGGAGCGGCTGGTGAAGAACGTGCTGGCGGGGCGCGAGCTCGCGCGGGTGAACGGCTTCGTCGACCTCTACAATGCGGTCTCGCTCGCCCATGTGCTGCCGCTCGGTGCCGACGATCTCGACAAGGTGACGGCGCCGCTCGCCTTCCGCTTCGCGCGCGAGACCGACACCTTCGTCGACATGGCGGCCGAGGAGGGCGAGGACGGGAGTGCGCCGAAGCCCGGCGAGGTGGTCTATGCGGATGACGCTGGCAAGGTGCTCTGCCGGCGCTGGAACTGGCGCCAGGACGCGCGCTCGCTGATCACGCCCGAGACCCGGCGCGCCGTGGTGACGCTGCAGTCGAACGGTTGGGGTAACGTGGAGGCCGCGGCCGCCGATCTGGTGGGGCTGATCGACCGGTTCTGCGGCGGCCAGAGCCGGACGGCGACGCTGGACAGCCGCCAGCCGCGCATCGATTTGTAAGTATATTCAATGGTTTAATAGGTACATGGGGGTCCGCTACCGGCCGGGCCTTGTTTTCGCCGTTCTCGGCGTATAAAGATTTCTTTATGTCGTTCTGAAGGCCCGATGGGATTTGGCCCACACGATGCCGACACCCGGTCACTTGAGCTTCGAGGCCCTGAACGCCGCGCTCCGCGCCGCCGGCGAGGAGACGCGCCTGCGCATCCTCTCCCTCGTGGCCGAGGCCGAGCTGACCGTCTCCGATCTCACCGAAATCCTCGACCAGTCGCAGCCGCGCATCTCGCGGCACCTCAAGCTGCTGGCCGAGGCCGGCCTGCTCGACCGTTTCCGGGAAGGGAGCTGGGCCTTCTATCGTATGGCCGAGCACGACGCGCTCGCCGAGATCGCGCAGGCGCTGGTCAGCCGGCTCGATCCGACCGATCCCGTGATCCTGCGCGACCGGCACAAGCTCGCCCAGGTGCGCGGCGCGCGCACGGCGGCGGCCCAGGCCTATTTCCGGCGCCATGCCGCCGAATGGGATCGCATCCGCCAGCTGCATGTGGCGGACGAGGCCGTCGAGGCCGCGATGCTCGACGCGCTCGCGGACCGGCCGTTCCGCTCGCTGCTCGATCTCGGCACCGGCACCGGCCGCGTGCTCGAAGTGTTCGGCCCGCAGATCGAGCGTGGGCTCGGCATCGACATGTCGCTCGACATGCTGCTGGTCGCGCGCGACCGGCTCGAGCGCGCGGGACTCAAGCACTGCAGCGTGCGACAGGGCGACATCTACGAGCTCAACGTGCCGGAGAGCTCGTTCGACGTGGTGGTCATCCATCAGGTGCTGCACTTCCTCGACGACGGCGCGCGCGCGATCCGCACGGCCGCGCGCGCGCTGCGTCCGCAGGGCCGGCTGCTGGTCGTGGACTTCGCGCCGCATGATCTCGAATTCCTGCGCGAGGAGCACGCGCATCGCCGCCTCGGCTTCTCGGCCGAGACCGTGTCGCAATGGATCGCGGCCGCGGGACTGACGGTCGAGCAACATCAGACGCTCGCGCCGGAGGCCGGCACCGAAGGAAAGATCGCGGTCTCGCTCTGGCTCGGGCGCGATCCGCGCCTGATGCTGGTCAGTCCCGAACGGGAGGTTGCGTGATGGGTTTGCACGAGCGCGCCAGCCGTTTCATCGCCGATGGCGGACGCATGCGCGTCTCCTTCGAGTTCTTCCCGCCCAAGACCGAGGAGATGGAGAAGACGCTGTGGGAGGCGATCACGCGCCTCGCGCCGCTCAGCCCCAGCTTCGTCTCCGTGACTTACGGCGCCGGCGGTTCGACGCGCGAGCGCACGCATGCGACCGTGAAACGCATCCTCGCCGAGACTCACCTTGTGCCGGCCGCACATCTGACTTGCGTCAGCGCGACCTGCAGCGAGGTCGATGAGGTCATTCGTTCTTATGCAGAGGCCGGCGTGCGCCACATCGTGGCGCTGCGCGGCGATCCGGCGGGCGGCGTCGGCGAGCGCTACGCGCCGCATCCGGGCGGCTATGCCAATGGTGCGGCGCTGGTCGCCGGCATCAAGCGCATCGCCGACATCGAAGTCTCGGTCTCGGCCTACCCTGAGAAGCATCCGGACAGCGCCACGGTCGAAGCCGACATCGACATGCTGGCCGCGAAGGTGGACGCGGGCGCGACGCGCGCCATCACCCAGTTCTTCTTCGAGAACGATCTGTACTTCCGTTATCTCGACCGGGTGCGGGCGCGCGGCATCTCGATCCCGATCGTGCCCGGCATCCTGCCGGTGCAGAATTTCAAGCAGGCGCGCGGCTTCGCGGAGCGCGCGGGCGCCAGCGTGCCGGATTGGCTCGCGGCGCGCTTCGAGGGACTCGATAACGATCCGGCGACGCGCAAGCTGATCGCGGCCTCAGTCGCGGCCGAACAGGTGCTCGATCTCGTCGATCGCGGCATCAGCGATTTCCATTTCTACACCATGAACCGCGCGGATCTCGTCTACGCGATCTGCCATCTCCTCGGCCTGCGGCCCGAGGTCAGCAAAGAGGCCGCGTAATGCGTAAAGCTTCGCCCGTCGAGACGGCCCTGCGCGAGGCTGCGGCTTCGCGCATCCTGGTGCTCGACGGCGCCATGGCGACGATGCTGCAGGCGCTGAAGCTGGATGAGGCGGGCTTCCGCGGCACGCGCTTCAAGGAATGGGCGCGCGACCTGCGCGGCAACAACGATCTTCTGACGCTGACGCAGCCCGAGGCGGTGCGCGAGATCCATCTCGCCTATTTCCGCGCCGGCGCCGACATCGTCGCGACCAACACGTTCTGCTCGACCCGCATCGCCCAGGCCGATTACGGGATGGAAGAGCTGGTCGGCGAGCTCAACGAGCAGGCCGCGCGGCTCGCGCGCGAGGCCGCCGACGTCGCCGCGAAAGAGGACGGCAAGCCGCGCTTCGTCGCGGGCGCCATGGGGCCGACGAACCGCACGGCCTCGCTCTCGCCCGACGTGAACAATCCGGGCTTCCGCGCCATCACGTTCGACGAGCTGCGCGCCGCCTATGGCGAGCAGGCGCGCGGACTGATCGCGGGCGGCGCCGATCTGCTGCTGGTCGAGACCATCTTCGACACGCTCAATGCCAAGGCGGCGCTCTATGCGATCGACGAGCTCTGCGAGGAGCTCGGCGTCCGCGTGCCCGTGATGATCTCGGGGACGATCACGGACCGTTCCGGCCGCACGCTCTCGGGCCAGACCGCGGGCGCCTTCTGGCAGTCAGTGCGCCATGCCGATCCGTTCTCGGTCGGCTTCAACTGCGCGCTCGGCGCCAAGGATCTGCGCGCCCATGTGGACGAGATCTCGCGCCTCGCCGACACGCTGGTCTGCGCCTATCCGAATGCCGGTCTGCCGAACGAGTTCGGGCTCTACGACGAGAGCCCCGAATACATGGCCGAGATGCTTGGCGAGTTTGCGGCGAGCGGGCTCGTCAACATCGTGGGCGGCTGCTGCGGCACCACGCCGGAGCACATTCGCGCCATCGCGGCCGCGGTCGCCGACAAGGCGCCGCGCACGATTCCGGAAGCCCCGCGGCGGTTGAGCCTGTCGGGGCTGGAGCCCTTCACGTTGACGCCCGAGATCCCCTTCGTAAACGTGGGCGAGCGCACCAACGTCACGGGCTCGGCCAAGTTCCGCAAGCTGATCACCAATGGCGATTATCCGGCTGCGCTCGCGATCGCGCGCGAGCAGGTCGAGAACGGCGCGCAGATCATCGACGTGAACATGGACGAGGGTCTGCTCGATTCCGAGAAGGCCATGGTCACGTTCCTCAACCTGATCGCCAGCGAGCCCGACATCGCGCGCGTGCCCGTGATGGTCGACTCATCCAAGTTCGCCATCATCGAGGCGGGCCTGAAATGCCTGCAGGGCAAGTCGGTCGTGAACTCGATCTCGATGAAGGAAGGCGAGGCGGAGTTCATCCGTCAGGCGAAGATCGTGCGGCGGCACGGCGCCGCGGTCGTCGTGATGGCCTTCGACGAGAAGGGCCAGGCCGACACCTTCGAGCGCAAGACGCAGATCTGCAAGCGCGCCTACGACGTTCTGGTGAACCAGGTCGGCTTCCCGCCCGAGGACATCATCTTCGACCCGAACATCTTCGCGGTCGCGACCGGCATCGAGGAGCATAACGGCTACGGCGTCGCCTTCGTCGAAGCGGCGCGCTGGATCCGGCAGAACCTGCCGCACGTGCACATCTCGGGCGGCGTCTCGAACCTCAGCTTCGCGTTCCGCGGCAATGAGGCGGTGCGCGAGGCGATGCACTCGGTGTTCCTCTATCACGCGATCCATGCCGGCATGGACATGGGCATCGTCAATGCGGGTCAAATCGCGGTCTATGACGATGTCGAGCCGGAGCTGCGCGAGGCCTGCGAGGACGTGGTGCTCAACCGGCGCGAGGACGCGGCCGAGCGGCTGCTCGCCCTGGCGGAGAAGTTCCGCGGCGCCGGCAAGGAGGCGAAGGAAGCGGACCTCGCCTGGCGCGAATGGAGCGTGGAGCTGCGGCTCTCCCACGCGCTCGTGCACGGCATCACGGACTACATCACGGCCGACACCGAGGAGGCGCGCGCCAAGGCGAGCCGCGCGCTCGACGTGATCGAAGGGCCGCTGATGGCCGGCATGAACGTGGTCGGCGACCTGTTCGGCTCGGGCAAGATGTTCCTGCCGCAGGTCGTGAAGTCCGCGCGCGTGATGAAGCAGGCCGTGGCCTATCTGCTCCCCTATATGGAGGAGGAGAAGAAGGCGAGCGGTGCCACCCAGCACAGGTCGGCCGGCAAGGTCGTGATGGCGACCGTGAAGGGCGACGTGCACGACATCGGCAAGAACATCGTCGGCGTCGTGCTCCAGTGCAACAATTACGAGGTGATCGACCTCGGCGTGATGGTGCCGGCCGCCAAGATCCTCGAGACCGCGCGCGCCGAGAAGGCGGACATCATCGGCCTCTCGGGCCTGATCACGCCGTCGCTCGACGAGATGTGCCACGTGGCGGCCGAGATGGAGCGCGAAGGCTTCGAGCTGCCGCTGCTGATCGGCGGCGCCACCACGAGCCGCGTGCACACGGCCGTGAAGGTCGACCCGAATTACCGGCGCGGGCAAGCCGTCTATGTGACGGATGCGAGCCGCGCGGTCGGCGTCGTCTCATCGCTGATGTCTTCGCAGCGCACCAAGTACATCGACGAGGTGCGGCGCGAATACGCGAACATCGCGGCCGCGCATGCGCGCGGCGAGGAGCAGAAGCGGCGGCTCTCGCTGGCGGATGCGCGGAAGAATGCGCTGAAGCTCGACTGGGCGAATTACCAGCCGCCGCGGCCGGGCTTCCTCGGCACGCGCGTGCTCGCGGACTATTCGTTGGCCGAGCTCGTCGACTATATCGACTGGTCGCCATTCTTCTCGACCTGGGAGCTCACCGGCAAATATCCGGCGATCCTGGACGACGCCATGGTGGGCGAGGCGGCACGCTCGCTCTATGCGGATGCGCGCAAGATGCTGGCGCAGATCGTCAGGGAGAACTGGTTCCGCGCTGCCGCGGTGGTCGGTTTCTGGCCTGCCAACAGCAAGGGTGACGATATCCTGGTCTACGGCGATGAGAGCCGGGGCAAGCCCCTCACGACGCTGCACACGCTGCGCCAGCAGCTCACGCGCCGCGAGGGCCGCGCCAATGTGGCGCTCGCGGACTTCGTCGCGCCGGTCGACTCGAAGCGCGAAGACTATGTCGGCGCTTTCGTGGTCACGGCCGGCATCGGCGAGGACGCGATCGCGGACCGCTTCAAGCACGCGAACGACGACTACTCATCGATCATGGTGAAGGCCCTCGCCGACCGTCTCGCGGAGGCCTTCGCGGAGCGGCTGCACGAGCGCGTGCGGCGCGAGTTCTGGGGCTATGCGGCCGACGAGGCGCTCACGCCGACGGACCTGATCGGCGAGAAGTATCGCGGCATCCGCCCGGCGCCCGGCTATCCGGCGCAGCCCGACCACACCGAGAAGGCGACGCTGTTCGGCCTGATCGAAGGCGAAGAGAGGATTGGCGTGAAGCTCACCGAGAGCTTCGCGATGTGGCCTGGCGCCTCCGTGTGCGGCCTCTATTTCGGCCACCCCGAGAGCCACTATTTCGGCGTCGGCAAGATCGAGCGCGACCAGGTGGTCGACTACGCGGCGCGCAAGGGCTGGAGCGTCGAAGAGGCCGAGCGTTGGCTGATGCCGATCCTGAACTACGATCCACACCGCGCCATGCGGCAGGCCGCGGAGTGACGCGAAGCGTCATCCCGGCCGAGCGCAGCGAGAGCCGGGATCCATAACCCCGGTGATCATGATGCGGAAAGACAGGGGTTATGGATCCCGGACAGCCGCTGCGCGGCTTCCGGGATGACGCCGAGTGCGTCGCTAGTCCGGCACCTGCTCGCTGCTCGCGACCACGGTGGCGAAGCGATCGTTGAGCGCGGCGAGGGCGTTGCGCTGCACCTCGGCGGCCGAGACGGCGCCGGCGCCGGTCGGGTCGGGCAGGTCGCGCGTCGCGGTGGCGCTGGCGACCACGGTCGCCTTGAAGCCGAGATCGATGGCGGCGCGGGCCGTCGCCTCGACGCACATATGGGTCATGAAGCCGACCAGCACGACGGAGGGGCGCTTGAGCGCATGCAGCCTGTCGGCGAGATCGGTGCTCGCGAAGGCGTTGGGCAGGCCCTTGCTGACGACGGCTTCGCCGGGCGCCGGGGAGGCAGGCGGCGCGATCTCGGCACCGGTCGAGCCGGGCGCGAACAGGCCGCCGGGACGGCCGTGATGCACGACGTGGATGATGGGCGCGCGGGCTGCCCGCGCGCGTTCCAGCAGCTTGCCGATCTCGTCCAGCGCCGGCTTCACGCCGTTCAGCGGCACGGCGCCGTCGACATATTCACGCTGCGCGTCGATCACCACCACGGCCGACTCCGAGAGCTTGGCCGGCGCCGGCGTCACGCCGGCCATTTCAAGAAGCGTCTTCGGACGCATGTCGTTCTCCTCACAGGCGTGCATCGCGCCCGGTTTGTGATGTCCGTTATTTACGGGGACGGAAGCCGCACGTCCACGCTGCTGGCGTCGCGCGAAAATCACGGGCTTGAAAATAACGAACACCGGAGCGGGGGCGCCGTCCGGTGTTCTTCAACTCATCCGTCGTGGGGGCGACGGTACTCTTAAGGATTGGCGTTGTTCGTTGGACAGACCCGAGTTCAGAACGCTCCGAGCAGGATGGCACCGACGAAAGCAAACACGGCAGCCATCACCACCACGTCCAGTCTCACGGCAAGGTCCACGTCCAGGCTCCCTCCTTGTTGGACATGGCGAAACTCTACCAAAGTCTAATGCGGTTGCGGAAGCGCCAAATGTGCTGCACCGCCGCGAGCCTCCGGCCAGTTCTCGTAAAATGCTGGAAATCCATCGGCTTCGTCTTAGCGCGATCCGGCCCCGCATGTGCATGCCCAGACATGAGACGAGCCGCCGGATACCAAGGCGGATTGTCGGCCGGCGGCGAAACGGCTTGCATCCGCGATCGCCCGGCCCGCGAGGCTTGAGAACTCCTTAACGGAATTCCTCACATTCTCGGCGCATGACGCGCAGAGTTCGTTTGTATCTCGTCGGCTCGCTCGTCCTCGTCGCGCTCGCTGGCTGCGGGCGCTCCTGGTACGCCGAGCGTGAAGCTTGGCGCGGCGAGGCGGAAGTCGCCTGTCTGAAGTCCGGTGCCGTGAAAGAGGGCGCCGGCATCGTGCAGGCACGCCCGATCCAGGGACCGGGTATCTGCGGCGCCGATCATCCTCTGAAGGTGAGCGCGCTCGGCGATCCCTCGTCGGCGCTCGGATATAATGACGAGCTGCGCCCGCCCGGCGCGATCCCGGGCCAGCATCCACTCGCGGCTCCGCCGCCGCCCTCGGGCTCGTATCCGACCCAGCCGGTCTATCGCGGGCCCGCGAATTATCCGTCGAACGGCGCGCCCTCGAGCTATCCGTCGTCGCAGGGCTATCCGCCGTCGCAGCCCTATCCGCAGAGCAGCGCGCCTTATCCGGCGCAGCGCCCGACCTATGCGCAGCCCGACGTGGCCTATCCGAACGGCTCCTATCAGAGCAACGCGTATCCGCCGCCGCAGGCGAACGGTTCGTATGAGCGCAACGCGTATCCGCCGGCGCAGCCGAACGGCGCGTATCAGAGCAGCGCGTATCCGCAGGCGCAGCCGAACGGTCCGATGTCGATCAATCCGCCAGGCGTCGAGCCCGAGGACTTCGACGAGCCGGGCGACATGGTCGACGCGCCGGCGCCGCAGCAGGCGCAACCGCGCGGCTACCCGCAATCGGTGCCGGCGCAACGGCCCGTCTATGGCGCGCAGCCATCCTATCCGGCGCAGCCGTCCTATCCGACGCGCCCGCTTTCGCCCTCGCGCGTGCCCGCGCCGGCCGTGGCGCAAGTCGAAGTGAAGCCGGCCGCCACGCTCGCATGCCCGATCGTCTCGCAGGTCGACCAGTGGCTCGCGGGCGGCATTCAGCCGGCCGCGATGCGCTGGTTCGGGCAACCGGTCACCGAGATCAAGCAGATCTCGGCCTATTCGTGCCGCGGCATGAATGGCCAGCGCGGCGCGCCGATTTCCGAGCATGCTTTCGGCAATGCGCTCGACATCGCCTCGTTCACGCTCGCGGACGGCCGCACCGTGACGGTGAAGAACGGCTGGCGCGGCGCGCCCGAGGAGCAGGGCTTTTTGCGCGACGTGCATGCGAGCGCGTGCGAGCGCTTCTCAACGGTGCTCGCGCCGGGCTCGAACGTGTTCCACTACGACCACATCCACGTGGATCTCGCGCGTCGCAGCAGCGGACGGCGCATCTGCAATCCGGCGGCCGTGCCGGGCGAGGTGGTGGCGGGCCGTGCGGGCACCAATGCGCAGGCCTCGCGCCGCGAGGATCCGTACACCGGCTCGGTCAAACCGCGCACGCGCACCCGCAGCTGGAACATGCGCGACGAGCGCTATGACGGGACGCTGCCCCACGCGCGGGCGGGCGAGGACTGATTCCCGGCGGAGCGGCCTCCGTATCGGGGTCCGGATTCAAACGAATATTCACCATGCCGGGTGGCGTGTATCACAACGTCATCTGGAGCGCGGGGCACCGACGATTTCAGATCCCGGACAACGGCGAACGGCATCCACCGTCCGGGACTTGCGAAAAAACGGCGGGGGTGAAAGAGCCTTACGCGGGATGGGGGTCCCGCGCGAGGCTCTTTCCGTTTTTGTTTCGATTAGTGAGACGCACAAAGGCTCAATACAGCGGCTCGTCGTAGAGCGGCTTGCCGTCGAGCAGCAGGCGCTTGATGGCGGCGCGGCCGTCGGGGGCGACCGACGCGATGATCGTCACCTTGCCCTGATTGCGCGCCGACTCGATCTCGCGTCCTTCGCCTTCGGGCACGAAGTATTTCTCGATGCCATAGCGCATGCCGACAGTCGGGCAGAACTCCGGCCCGCTCTTGCCGCAGTTCATGCCATTGATGGCGCGGCCGCGGATCAGCACATCGCCCGGTGGCACGCTCACCGGCGCGAGATGCGCCGCCACCGCGCGATGGAAGCCGTCCTCGCCGCGAGTCAGATGCACATACATCGGCGTGTCGCGGCCGGGCGCCGGCTTGGCGCGCAGCTCGCCCGTGGGCGCACTCGCGATCGTATAGCCGAGGACCACGTAGTCGCCGCGCAAAAGATCGCGCGGATCGACAGGCGCAGTCTGCAGCGTCACCTCGGTGCCGTTGCGCAGGATGCCGGCGCGGTCGACCACGATATAGGCGATGGCCGCGATCTGGATCAGGCCGGCGAGGGCGAAGAGCACCACACGCGGGATGCGGTTGAGCATCGAGACGAGAGAGGTCATGACGTTTGCTCCTTCGGCAGCAGGCGCCCAAGCAGCAGCGCCAGCACGACGGCGACCCCGCCCGCGAGGGCGAGGAAGATCGCGCGGTCGAGCAGGGAGCCCTCCACGGTCCAGGTGATGGCCGCGATGGCGGCGGCGAGTCCGATCCAGCCGGCGGCGACGCGCGGGCGAAGCTCGTCGAGCATGCCCGAGATGACGAGGCTCAGCATCGCGACGAGCACGAGGCCGTAGAGCAGCCACGGGCCGCTGCCGATCAGCGCACGTCCCGCGCCCGGCAGGGTCAGCGATGCGACAACGCCCAGGGCGAGCGCCACCGCCGCGAGCGCGGCGGCGGTGCGGCGCGTCATGCCGGCGGCCGCGACCGATGCGACCACGCCGGCGACGCCGCAGGCGTAGACCCAGTCCGGGAGGCCATAGCTGCCGATGCGGAATTCCCGCGCGACGGCCGCCATCAGGGCGAGCACGCCCGCGAGCGCGAAGCCCGCATAGGTCGAGAGCGTGAGGCCGAGCGACTGCACGGCCGCGCGGCCGAAGGTCGCCATGGCATGGCCGGCGCCGAAGATCAGCGTGAGGCCCGCGACCAGCGTGGCAGCGGTGTTGGCCCCGCCACGAACATCGGCGGCCGCGAACACCGCGATGATCCACCACGCCACCACGGCGAGCGCGACCAGATGACGTGCGACGGGCGCGTTCCAAGCGATGGCCAGCGCCGCGCCGATCAGCCAGAAAGGGATGAAGGCGAGGTGCGGGAATGTTCCGAGCTCTTCGATGCGCATCGTGCTCCAGATGAGCCCGACCGTGAGCGCGACCGCGAGCGCGCCGCGCGAGCCGGTGAGCGCCGCGGCCGCCATGGCGCCGCCGGCCCAGAGCAGCATCGCGGCCGCGAAGTCGCCGTCGAGGTGATACATCTGCCCCGTGAGCGCGATCGAGGCGCCGAAGATGAGAGCGCCGACCGCGGCCGCGAGGTCGGCGAGGATCGGCCGCTCGCTGCGCGCGAAGAAAGCGCCGAGGCCGTAAGAGGCCGCGATGCCGGCGAGCAGAATCGCAAAGCGCGCGGGCCGCGCGATGCCGTCCCAATTCGCGGCGACGAAGGCCAGGAAAGCGGCGGCGATCAACAGGCCGCCGACGATCGCGACCACGGTCGCGATGTTCACGGCGGCCGGCAAGGGCGCAAAGGACTTGCGAATGGCGTCGCCGATGGTGGGCGTGATGGTCCCTTCGGATTGCCAGCGCGTCAGATCGGCGTCGAGGCGCTTGCGGTAGGCACGTTCGAGCATGGGTCTCCCCTCGGGGTCGGTGCGAAGCTTGGTCGCGCGAGCCGCGAACAATGTTCAAATCCCTTGAACCGGGGGTTTCGGCCCCGCGACCAACGGCGGACCACGGGAGATCCGACCATGCGCCTGATACTGCTCGCCGCCCTTGCTCTCGTCGCCGTCGCGGCGCCGGCCGACGCCAAAGCCAAGACCCAGCCCCAGGCGAAGGCCCAACCCCAGGCCGAGGAGGGCTTCCGCAGGCTCGAATGGCAGGTGGTTGCGCCCTGGCAAGTCTCCTGGATCGGCAACGACAAGAAGGTCAATCACTGCATGCTGCAGCACGGGACCCTGATGGCGGACCCCAAGCCGGGCGCCCCGAGCTTCGTGATCGTCGCCGACCGGGAGCACGTGATCCTGCGCGTGCGCTCGACCGACTACCGCTTCACGGCCAAGCAGATGCTGAGCGTCAGGCTCGTGACCGCGGACGGAACCGAGCGCCCAGCCCTCGCGGCGGCTGCCACCGGGCCGGATCTCGTCGACGTGGAAATCGACAAAGATCGCGCGCTGCTCGGCCGTCTCGCCGAATCGGCGCACATGGATGTGCGCTTCGACGACACGACGGTGCGCCTGCGGCTCGAGCGGCTCGGCGAAGTGCTCGAGCCGTATGACCGCTGCATGGCGGATATTGGCAAGCCCGCGAAGGGCTTCTCGGACGCCGAGATCGACGGGCTCGCGCGGCAGATCGCCAACGGCCGCGCCAAGTGCAGCGAAAACCGGCGCACACGTGTGGTGACTTGCGACGTGGACTAGATTTTCTTGATTGGTCGCATTTTCTCGCGCCGAACCGGTTTCCACTTCGGCGGAAAATGCTCCAGTCCGTTGCGGCTTCGTTTGAGCTTTGTTCACCACTGTGACCCTGCGACACCATGCGGCACCTCCTTTCCGGGCCCGGTTCGCATACCAATATTCCCGCATGCGCCCCGAACGGGGCCTTCCGGGAGGAAAAGAATGCTTCGCACCCGCTTCCGTCCGCTGCTCGCGCTTCTCGCCGTGGCAGGGACGCTGGCTTTCATGGTGGTCGAGTCCGATGCGCGCCCGCGCGGCAGCATGGGCAGCCGCGGCAGCCGCACCTATTCGGCGCCGCCGCCGACCGCCACCACTCCGAATGCGGCGCCGATCAACCGCTCGATGACGCAGCCCGGCCAGCCCGGCGCAGCGACGACCACGGC
>JAEYAU010000230.1 GCA_023404705.1 Pseudomonadota bacterium
CGCGATGATCGCGCGGCAGTCGGCGAGCGAGCGCAGCGTGAGCGCCTGGTCGATGCCGGGCACGGGCGGGCGCACCGGCTCGGCGCCGGTCGCGAGCAGCAGCCGGTCGTAGGGGACGGTCGCGCCACCCGCGAGGCTGACGGTACGTGCTGCCGGATCGATCTTATCGACGCGCGTCGAAAGACGCAGCTCGATGCCGTTCTCGGCATAGAAATCGTCCCCGCGCAGCGGCACCCAGTCTTCCGGCGCATTCCCCGCGAGATAGTCCTTCGAGAGGTTCGGCCGATCGACGGGCCCGGCCGCATCGTCGCTGAGCATGACGAGGCCCCCCTCGTAGCCGCGGCGGCGCAGCATCTCGGCCGCCGCGAAACCGGCGGCGCCGCCGCCGACGATCACGATGCGCTTCGGCGTTTCGCCGGTCGAGGCTTGCGCTTTCTTCGCCGGCGGATTCAGCCGTCCGCGCACGAACACCTTGCCGCCGACTTGCTCGACCGACCAGCAGGAGAGCGGGCTAAGGGCCGGCGCATGCGTCGCCTCGCCGGTGCTCAGGTCGAAGCGGGCGTGGTGCCACGGACAGCGCAGGTGGCCGTCCGTTACGAGACCATCGGCGAGCGGCGCATGATAGTGCGTGCAGTGCGCACCGATGGCGAAAACCTGGGTGCCCTGGCGCACGAGCAGCACCTGCTCGTCGTCCACATGGCCGGCCAGCATGCCGCTCTCGGGAAATTCGTTGAGATCGACGCCCTGGCGGAGATCCGGCCCACGATCAGCGTCATCCTGGCCTGCCATGATATCCTCCTCGAGCTTCTGCTCATTGGATGGGTTTACGGGCGAAAGGTTCCCATGGCACCTGTTGTTTCACTGCAGGCCGTTCAGCCGCGCCGGCTCGCGGCGGTTCGGCGCAAGGTCGCGATCGGCGCGGTCGGCTCGGCGTGGGGACCGGCCGTGGATCAGGTGTGGGCCTTCCTGCGCACACAGCCCGGGCTCCGCACGGACGGGCACAATATCTTTCTCTATCACCATCCGGCGCATCGCGAAGCGCCCATGGATGTGGATTTCGGGGTCGAGGTGACGCGCAGCTTCACCCCGGCAGGCGAGGTCTACCCAACGGAAACGCCGGGCGGCGAAGCCGCGGTCGCGGTTCATGTCGGCGGTTACGATCGCCTGAAAGAGGCGCACGACGCCGTCCACGCCTGGGTGCAGGCGCACGACAGGGCCTTCGCGGGACAATCCTGGGAGATCTATGGCGATCCCACGCCCGATCCGGCGGAGACCGAGACGACGATCGTCTATCTGCTGAAGTCGGCAGGCTAGGGGCATCGACCGCCGGGGCGGAGCCAAGAGGCGGGCTTGTGCGTTGTCGAGGTCTCTGGACCCGCAATATGGCTCGCTCCGACAGGCTCGACTCTCAGGCGGTTGCATCTCTTCTGCGAGAATATGCGCACCGCACCGCCTTGCGCGGCGGCAACCCCTATCGTGCGCGCGCCTATGAGCGGGCCGCTGACAGCCTGAGCGCATTGACGGAGCCGCTGGACCGGCTCGTCGACCAGGAGCGCCTGACGGAAATTCCCGGCATCGGCGATGCCATCGCCGATATCGTCGCCAAGCTGCATCGCACCGGGACGCATCCGAGCCTCGAAGCCATGCGCAAGGAGATTCCGAGCGGCGTGCTCGAGCTCCTGCGCGTGCCGGGACTGCGGCCCGAGAAGGTGCTGAAGCTCCACCAGGCGCTCGGCATCAGCTCGCTCGCGGAGCTCGAGCAGGCGGCGCGCGAGGACCGCATCAAGGCGACAAAGGGATTGGGCGCCGCGCTGCAGACCAAGATCCTGAACAACATCGAGATCGCCAAGCAAGGCGAGCGGCGCCGGCACATGCATCGTGCGGCCGCGCTGCTGAAGAACGCCGCCGAGCGCCTCGAGCGCGGCAATCCGGACCTCGAGCATATCGAGATCGCGGGCGAGCTGCGGCGCGGCTGCGAGCTGATCGGCAGCTTGTCCCTGGTCGCGCGGGCAGACGTGGAGGAGGGCCCTGCCAAGCTCACGTCGCATGGCGACCTGCAGGTGCATCTCACGGATCGCAAGCACTTCGGCGCGGCGCTGTTGCGCGCCACCGGCTCCGATGCGCATGTGGACGCGCTCGAAACGCTGGCGCGACAGCAGGACCTGCGGCTCGACGAGCGCGGCGTCTGGCGCGGACGCAAGCTGATCGCGTCACGGCGCGAGGAGGACATCTACCGGGCGCTGGGACTTCAGTTCGTTCCGCCGGAGCTGCGCGAGGGCGAGGACGAGATCGCGCTCGCCCGCGAAGGCCGGTTGCCGAAGCTCGTCCGCGATCAGGACATCCGCGGCATCGTGCATGCGCACACGGATCTGTCGGATGGCGTCGACACGCTCGGCGAGATGGTGGCCGCGACACGCAAGCGCGGCTATCAGTATTTCGGCGTCGCGGACCATTCCAAGTCCGCGCATTATGCGGGCGGGTTGTCTCTCGAGGAGATCGATGCGCAGCACCGCGCCGTCGACGCGCTGAACAAGCGGCTCGGCAAGGACTTCCAGGTGTTCAAGGGGATCGAGTCCGACATCCTCGCGGACGGGTCGCTGGACTATCCGGACGACGTGCTGGCGCGCTTCGACTTCGTGGTCGCGAGCGTGCACAGCCGCTTCAAGCTCGATCGCGCGGCGCAGACCGAGCGCATCCTGCGTGCCGTGAGCCATCCCGCGACCACGATCCTGGGACACATGACGGGCCGGCAGCTGCTGCGACGTCCGGGCTATGAGGTCGACATCGAGGCGATCCTCGCGGCCTGCGCGCGATACGGGGTCGCGGTGGAGATCAATGCCAATCCGTGGCGGCTCGACCTTGACTGGCGCTGGCATCGCCGCGCGCTCGAAGTCGGCTGCATGATGTGCATCAATCCGGACGCGCATTCGACCGAGGAGATCGACCTCACGCATTGGGGTGTCGAGATGGCGCGCAAGGGCGGCGTGCCGGCCGAGCGCGTGCTGAACTGCCTGACGCTCGCGGGCTTCCGCAAGCATCTGCAGCAGCGCAAGGCCTTGGCGAAGGCGGCGTGACAGGCGACGGAAGGTCGCGCGGGCGATCGCTTTTCCATCAGCGCGGCCTCGACGTCTGCGATTGAAGAAAAGTTGTTTTGCGCCTCGCTGCCAGGATCCCGCGTATGGGTCGGATGGTACGGGCGGCAAGGTTCGACGGCTTTCTGACATTTCGTTCATGTGGAACCGAGGCGCACGGCACTCATTGTAAGTCGGGGGCGATGGCGCTCGAGGAGGTCTTGTTGCACCGTCGTGATCTCGTTCTCGGAGGCTTGTCGCTTTCGCTCCTGACAGCACTCGCGCGGAACGTCAGCGCCGGCACGGCGCTGGCTGCCGATGAGTGGAAGCCGTTCGATGCGCCGTCGGTGCGCGACATGGCGCGCGATCTCGCGAGCAAGCCCTACAAGGCGCAGAATCGCGAGCTGCCGGCGGAGCTGAAAGACATCGACTACGACCGCTATCGCGCGATCCGCTTCGTGCCCGACAAGGCGCTCTGGCGCGGCGACAATCTGCCGTTTCGGGTCCAGTTCTTTCATCGCGGATTCATCTTCCAGGATCGCGTCGACATCTACGAGGTCGCACAAGGACGCGCGCGGCCGATCCGTTACACGCCCGACCTGTTCTCCTTCGGCGAGCTCGCGCCGCCGAAGCAGGATGCGGATCTCGGCTTCGCGGGCTTCCGCCTGCACACGCCGATCAATCGCGGCGACTATTACGACGAGGTCGGCACGTTCCTCGGCGCGAGCTATTTCCGCGCCGTCGGCAAGGGACAGAAGTTCGGGTTGTCGGCGCGAGGATTGTCACTGCGTACGGGCGATCCGAAGGGCGAGGAGTTTCCCGCCTTCCGCGCGTTCTGGATCGAGCGGCCGCAGCCGCAGACGAACTCGATCGTGGTGCATGCGCTGCTCGACAGCGAGAGCGCGGCGGCCGCCTATCGCTTCACGATCCGGCCGGGCGAGACCACCGTGTACGACGTCGAGATGGGCATCTATCCGCGCGTCGCGCTCGATCAGGTCGGCGTCGGCACGCTCACCAGCATGTATTTCTTCAGCCCGGGCGATCGTGACGGGGTCGACGATTTCCGTCCGGCCGTGCACGACTCCGACGGGCTCGCGATCCGCAACGGGCGCGGCGAGCAGCTCTGGCGGCCGGTCGCCAATCCGCGCGATCTGCAGATCAGCGCGTTCGGCGACACCAATCCGCGCGGCTTCGGGCTGCTGCAGCGCCAGCGCGACTTCCGCGCCTATGAGGATCTCGAAGCCGAGTACGAGAAGCGGCCGAGCGCCTGGGTGGAGCCGATCGGCGACTGGGGCGAGGGACAGATTTTGCTGGTCGAGATCCCGACCAAGAACGAGTACAACGACAATGTCGTCGCGTTCTGGCGGCCGAAGGATCCGCTGCAGCCCAAGCGCGACTACACCTTCGTCTATCGTCTGCACTGGGGCCGCGAGAGCGCGGCTTCGCCGGAGCTTGCGATCTTCGGCGCGACACGCGTCGGCGGCACCGAAGAGGGCGAACGGCAGTTCGTGCTCGACACGACGGGCGAGGTGTTCAAGAGCCTGCCGGGTGACGCCGAAGTGGTTGGCAGCGTCTCGGCCGACAAGGGCAAGATCCGGCACGTCGTCACGCAACCGAACCCGCACACCCGCGGCTGGCGGCTGAGCTTCCGGCTCGCGCCCGAGAAGGCGAGCGCGGTCGAGCTGCGCGCGCAGCTCCTGCATAAGGAGAAGCCGATATCCGAGGTCTGGGTTTATCGATGGACGCCGTGACGGAGCGCGAGCTGCGTGCGCTGCCGGACGAGGCGCCGCTCGACATGCCGGTGCAGTCGCTGCGGGCCGCGCATGCGGCTCCGCCCGCGACGGCGACGCGGCCGAGCGCGATCGGGCTGCGCCGCGCCTGGGTGATCCTCGGGACCATGGCGATGACGGCCTATGCGGCCTACGAGATGTATCTCGTGCTGCAGGTCGCCGGGCTGACCGTGCTGGAAGGCGTGGTGCTCGCGTTGTTCGTGATGCTGTTCGCCTGGGTCGCGTATTCGTTCATGACGGCGGTCGCGGGCTTCATCGTCGCGCTGATCGGGCGCGCGCGGCCGCTCGATATCGCGGCGAGCGGGCCGCTGCCGGCACTGACTGCCCGCACCGCGCTGCTGCTGCCGATCTACAACGAGGCGCCGGCGCGCGTGACGGCGCGGCTGCAGACCGTCTACGAGTCGGTCGCCGCGACCGGTGCGCTCGATCACTTCGACTTCTTCATCCTCAGCGACACGACGAAGCCGGACATCTGGATCGCGGAGGAGGCCGCATTCCTGGCGCTGCGCGCGCGCACACGCGACGAGGAGCGCATCTTCTATCGCCACCGGCGCCGCAACGAGGGTCGCAAGGCCGGCAATATCGCGGAGTGGCTGAAGCGCTTCGGCGCGCGTTACGAAAGCTTCGTCGTGCTCGACGCCGACAGCCTGATGACGGGCGACACGCTGGTGCGGCTCGCCGGCGCGATGGAGCGGCATCCGCGCGTCGCCCTGATCCAGACGCTGCCGCTCATCGTCAATGCGCGCACGCTGTTCGCGCGGCTGCAGCAGTTCGCGCATCGGCTCTACGGGCCGGCCATCGCGCAAGGCGTCGCGTGGTGGCACGGCGCGGACGGCAACTACTGGGGTCACAACGCGATCATCCGCACGCGCGCCTTCGCGGAAGCCGCAGGCCTGCCGGCGCTGCCCGGGCGCAAGCCGATCGGCGGCGACATCATGAGCCACGACTTCGTCGAGGCCGCGCTGATGCGGCGCGCCGGTTGGGCGATCCACATGGCGCCGTCGCTCGGCGGCTCCTACGAGGAGTGCCCGCCCTCGCTCACCGACTACATCGCGCGCGACCGGCGCTGGTGTCAGGGCAATTTGCAGCATCTCGGCGTGCTGCCGGCGCGCGGGCTGCACTGGGTGAGCCGGCTGCATCTGCTCACCGGCATCGGCAGCTACATCACGGCGCCGCTGTGGCTCATGTTCCTGCTCACCGGCATCGTCATCGCGCTGCAGGCGCAGTTCATCCGGCCCGAATATTTCCCCTCGCGCTTCGCGCTGTTTCCGCAGTGGCCTGCGCAGGATCCGGTGCGCGCCGCTTACGTGTTCGTCGGCACCATGGGGCTGCTGCTGGTGCCGAAGCTGTTCGGCTTCCTTGTAATGCTGGCGCATGGCGAGGCGCGGCGCAGCTTCGGCGCGCTGCGCGCGTTCTTCGGCATGCTGGTCGAGACGCTGATCTCGGGATTGATGGCGCCCGTGATGATGCTGGCGCAGTCCTCGACCGTGATGTCGACGCTGATCGGACGCGACGCGGGCTGGAACGTGCAGCGGCGCGACGACGGCTCGCTGCCGTGGCGTGAGGTGGTGCGGCGCTATGCGTGGCATACGGCGTTCGGCGTGCTGCTGGCGGCGGCCGCCTATGCGGTGTCGGTCGCGCTGTTCCTCTGGATGACGCCGGTGATCCTGGGGCTCTTGCTGGCGGTGCCGCTCGCGGGGCTCACCGCGACGGATGGGCTCGGGCAGGCATTCCGCCGCGCCGGGTTGCTGGTGGTGCCGGAGGAGCGCGCGGAGCCGGCGGTGCTGACGCGGGCGAATGCGCTCGCCGAGGAGCTGGAGCGCGAGCTGCCGGAGGCTGGCGCGCTGGCGCGGCTGATGAGTGATGCGCGGCTCGCGCAAGCGCACCGGCAGATGCTGAGCGAGCGCCCGCGGCGGCGCGGCGAGGTGGACGCGGAGCTGGTCGTCGGGCTCGCCAAGCTGGAGGAGGCGGAGGGGGCGGAGGACATCAGCTTGCTGAGCGAGCGGGAGCTCGGGGCGGTGCTGGCGGATCGGCGCGGGTTCGACCGGTTGTGGGAGCTGGCAGGGCGGCCGGATTGAAAACCCGCGGCTGACGCGCCCTCCGCGGAATCAACCTAAGTCGTTGAAATCGCTCGGCGCGCTTGATGAATTTTGAGGAGATTCGGCAATTTCATCATTTTTCATCATCACGGGCCCGTGAGCGGTCCTGCTGACATGATCTGTCAGCAGAGATTGGGTAAGCTCCTGCCGCAACTGGAGCATGCCCCCCTCCCGGAACCCCCGTCCGGGACCATGCTCGCGGGGACCGACATGTCGCGCGCCCAACGCCTTCTCGATCTGATTCAGATCCTGCGCCGCCATCGCCATCCGGTGAGCGGCCACGTGCTCGCCGAGGAGCTCGGCGTCAGCATCCGCACGCTTTATCGCGACATCGCGATCCTCAACCAGCAGGGCGCCGACATCGATGGCGAGCCCGGGCTCGGCTATGTGCTGCGTCCCGGCTTCATGCTGCCGCCGCTGATGTTCTCGGAGGACGAGATCGAGGCGCTGGTGCTCGGCTCGCGCTGGGTCGCGGACCGCGGCGACGAGCGGCTCGGCGC
>JAEYAU010000238.1 GCA_023404705.1 Pseudomonadota bacterium
ATCTCGGCGGCCGTGGACGCCGCCGTCTCGGCGACGGGTGCGATCGGCGCGGCCGCGCTGGCGCTCGCCGGGCCGGCGCTCGGCAACCAGCGCCGCAACGGCTTCCGCTGCGTGATGGAGTCCATCAAGCAGAAGTTCACGCTGTTCTCGCCGGACGGCGTGCCGCTGCGCGCGACGCTCTCGGTTACGCTGCGGGAGTACAAGACGCTCAACGACCAGCTCGAGCAGCTGCATCTCAGCTCGCCCGACCGCACGCACGCGCATGTGCTGATGCAGACCGACTCGCTGTCGGGCGTCGCGCACCGCTACTACGAGCGGCCCGCCGACTGGCGCGCCATCGCGGACCACAACGGCATCGACGATCCGCGCCGCCTGCGCATCGGACGGATGCTCGAAGTTCCCCGGATCAGTTGAGCAGCGCCATGGCGATCGTCACGCTCGCAAAACAGGCCAAGGACTTCGGGGAGTTCTACATCCCCCGCTTCGAGGTGCATGCCGAAGGCACAGCGGTGCCGGAAGCGATCATCCGCGACATCACGCAGGTCTCCTACAAGGACAGCATCAAGGAGATCGACAGCTTCGAGCTGACGGTCGGCAACTGGAATTCGACCACGCGTCGCTTCAAGTATATCGGCTCCGAGACCGAGGAAACGCTCTCGCCCGCCTCGCCGGAGTCGCTGCGCTACAAGCTATTCGAGCCATGCGCGCGCGAGTTCGAGCTCCGCCTCGGCTACGGCAGCACGCTCACCGTGATGACGCGCGGCAGCGTCACCACGATGGAGCCGAACTTTCCGGCCAGCGGGCCGCCGACCCTCACGGTGCGGGCGCTCAACGTCCTGCACCGGCTGCGCGACAAGCAGCGCTCGCAGCACTGGTCGAACAAGAAGGACAGCGAGATCGCCGAGAGCATCAAGACACTGACCGATCCGGCGACCAAGAAGAAGCTGAAGATCAAGATCAGCAAGACCGCCAAAAGCAAGGAGATCCCGATCGACTATGTCGCACAGGACAACCAGTACGACATCGACTTCCTGTTCCAGCGCGCGCGCAATGCCGGCTACGTCGTGTTCATCGACAGCGAGAAGAAAAAAGACGGCAAGATCGAGGAGTTCCTCTATTTCGGTCCGTCCGACGACAAGCACCCGCGCCTGCGCGACGTCACCTACGAGCTCGAGTGGGGCAAGTCGCTGATCGACTTCAAGCCGACGCTGTCGACCGCGAAGCAGGTGAAGAGCGTCGAGGTCCGGGCCTGGAACCGGCAGACCAACAAGGCGATCCGCGAGAAGGTCGACCTCAAGCATCCGGACATCAAGACCAACAGCGACCTGCTCGAGCTGCTGACGCAGCCGGGCTGCCAGCCGCGCGAGGAAGTGGTCGCGAACGAGCCGCAGGTCTCGCCGCAGCAGGCGCGGCGGCGCGCGCTCGCGATCCTGTCCGATCGCCTGAAGGAGATGGTGACCGCGCAGGGCACCACGGTCGGCCTGCCCGACCTGCGTTCCGGACAGCGCATCCGCATCAAGGGCGTCGGCTCTCGCTTCTCGGGGACCTATTTCGTCACGGAGACGACCCACACGATCGGAGACTCCGGCTACTCGACGCGCTTCACGGCGCGGCGCGAGGAGCCCTTGCCGAAGGAGAAGAAGCCATGAGCCAGCGGCAGGGCGTGGTCACAGCCTTCGTCAAGAAGGTCGACGCGAAGCAGGGACGCTGCATCGTCGAGTATCGCTCGATCGACGACAAGCTGGAGAGCTGCTGGGCGCCGATCGCGAGCCCGATGTCGGGCAAGGGCCGCGGCGCGCTGTTCATGCCCGAGAAGGGCGACGAGGTCCTGGTCGCGTTCCAGGACGCGAAGGTGGATACGCCCTTCGTGGTGGGCTTCCTCTGGAACGGCGAGCATGTCTCGCCCGAGAAGGAGGCGCACAACCGCGTCATCGTCACACCCGGCGGTCATCAGCTCCGCTTCGAGGACAAGGAGGGCGACCGCCGCGTCATCCTCAAGTCGGCGGGCGGGCACAGCGTCACGCTGGAGGACAAGGCGCCGGCGAAGAAGATCGAGATCAAGTCCACCCAGCACACGGTGACACTCGACGACACGCCCGGTGCGTCGAACATCTCGATCAATGCAGGGCCGGCGGGGCTCGTCAGCATAAAGCTCACCACCACGCCGCCCTCGATCACCATCACGACCGGCACCGGCACGATCGGCGTCGACGCGACCGGCGTCTCGGTCACCTCCCCGGGCACGCTGACGATCAACACCGTGGGCACCGCCACCGTGAACTGCACCGCGGCCTCGATCAATGCCGCGGGCGTCACGTCCATCAACACGGGCGTGCTGTCGGTCAATGCGGGAATTGCAAACTTCACGGGCGCGGTCACGTGCAGCGCCCTGATCGCGAATGCGGTGGCGAGCCCGGTCTACTCGCCCGGCATCGGCAACCTGATCTGAGGCGCATATGGCAACCGTCCCGGCTCCCGCCCCGGCCAGCACCACGGCTCCGCTCGCGAAGCCGCTGATGATCCGGCTGACCGACATCAAGTTCGCCGACGGCACTGTGGCGGGTGAGGCCGACGTGACGCTTGCGGGCGTACTCGTGTTTCGCGGCAGCGAGTTCTGGGACGAGACGCAGAAGACTTGGCGTGCGGCGCCCGGTGACGACGAGCTCAAGCAGGCGAAGCCTCTGGTGGCGGCCTTCAAGGCGGGCGGCGCCCCGGCCTGGGAAGCGACGCTGGTGGCGGTCGGGCAGAAGGATGCGGCCGGCGCCGACGTCTACAAACCCGCCGAAGCCGGAGCGCCCACCTATTCGGTGCGCGGCCTGGTGAAGACGAAGCATGCGGGCGTCGAGGAGACGACGCTGAGCGCGCCATCGCCGACCTTCACCTTCGCGGACGAGAGCGCGAACAAGCGCTTCACCACGCAGTTCGACACGCCCACGACCAAGCCCGACGAAGCCCACAAGGTGCGCATGCAGCTCAAGGGCGACGCCATGCAGGCGGCCGGCTATCTGGAGATCCGCGCTCAACCCAATTTCGAGGTCGAGATCGCCAACTGCGACGGCAGCGGCAACGTGCTCGCGAAATTCCTGCTGGTCGCGAACGGCGACATCCGGCTCACGCCCGCATCCGGCGCGCGCGTCATCGTCGACAGCGACATCGAGACCAACAAGGTTCTCTACGCGCCGTCGGGTGGCGGCGCGAAGCAATGGTTGCCGTGAGGACACGAGATGGCCACCCCCGCACCCCAGGAACGGCGCTTCCTCGGCATCGGCTGGAAGTTCCCGCTGCAGGTGACGCCGAACGGCAGGATCGCGCAGGCGCGCGCCGAGCAGCGCGTCGAGGAGTCGATCCTGCTGATCCTGGCGACGGCGCGCGGCGAGCGGCCGATGCTGCCGGACTTCGGCTGCGGCATCCATGATCTGGTATTCTCGGAGAACAATGCCGGCACCATCGCGCTGGTCGTGCACATGGTGCGCGAGGCACTGGTGAAGTACGAGCCGCGCATCGACGTGCTCGACGTGCTCGCCGAGAGCACGGCGGACAGCCCGAACCTGCTGATCATCCGCGTCAACTACCGCATCCGCGCCACCAACGCGATCGGCAACCTGGTCTACCCGTTCTACATCACGGAGGGACACTAGATGGCCCTCAAGGACGCGATTCCGATCATCGACGACCGTCGCTACGACGACATCGTCGAAGAGGTGAAGACGCGGATCGCGCGCTACACACCGGAGTGGCAGCCGGTGTGGAACGACTACAACGACAGCGATCCGGGCATCACGCTGGCGCAGCTCCTCGCCTGGCTCTCCGAGATGCTGCTCTACCGCATGGGCAAGGTGCCCGAGCTCAACTATCTCAAATTTCTCGAGATGGTCGGGGTCGAGCTGCAGGCCGCGCAGCCCGCGCGCGTCGACGTGGCATTCCCGGTCACCGACACGACGACCGTGCCCTATATTGACGTGCCGCCGCGCACGCAGATCTCGGCGCCGGCGGACGACGGCGGGCCGCCGCTGATCTACGAGACCGAGAGAAGCGCGCGCGCGCTGACCGCGACGCTGCAGTCGGTGCAGAGCTACGATTCGGGTGTGCATCGTGACTTCACGGCCGAGAACGAGGCGCTCGATGCCTATCTGCCGTTCGGCGAGCTCGCCCTGACCGATGCCGCGCTGGTGCTCGGCCTCGGCTTCCCGGCCGCCTATCCGACGCCGGACGACTTCCCGGACACGACCTTCGACATCGCGGTCTATGCGCAAGGCGACCGCGCCGAGAAGCCGGTGGTGACCTGCGGGCCCGGGCAGACCGCGTTCCCCTCCGCGAAGGTGCAGTGGGAGTTCTGGAACGGCGCCGAATGGCAGCGCATGGCCGCCATGAAGGACGGCACGCTCGCCTTCACGCGCAGCGGCTTCATCACGCTGCGTGCGCCCGCGCCCGGCCTGATGAAGCGCGACTATGTCGGCACCTATCCGGTCGACGGCAGCAAGCCGAAGCTGTTCTGGATCCGCGCGCGCCTGACCAAGGCGCAGTACGAGACGCCGCCGACCATTGTCGCGATCCGCACCAATATGGTGACGGCGCTGCAGGCGCAGACCGTGCAGGGCGAGGTGCTGGGCGGCACGGATGGATCGCGCAACCAGAGCTGGGAGCTCGCCAACACGCCGGTAATCGCCGGCAGCCTGCACATCGAGATCGACGACGGCACCGGGCCGGCAAAGTGGGAGGTCCGCGAGGATCTGCTCGATGCGGACGGCGACGACCTCGTGCTCGCGTTGGCGGCGAGCAGCGGCGAGGTCAAGAGTGGCGACGGCATTCATGGCGCCGTGCCGACCGCCAATGCGCAGAACCCCGACGCCAATGTGGTGGCGGTCGAGTATCGCTATGGCGGCGGCGCGCGCGGCAATGTGCCGGCGCGCGCGATCAACAGCCTGATCACGCCCGTCGAAGGCATTGACGGCGGCAATGTCACGAATCTCTTCGCGGCGACGGGCGGACGCGACGAGGAGCGCATCGAAGCCGCCAAGGAACGGGCGCGGCGCTCGATCCGGGCGCAAGGGCGCGCCGTGACGGTCGAGGATTTCGAGGCACTCGCCAAGCAGGCCGGCGACATCGCGCGCGCCAAGGCGTTTCCGCTGCTGCATCCGCAGTTCCCGACCGTCGAGGTGCCGGGCGCGATCAGCGTCGTGATCGTGCCGAACGCCAAGCGGATTCCCGGCCGGCCGTTCAAGCCGATGCCGTCGGAAGGGCTGCTGCGGACGGTCTGCAGCTATCTGGACGCGCGCCGGCTGCTCACCAGCGAGGTGTTCGTGCTGGCGCCGAGCTATCAGGAGATCCGGATCACGGCCGACATCGTCGCCGAGGACGATGCCGATACGGCGGCCGTGCGCGAGCAGGCCGAGGCGGCGATCACCACCTACTTCGATCCGATCATGGGCGGCGATGAAGGCACCGGATGGGGCTTCGGCGAAACCGTCCGCTACTCCAAGGTCTATCAGCGAATCTTCTCGGTCGAGGGCGTCGACTCGATCGAGCGGCTCGTCATCACGCTCGATGGCGAGGATTTCCCCGAGTGCAAGGACGTGCCGATCGCGGCCAGTGGGCTGCTGTTCTCCGGCGAGCATCAGCTCGAGGTGCGGCTCACCGATGCGGAGGCCGCCGCATGAACATGCGCGTCGCCCCTTCTTCGGCCGCAACGCTCGCCGTGGCGCAGCGTGACGCCCTGCATGTCGGCCCGGAGCACGGGCTGCCGCATGATCCGCTGGCGCTCGTGCTCTATGCGCGCGCCGGCGCGGAGGCACGACGCGGCTTTGCGGTCGGCCGGCTCGACGCGGTCGAGATCGACCCTTGCGCGCGCGCCCTCACGCTCGCCCCGGCGCCGGGCGCGGATCGCATGCTGGCGGAAGGCTCCGGCAGCTTCGGCGGGCTGAAGCCGCCGACCAATGTGGCGGTGGCACGCAACGGCACCGTCTATCTGGCGGACCGCGGCAATGCGCTCATCAAGTATTTCGATCCGTGCGACTGCGCGTTCAAGCCGCTTCCCTGCTTCGCGGCCCGGCCGCCTGCCGCGAATGACTGCATCCCGACGCCGCCGAGCTTCGCGCCGCTCGACCAGCTCGGCGACCCGATCGGGCTCGCCATCGCGGGCCGCACCCTGCTGATCGCCGACCGTGCGCATCACCGCGTCGTCGTCGTGGACCTGATCGGCTCCGTGCCGCGCGGCCAGTTGCGGCTGCCGGTCGCCACGGGCTTGCGCAAGCTTTGGACTCCATTCGCGGTCGCGGTGGATTCCCATGGCGCGATCTATGTGAGCGATCCCGACCACGGCCGGATCGATGTGTTCGAGCGCGACGGGCGCTGGCGCAAGGCCTGGATCAATCTCGGCCAGGTGTCGCATCTCGCGGTCGACTGCGGTGACGTTCTGCTCGCCGTGATCGAGAACGACGTGCTGGATGCGTCCGGCAAACTGGTCGCGACCGCGGTCGAGATCGTCGACGGAGAGCGCCGGCCGATCGCGCCGCGCGCGGTCGATGCGGCGCGCCGCTTCGCCTGCGCGCCGATCGCGGTCGATCGCGAGGGCCGGCTGCACCTCGGCACGCTCTGCGCCGATCCGAGCGACGCCGTGTTCGATGCGCAGGGCTATCCGGTCAAGGAGAAGGACCGCATCGCGCCGGCGCTCTATGGCAAGCTCGGCAGCTATCGCAGCGCCGCGCTCGACTCGCGCCGCCGCGGCTGTGTCTGGCATCGCGTGCAGCTCGCCGGCGCGCTGCCGGCGCGCACGCGCATCGACATCCAGACCACCACGTCCGACATCGAGCTCGACGACGGCGAGCTCGCCGATCTGCCGCCGCAGGCGTGGAGCGAGGTGGTCGCGATCCGCACGATGGACGGCGGCCTCGCCGATGCGCTCGTGCGCAGCCCGCCCGGCCGCTTCCTCTGGCTCCGCCTGGTGCTGAGTGGCGATGGCCAGTCGACGCCTGCGATCAACCGGATCGTGGTCGAGTTCCCGCGCGTCTCGCTGCGCCGCTACCTGCCGGGCGTCTACGGCATGGATCCGATCAGCGCCGACTTCACGGACCGCTTCACGGCGATCTTCGACACGACGCTGCGCTCGATCGAGTCGCGCATCGACACGATGCACGAGCTGTTCGATCCCTCGACCGCCCCCGCGGAACGGCCGCGCGCCAAGACGCGCGAGGGGCTGCCCGCGATCGACGTGCTCACCTGGCTCGCGAGCTGGATCGGCGTCACCCTCGACCGGCAATGGCCGGAGGCGATCCGGCGCGCCCTGCTCAAGCGCGCAACCAAGCTGTACGGGCAGCGCGGCACGGTCGCGGGCCTGCGCGACCTGCTGCTGACCTTCCTCGGCTTCGATCGCGCCGAGTGCGACGACGCCTGCCCGCAGGTGCGCTGCATTCCGCGGCCCCTCAATTGCGCGCCGCCGCCCAAGCCCTGCCCGCCGCCGCGGCCTGCGCTGATCCTCGAGCATTTCCGCCTGCGGCGATGGCTGTTCGTCGGCGCCGGCCGGCTCGGCGACGACGCGATGCTGTGGGGCAAGCGCATCGTCAACCGCAGCGAGCTGAGCGGCGCGGAGCGCACCGGCAATGCGCGCGTCGGTCCCCTCTCCTGCCCGCCCGACGGCAATCCGGCGACGCAGCTGATCTCGACGCCGGACCCGCTGCGCGATCCGTTCCATACATCGGCGCACCAGTTCACCGTGTTCGTGCCGGCCTGCGCGAAGCGCAAGGACTGGCAGCGCCGCGGGCTCGAACGGCTGCTGGCGCAGGAAGCGCCCGCGCACACCAAATGGCGGATCGAATATGTCGAGCCGCGCTTCCGCGTCGGCGTGCAGGCCATGATCGGGCTGGACAGCGTGATCGCGCGCGTGCCGGCCGGCCTGCAGCTGAATGACAATCGTCTCGGACATGGCACCGTGCTGCCGCCGCATCCGGGACGTCCCGCGGTCGTCGGCGTGAATGCGCGCGCCGGCGAAACCATGCGCCTGACTTGAGCCGGGAGGTTCGGATGGATTCCAAGCACGACGCCGAGGCCGCACTTGGATGCGTCACCTGCGAATTCGAGCCGTTCGTCAGGAACAACTACTTCACCGGCAAGATGATGGGCGCCTCCGATTTCATCGCGGAGACGCATTTCCATCAGGAGAAGATGCGGCTGCACCAAGCGCGCCTGCACGGCTGGGGCGTCGTCTGCGGCCTCAAGGTGTTCCAGCATCCGAACGAGGACTGCCGCCGGCGCTATGTGCGCGTGGAGCCGGGCTCGGCCGTGGACTGCTGCGGGCACGATATCCTGGTGCCCGAGGAGGAGATGCTCGATCTCCTGTCCTACAAGAAGGTCGCGGCGCTCGCCAAGGAGGATCCGGCGCGCATTCACACGCTCGGCATTTGCGTGCGTTACGTCGAATGCGCGACCGAGAACGTGCCGGTTCTCTATGACGACTGCGGCTGCGACGACAATGGCTGCGCGCCCAACCGGATCCTGGAGTCCTATGCGTTCGACGTGATGGTCGATCCGGCGCTGACGTTCCTGCCGCGCGTTCAGCCGGCCGCGCTCGCGGGCGTGGTCTTCGCGCGCAGCATGGAATCCTCGCTTGGCGCCAACACGCCGCGCTTCGGCAATGCGGCGCTGGTCGGCAATGTGATCTATGCGCTCGATGCCAAGAAGCCGCAGACGCTGGTCACCTTCGATCTCGGCACTCACCACGCGGGCAGCAGCGATCTCGGCGCCGACGCCATGGCGGTCGCGGGCCGCGGCAACTTCGCTTTCGTGGCGACCGGGCCCAAGGGCGGCACCACCGACGTCATCCAGGTGTTCGGCCCCGCGTCCACCACCGCGATCGCGACCGTCGACATCACCGGGACCACCAGCGCCAATACGGTCGCCATCGCGGCATCGAGCGACGTCAATCGTGCCGCCATTGTGTACGTGCGCCAGTCGGGCGCGCTGCTCGCTTATGCGGAAGATGCGACCAACGGGCTGAAGTCGACCTCGACATCTCTCGGCAGCATCGCGGGCTCGCTGACGAGCTTCGTCGCCAAGCCGGACGGCAGCGCCGCTTACGCGCTCGACGAGGCGGCTGGCAAGCTCAAGGTCATCACGCTCGCGAGCTCGTCCTCGGCGACGGACGCGACCGCGCTTCCGGCTACCGCGAAGCCGTCCGCGCTCGCCTATGTCGAGGTCGGCGGCAAGACCTTCATCGCGGTGGCGAGCCGGACCAACAAGTCGCTGCTCGTCCTCGACGGCGCAAACCTCGGCGCCTCGGCCGGCCTGCTCGCGACGCTCGCGCTCGACCATGCGCCCGAGTTCGTCGCGGCCGGCGCCGACGGCATGCTCTATGCGCTCGGGGAGTCCGGCACCACGACCTTCGTGCAAGCCGTCGATCTCGCGCCGCTCGCGACCGGGCAGTCCGCCATTCTGGCGGCGCCGCGGCCGGTGCCCGGAACGGGACTGCGGCTGATCGGCCTCTTGAAGAATGCCGGCCTCGGCATCGTCGCGTCGAGCGAGGAGATCGAGATCGCCTGCGCGGACCTGATCTGGCATCAGGATTGCGAGGGCTGCGACACGCCGAACTGCATCATGCTCGCCAGCATCGAGCGCTATCAGGCCGGCGCGTCGGTGCTCGATGCCGCGACCGAGACGCTCGCCGACGATCTCGCGGCAAAGCACGCGCGCATCGACAATCGCGCGGGCCGCAAGATCCTCGCCAGCACGCAGACGCTACAGGCCTGGCTCGAATGCCTGCAGACCAAGGGCACGCAAGGGCCGAAAGGCGACAAGGGCGACAAGGGCAAGGATGGCAAGGACGGCGTCGGCACGCCGGGCAATGACGGCGCGCCGGGCAAGCCGGGCATCGGCCTCTATCCGGACCTGCCGAAGATCCTCGACATCGGCTGGCGCTTCGAGGAGAAGCGCAACTTCAATGACTTCACCAACCAGTACATGGTGCAGCCGACCGCACCGGTCGATCCCACCGATCTCATCGTCGAGCGCATCAAGCGCGGCCGCGACGTGCCGCCGCTCACGGTCTACTTCAACCGCGAGGTCACTGGCGTTACGCGTCGCACGCTCGAAGTGCGGATCGACGCGCCAATGTCGACCCAGGAGGGCAAGCCCGCTCAGGCCGTGTCAGCCGGTATCTACTTCCCGATCGAGCTGCGGATGTACGGCGACATCGTCCAGATTCCGGGGCCGGTGCCGACGCCGCACACCGGCGAGACCGCGAAGTTCGCCGTCACCTTTATCCCGCGGCGGCAGTTCTTCTGGGTCTACGACACCAACAACCAGCCGCAGGCCGCCTGGCCTTACCTGCTGCTCTATTACCTCATCAACGCGAACATGCGCGTGCCCCTCGACCTGCCACGCGTGAGCGTGTCGCTGAAGGGCAACTTCGTGTACGCGCTGGGTGCCGGCGGCAAGTACGACGAGTTCGGCGTGCTCGACGGCGATAATATCGGCGGACAAGTGGGCGAACCCCCGCCGGCGGCGCGCCAGCCGCCGATCCTCGGCGGCAAGAACCCCTCTGGCAACCTGACCCAGGGCGGCCTGTTCGAGAGCTGGTTCTTTCTCACGATGCGCGACTCGCAGGGCCGCGAGCAGCCGCGGGAGATGGCCAACCTCGGCGAGATGTTCCGCAACTTCGCGCCGGAGCAGCCCGCGCCCGAGCGCATGCCGGTGCTCGCGAACTTCAGCAGTGCGGAGGCAATCGCGGCGGCGGCCGGGGTCACCGACGCGGTGGCGCGCCGCATCGCGACCGCTCGCGAGCGCCAACCCTTCGCCGATGCAGACGACTTCCGCAGGCGCGCCCGGATTTCCGAGCGCGACTGGGAGAAGCTCGAAGGAAAGCTCGTGATCCTGTGATCGATCGCGCACGCCGAACCGGAGAACGACCATGCCCATGGCTCATGAACTGATCGGCCGCTACATCGGACGCGCGACCGGCTTGCGCCCGACGACTCCCTCGCGCGGCCCCGTCGAGTGCGAGTGTCCGCCGCCCTGTCCGGACTGCGGCGGCCTCGAATGCTTGTGCCGACCGCGATTCTTCGCGGGCCAGGTGCTCACCGAGGACGACCTCAATCGCCTCGAGAACTACGTGATCGCCAAGAACCGGCTGCACAACCGCTACTTCCACGGTTCCGGCGTGGTGTGCGGGCTCGAGGTCGTGTGCGACTTCTGCGATGCTGGCAGCGTGACCGTGAAGACCGGCTATGCCCTCTCGCCTTGCGGCGACGACATCATCGTTTGCAAGGAGACCAAGGTCGATATCTGCGACCTGATCAGCCGCTGCAAGCCGCGTGACAAGGACTGCGATCCCTACGGCGCGCAGCAGCCGACCGAATGCAAGGAGGGCATCCGGCAATACGTTCTCTCGATCTGCTACGAGGAGCGGCCCTCGCGCGGCGTGCAGCCCTTGATGAGCGAGCCGTGCTCGTGCGGCGGCAAGGGCTCCTGCGGCTGCGGCGGCTCGTGCGGCGGCTCCGGCGGGTGCGGTTGCGGCGGCGGATCGGCCAAGCACGCGAGCGGCGGCTGCGGCTGCGGCGGGTCGACCGCGAAGCCCGCGGCCAAGTCGATGAGCAAGGCGGCCGCCAAGTACAATCCGCAGTGCGAGCCGACGCAGATCTGCGAAGGCTTTCGCTTCACGGCGACGAAGTATGTCGACCCGAAGCGCAAGCCTTCCGACCTCGGCCAATACGGCGTGTGGGGCGTGCTGGCCGCGAAGGCCGAGCAGTTCGGGCCGCTGCTGCTGCGGCTGATCGCCTGCTATCTCAAGGCGATCGAGATCCGCGACTCCTTCAAGCAGATCCAGGGCGACCTCGCGGGCAATGCCTACGAGATCGGACTGGCGCACAGCGAGTATCTGTCGGCGCTGCGTGACTTCGCGGCCGAGCATGTGTCGCACCGCTGCGATCTCGCGCGCGAGCTCGACCGGATCTCGACGCCGCGGCCGGCCATGCTGTACGAGCGCGAGGTCGCGGTCTCGGCCAGCGAATGGAAGGGCGCGTTCGATCGGCTGAATGCGCTCTGGCTCGAAGCGTTCCGGGAATGCTTCTGCTCGGCACTGCTGCCGCCCTGCCCCGAATTCGCCAGCGACTGCGTGCCGCTCGCCGTGGTCACGGTCGATACCGAGAGCTGCCGCGTCATCGAGATCTGCAACTGGTCGGCGCGCGAGTTCGCGCTGACGCTGCCGTCGCTTTACTACTGGACCTCCTTCATCCAGTGGGGCGCGATCAAGGACGCGCTGGCGAAGCTCTGCTGCGGAAGCAATCGCGAGATCTGGGAGATCATTTTCCAGATGTTCGAGAAGATGATCCGCGGCAACGCGGGCAACATGATCGCAGGCGCCGAGCACCTCGGCTTCGCCGCGATGGTGCGGCCGGCGGGCGCCGAGGCGCCGGTCTCCGAGCTGCCGAACGGCATCACGACCGCCACGCTGACGGCGCTCTCCGACATGCTGCAGCGCGCGACCCTGCCGGACGGCATGGCCCGAATGTTGTCCGGGCCCGGCGGCGCGCCGCCGGAGGTCGCGGACCTGCGCGCGATGGTGACAGAGCTGCAGGCCACCGTGAAGGCGCAAGGAACCGAGATCGAGCGACTGGCGGGCAACAGATAGCACCCGACGGAGGCCGCGATGGCAAATCAGGATCAACGGCCGCGCTTCTACGAGAGCCAGTATCTCGGCGCCGACGACATGAACGCCGTGGTCGAATACGGCCGCGTGCAGCTCGGCCGGCACGAGCTCGGCGCGCACACCGCGGGCATCGCGATCGGGCTGTATCTGGTCGAGAGCCCGACGCCGGGCGCGCCGGAGCGGCGCAACGTCACGCTGGTGCCTGGCATGGCGATCGACGGCTTCGCGCGCCAGATCGTCGCGCTCAAGCGCGAGCTGCTGCCCGAGAGCCTGTTCGCCGGCATCGCCTACGACGCCGACGTCGACGACCCGGCCAAGAACAATGGGACACCGCGCGGACGTTTCGTGCGGGTGTGGGTCGAATATGACGAGACCAATGCCAAGGCCCCGGCGCCAGGATTCGAGCGCTGCGACGCGGGCGACACCTATGCGCGCGTGCAGGAGAGCTATCGCTTCGTGATCGGCGACAAGCCCGCGCTGGCGGACCGCCGCAGCTCGCTTTCGATCGCGGGCCAGGCCATCGCTGCCGATCGCGCCTTGCAGGCCTTCGACATGACGGCGGGCCTCGTCTTCGACGAGAGCATCCCGCACCAGGCCTTTCCGGCCGACAATCAGCGGGTGCGCTGGCTGGTGCCGATCGGATTCGTGCGCTGGGTCGTCTATGCGCAAGGCGGCGGCTATTTCGTCAACCGCAACATCGATGCGAACGATAAGGGCGACGACCGCGCGCGCAAGTTTCGCCGCTATATCGGCGTGCCGGCCGAGAATATTCTCGCGGTCGACGGCGCCCTGGTGTTGCGTAACCGCAGCGATCGCCCGGACGATCCGGGCCGCTTCCAGGCGCGGCTGCAATCGAGCGATCCGATCGCCGAGACGCGACGCGACCTCGTCTGGGTCGAGGGCAATCTTCGCTCCGTCGGCGACATCCGGCTCGCGCGCGGCGCGGTCCGGTTCGCCGACATCAACGGCTCCGACCGGCAGACGCCGCTCTCGATCGAGCGCGTGGGCGACAACTCGGCAAATCCGGGCGGCCGCGCGCTGCATGTGCTGATCGGCCCTGCGGCGCAAGCCAACAATCGGCTGGCGGTGAGCACCGTCACCAAGGACGATCCCGATCCGGCCAAGCGGGAGCTGAGCGAGAAGCTCACCGTGATGTCCGGCGGCAATGTCGGCATCGGCAATGATGCGCCCGCCCGCAAGCTGCACGTGAAGGGCGACCGCGTACGCCTCGACAGCCCCGACGGCACCAAGACCATCGAGATGCGCGCCGACGGCGCGGCGACCGACCTGCAGTCCACCACCAGCGACCTTTTCCTGCGCTCGGGCGGCGGCCCGCCGCCGCACAACATCGTCATGAACCCGGACGATACCGACGGGAATGTCGGCATCGGCACCGCGGCGCCGGCGCACAAGCTCGATGTGAAGGCGAAGTCGATCAAGCTCGGTCTGGAAGCCGGAGGCGGCGGCCAGCTCATCCTCAAGAACGAGCCTGGAGACAACAAGATCTACTTGGAGGCGTTCAACACCGCCGGCACGGGCAGCGCTGCCGAGATGCTGCTGACGGGCGCGAACCAGACCAATGCGCCGCTCATCTCGATCAAGGCGAACGCTACCTTCGTGAGCGATCGGCTGGGCGTCGGCATCAATGCGCCGGCCGGGACGCTGCATGTTCTGGGCAACAACATCCTGCTGGAGAACGCCGCACGCAACAAGAACATCAGCCTGTTCACGAACGGCTCGATGGTCGATCTCTTTACCAGCTCGAACGACCTCTCGATCCGCAGCGCCGGCCACAACTGCGTCATCAACTGGATCGCGGGCGACGGCAATGTCGGGGTCGGCACGTCCACTCCGACGGACAAGCTGCATGTCGGCGGCGCCTTCATGCAGGTCAGCGGACTCGGCAACGAGCAGGCGATCGTCGGCGGCGAAGCGCAACAGGGCGTTACCTTCGGGACGCGCAGTCCGACCGTGCAGTTCTTCGACGTGCGCAACGTGACCGTGCCGTTCGGCACGACCATCTTCGATGCCAATGCTTGGCTCACGGTGTGGTGCCGCGACGTGAACGAAGTGTCCGACGAGCGCGCGAAGACCAATATTCGCGGGATTTCCGGGGCGCTCGACAAGGTGACGCAACTGCGCGGCGTCGCTTTCGAATGGAAAGGCGGCGCCGCACGCGGCCAGACCGCAAACCGGCTGGGCCTCGTCGCACAGGAAGTGCGGCAGGTCGTTCCCGAAGCGGTGACGGTCAACGAGCGGGGCGCCGCGCTCTCGACCTCGGCGCTGATGCCGCTGCTGATCGAAGCCATCAAGGAGCTCAAGGCCGAGAACCAGCAGATCCGCGAGGAGCTCGCGCGGCTCTCGCGCTCGTCGCCCCAGGAAGCCAAGACAAGCCGCGCGAAGCGTTCGCGCAGGAAGACATGAGCATGGCCTCCGCGCTGGCGATCGAGCAGCTGACCGTCGAGTGTCACGTGCCCGCAGCCGACGAAGAGCGGCGCGCACGCAGCATCCTCGAACGGGTACTTTCCTCGGTGCAGCAGGAAATGCCGGACTATCTCGGTCGCCTGCTTGCGGCCGATGCAGACGACGACGCCATCATCGTCATCGACACGCTGCGCTTCGACGCCACCATCAATGCCGAATGGCCGCGCGACCGGATCGCGCAGGTGCTGGCGGCGCAGCTCTCGCGCAGCCTGTGGCGTGCGCTCGAGCGCCCGGACGCGATCCGGTTCCGGGACCGGGCCGAGATGCTCGCACGTTTCTTCGGTGATCTCGCGCAGGGCGCGGCCTATTCGCGTGGCTGGCATCGGGCTTTCGACGGCCTGCGCATGCTGCCGGCCTCCGCGATCATGCGCACGCTGATCACCGACGAGCCGCCGGCGAGCCGGGCCGCACTGGGCCGACTCCTTCCCGCGGACCTCGACCGAGTTCTCGCGCTACTCTCGCGCGCAGATGCGGAGCGTGCGCTGACCGCGTTGCTGCAGGTCGCCGATCCGGACAGCGTATGCGGTCCCGCCGCGATCGCCGCGGCCGCGCTCTCGCAGCGCTGCCTCTCCCTGGAAACGGCGCATCAGCAGATCGTCTTGCTGATCGCGATCGCACGGCAGCCGGATGCCGGAGCGAATGCGGGCGCCCTCGCGATCGCGCGCGCGCTGTTTCGCCTCGCCGCCGCGGGTGATGCGGAGGCCGCGAGCTGGAGCGACCAGTTCGAAAGCGCGCTGCGGAGGCTCGCCACTGAAGGCGATATGGCCGCGCTGGCCCTGCTGCGAAGCGGACGCGCGCGGCCCGAGCCGGAGGCGATTGCGAACGCCGTGCAGGCGCTGCGCCAGGAGCAGCCCCCCGCGGAGGTGCGGGTTCAGAGCACCTGCGGAGGCGCCTGGCTGTTGCTGCCCTGGATCCTGGCCACCCTTGAGGATCAGCCCGATCCCCCTGCTCTGGCGCTGCACGTGCTCGCCGCATCGGCTGGCGGGCGCGCCTCGGAGGTGTGGCACGGCGCGCCCTTACGCGAAGCGCTCGAACTCGATGATGAGCGGCTCGCCCGTGCGGCGCGCGCGCATCGTTCGTTGCGCGCGCTCGATCCCGCATCGTCTTCGGGCTCGCCCGAGCTCGAAGCGCAGAACCGCGCACACATCCGGCGCGGCCTCGCGCCACTCCACTTGCCGCGCGGCGCCGCACGCGTCGTCGGTCAGCTCGCGGCCCAGGCCATGGCGGCCTATGCGCGCCGCCTGCCGGGCTTCTCGGAATCCAGCTTCCGCTATTTGTGGGACAACCTTCTGGCGACCGATGCGTCGATCCAGACCGATGCTAAATCGATCACCGTCGCTCTGAAGGCGCCGCCGCTCGACGTGATCTGGAAGATCACCGGCGCCGACCGCGCAAGCTATGCGCTGCCGGGCGGCCGCGCGGTGCGCGTGGCGGTGCGGCGATGAACCCGCGCCCCAGCTTCGTTCCGGCGGCGATCGCGCAGCTGCGCGCCGAGCTGCGCTGGCTCGACGTATTGATCCATCGCGAGATGCTGCGGCTGCGCGCCGCCTATCAGCTCTCGCTCGACGAATTTCGCGGGCTCTATATCAGCGACGAGCAGGTCGATGCGCTGGTGCGCGAGGCCTCGGGCGGGGCCGCGGACCTGGCGCAGCTCGACCTCGCGGCACGCGAGCTGCGCGTCGATCGCGATGTCTTCACTGCGGCCATGTCCCCGTTCACGCGGTTGGCGCACGAGTTCGAGCTCACGCCGCTCGAGCAGGACATCCTGCTGGCCGTGGCGGCGAGCGAGATCGAGCCGAAATACGAGACGCTCTATGCGTATCTCAACAACGACGTGACGCGGAAGGCACCGACGCTCGGGCTGCTCGAGCGGCTGTTCGGCCGCGACGAGGCTTCGCGCCTGGACGTCCGCGCGGCGCTGCGCGCCAATGCAACGCTGCTGACCAGCCGCCTGCTCCATACGAGCGGCACCGAGCCGCCGGGCACGATGCATGCCGCGCTCAAGGTCCATCCGGCCCTGCCCGGCTACCTGCTCGCGCTCGGCTACGCGGACGGCTGCGAGCTGATCAGAGCGCAGCCGCCCGAGAGCCTCGCGCGCGCCGCCGTGCTCGACAACGATTTGCGCGCGCGGCTCGGCGT
>JAEYAU010000267.1 GCA_023404705.1 Pseudomonadota bacterium
GCCGCGCGCGGCGCGGCGGGCGCCGCCGGTGCAGGCGCAATCACCAAAGGCGTGGCGGGCACGCCGCCGTCGGGCGGCGCGAGCTGGAAGGTTGGCGGATTCCCGACCGGAGCCGGCGGCCGCGGCGGAACATCGGACGATCCGCCGAACAGCTGCGCGCTGGCGGCTCCCGGCCACGCGAGCGCGCCGAGCAGCAACGCGACCGACAGCAGCCGCCGGGTCGGAGTGGGTTCCGTCATGGGTTCGTTTACCGCCGAAATCTTGGCATTTTCAAGCCTTTGAGGCCCGTTTGTCACGGCTTTGGCGCTGTGCTAGCGCTCGCAAGGAGCCGCGCGGCCAAGGTACGCGCGTCACCTCGGCCCCAGGTTTCCAGCCCTCATGTCCGATGCCATCCAACTCCTGAAAACCAGACGCTCGGTCAAGCCCGTAGAACTCACAGGTCCGGGCCCGACCGCGACGGAGCTCGATACCATCCTCACGGTCGCCTCGCGCGTGCCGGACCATGGCAAGCTCGCGCCCTGGCGCTTCATCGTGTTCGAGGGCGACGCCCGGCTCAAGGCGGGCGAAGCCATCGTGGCGGCTTTCCGCGAGAAGTATCCGGACTCCAAGGACGACCAGGTCGCGGCCGAAGGCCAGCGCCTCGCCCGCGCGCCGCTGGTGATCGCTGTCGTCAGCCGCGCTGCGCCGCATGTGAAGATCCCCGAATGGGAGCAAGTGCTCTCGGCCGGCGCCGCCGCCATGAACCTGGTGACGGCCGCGCATGCGCTCGGCTTCGCGGCCAACTGGATCACCGAGTGGTACGCTTACGATCGCCGCGTGCTCGATGCCTTCGGCCTCGCACCGCACGAGAAGATCGCCGGCTTCGTCCATATCGGCCGCCCGAAGCAGCCGCCCGAGGACCGTCCCCGCCCGCCGCTCTCCGAGATCGTGACCCGGTTCGGCTAGAGTGTTCGCGATGAGATTGACCCACACTCCGTTCGTGCCCGCGCAAGCGGCCATCCAGGGCCACAGATCGCCGCCCTGGGTGCCCGCGTTCGCGGGGACGAACGGGCATTGATGCAGGCTCGCAGGAATTTCCTCTAACTGACTCATCGAGGACGCGAATGTTCTTCGCCTACGAGACCGGCCACGGCCTTCCGCATGATCCGTTCAAGGCGATCGTCGCGCCGCGGCCGATCGGCTGGATCACCTCGATCAGCCACAAGGGCGAGATCAATCTCGCGCCCTACTCCTTCTTCAACGGCCTCAACAGCCGGCCGCGGCTCCTCTGCTTCTCGAGCGAGGGCCGCAAGGATTCGGTCGCCTTCATCGAGGAGACCAAGGAGTTCGTCTGCAATCTCGCGACCTGGGATCTGCGCGACGCCATGAACGTCACGTCGGCGCCTTTCGCGCGCGGCGTCGACGAGATGCGCGCCGCGGGCCTGACGCCCGCGCCCTCGCGGCTCGTGAAGCCGCCGCGTGTTGCCGAGGCGCCCTGCGCGCTCGAGTGCAAGTGGCTGCAGACCGTCGCGCTCGATGACATGGAGGGGAAACCCTCGGGTTGCTTCGTCGTGTTCGGGCAAGTTGTAGGCGTGCACATCGAGGACCGCTTCCTCGTCGACGGGCGTCTCGACACGGCCGCGATGAAGCCGATCGCCCGCTGCGGCTACGATGAATATGCCGTGGTCGAGGAAGTGTTCAGAATGACACGCCCAACCGCGGCCGACCTCTCGGCCGATGGAACCGAAGCGGTTCCCGAGCGTAAAACCACTGGGGTACACGGCTAACCATTGCTGGAGTTCGAGGGTGACAGCCCGGTCGCCCTCGCGTCACACTTAGGCGCCAGCGTTTCTGCGAGGGGAATCGCCCGCGAGTCCGCGGGGACCGGGCAGGAGTTCGCGTCCGTGTTGCAATATCTGCGTCGAGGGGCAAATGGCGACGAGGCGGTCGACGCCAGCGAGGCGACGCCCCCTTCGGATCGCCCCGTTATCGGTCTTGCGCTCGGCGGCGGTGCCGCCCGCGGCTTCGCCCATATCGGTGTCATTCGCACCTTGGTCGAGAAGGGCCTCGTGCCCGATGTGATCACGGGCACCTCGATCGGCGCCGTGGTCGGCGGCTGCTACGCGGCCGGCCGTCTGGACAATCTCGAGCAGTGGGGCCTCAAGCTCACGCGCCGGCGCGTGCTCGGCTATCTCGACGTCAGCTTCACGGGCTCCGGCCTGATCAACGGCGCGCGCCTCACCGAGCAGCTCGCGAACGAGGTCGGCGAGATCATGATCGAGGCGCTGCCGCACCGCTTCGCCGCGATCGCGACCGAGATCGGCACCGGCCACGAGATCTGGCTCACGCGCGGCCGGCTCGTCGATGCGCTGCGCGCCTCCTATGCGCTGCCCGGTATCTTCTCGCCCGTCGACATCGGCGGCCGCTGGCTGATGGACGGCGCGCTGGTCAATCCGGTCCCGGTGTCGGCCGCCCGCGCGCTCGGCGCGCGGCTCGTCATCGCGGTCAATCTCAATGCGGATCTGTTCGGCCGCGGCACGACGATTCACGACCACGGCCCCGAGCGCGAGCTCGTGACCGAGACCGTCAAGGCTGCGATCGCGGAGGGCAAGGTGAATGCCGCCAAGGCCGCGAAGCGCCAGATCCTCGGCAAGCCCGGCCGCCCCGGCCTCACCACCGTGATGATGGACGCCTTCAACGTGATGCAGGACCGCATCACGCGCGCGCGTCTCGCTGGTGATCCGCCCGACGTGATGGTGAACCCGCGCCTCGCGCCGATCGGCCTGTTCGACTTCCATCGCGCGAACGAAGCGATCGCGCTCGGCGCCGAAGCCACCGAGCGCGCGATCGAGCCGCTCGCCGAGGCACTCACCGCGCTCGCGTAGCGGCGCGCGTTACGCCTCGATCAGCCTCGCCGCGATCATGGCCGACACATAGAGGCCGATGCCGAACACCGTGTGCGTCATCAGGCTTCGCCCGCGTGCAATCGCCGGGTTCGGCGCCTTCGATGCCGCGATGCCGAGACCGAGCCCCGGCTGCATGATGAAGAACGGCGCCACCACGCTGGCGATGCCGACCGCGAGCGCCGGCAGCAGCGTCGGCTGCCGCGCCCAGTCGGCGCCTGCCGCGACGAGCAGGATCCCCGCGAAGATCACGCCGATCGCATAATGCGCACTCCAGCCGATGACGCTTTCGCCGGGCACTGGCGCCGCCTGCGCGATGCTCACGTGCCGGAAGCGCCCGTCCGCCATGTGGCCGATCCAGCGGCCGACCAGCGCATAGTCCAGCGACCGCACGCCGAAGAGGCGGTTCAGCGCGAGAGCCCAGAGGTCGATCAGGAGAGTAGCGCCAATTCCGATAAGCGCCGCGCGAAGCAGGAATTCCATATCTCTCAATCCCGAATATTGTTGCAATGTTATACTATAACATCGCGATCCGGACTGAGAGCAAGGGCAGTCGGACGAGCTCAGATCAAGAGTTCGTCAGTTTCAGCCCTGTGCTGTGGCTCCCTCGCCCGTCTGCTTGAGCGCCTGCTTCGCCCGCACGGCGCACGGATCCCAGTCGGGTTGGCCGTCGAACCGCTCCACCAGTGCATCGATCAGCACGCGCAGCTTGGCGGGGACATGCGGGCCCGGCGGCCGCACCAGATAGACAGCGGCTTCGGGCAGCTCGTAGTTCACCAACAGCGGCTTGAGCTCGCCCGCATTGATCTGGCCCGTCATCAGGAAGGTCGGCAGCAGCGCGATGCCGGCGCCCGCGACCGCATGCGCCAGGATCGCCTCGCCATTGTCGGCCTTGATGCGCCCCTTTGGGCGGACCGTGATCCAGCGCTTGCCGTCGCGAAAGCGCCAGGTCTCGCGCTGCGGACTGCCGACATGGACGAGACACTCATGCCCCGCGAGATCCTCCGGCGTCGCCGGCTCGCCATGCGCCGCGAGATAGGCCGGGCTCGCCACGACCACGCCGCCCGTCGGCGCGATCTTGCGCGCGATGAGGCTCGAATCCGCGAGCTGGCCGATGCGGACCGCAGCATCGAAATGCTCCGCGATCAGGTCAACGGCGCGATCCGTGTAATGCGCCTCGATCTCGAGCTTGGGATGCCGCGCCGCGAGCTCCGCGAGCAGCGGCGCGACATGGCGCACGCCGAAGGTGAGCGGCAGCGAGAGCCGCAGATGCCCGATCACCTCCCCGCCCCGGTTGGCGACCAGCTCGCGCGCCTCGGCGAGGTCGGTGAGGATCCGCTCGCCGCGCGACTTGAGCTCCAGGCCGGCCTCGGTCGGGCTGATGCCGCGGGTCGTCCGGCTGAGCAGCCGCGTCCCGAGATCGGCCTCGAGGCTCGCGATCCGGCGGCTCACGATCGACTTGGAGACGCCCAAACGCTTGGCGGCACGGCCGAAACCGCCGGTCTCGACCACCTCGACGAAGGTGCGGATCTCGTCCAGCTCGGCCATGGAAGTGTTCCTCTGGGGTGAACAGTCTGGTGTCCAATATGGGGATCGCGGTGCGTTTTGTGAACCACTACCTTTTGGACATCGCATTCACACAACCGGCACCTTTTGGAGTTCCCCGATGGCCACCGTCCTTGTCCTCAACAGCAGCGCGACCGGCGAAGCCTCGGTCTCGCGCCTCCTCGTCCAGGAGGCGGTGGCGCGGCTCGCCGCCGAAGATCCGGACCTGCGGGTCGTCACCCGCGACCTGGGCGCGAACCCGGTCCCGCACCTCACCCTCGACTCGGCCACCGCCCTGCGCGGCGGCACCCCGGCGAATGATGCCCAGGCCGCGGCGCTTGCGCTCTCCAATGCGCTGATCTCCGAGCTCAAGGCCGCCGACGTCGTGGTGATCGGCGCGCCCATGTACAATTTCGGAATCCCGTCGACCCTGAAGGCGTGGTTCGACTACGTGCTGCGCGCCGGGCAGACCTTCCGCTACACCGAAGCCGGCCCCGAGGGCCTCGTCACAGGCAAGCGCGCCATCGTGGTCGAGAGCCGCGGCGGCCTCTACAGCCAGGGTCCTGCGCAGGTGATGGACTCGCAGGAGCCGCATCTGCGCACCCTGCTCGGCTTCATCGGCATCACGAACGTCGCCTTCGTGCGCGCCGAGAAGCTCGCCTTCGGTCCGCAGGCGCGCGACGAAGCGCTCGGGATCGCGCAGGCTGAGCTCGCCCGCCTCGCGCAAGAGGTGCGCATCGCCGCCTAAAGGATTCTGCGCAAAGCAAAAACCGTTCGACCCGCGGCTTCGCCGGCCGCGGGTCGAAACGCGTTTTCAAGGCCCCTCAAGCCGTCAGGATGTATTCCTTGAGCGCCTCGGATTCCTTCTCGATCTCCTCGAGGCGGAACTTCACGACGTCGCCGATCGAAATGATGCCGGCGAGCTGGCCGTTCTCAATCACCGGCACGTGACGGAACTTGCCCGCCGTCATGCGCTCCATGATCTCGGCGACCGTATCGGCTTCCGCGCAGGTCACGACCCGGCGCGTCATCACGCTGTCGACCGTCTCGTCGAGAATCTGATGTCCGCGCTCGCCCATGGCTCGCACGATGTCGCGCTCGGACAGGATGCCAATGACGCGGCGCTCGGCGCCGGTCACCACCACGGCGCCGATGCGCCGTTGGCCGAGCAGCTTCACGGCATCATTGAGAGTGGTCTTGGGCTCGACGGTGACGACGTCGGTGCCTTTGCGCGACAAAATCGCCTTGACGGTCATGGGCGCTCTCCGTTCTTCGCGGAAAAATCCACGTACCCCGGGTCGCCGATCCTGATCGCCCCTTGCGCCTCTCGCGCCTCGACTCAAAACTTGGAGCGCCTCACGAACACGCGGCCGTTCGGTACTGGCGCGAAACACGAAATTCTAGATTGATAAATGTGGCTGACCCAAGGCCCCTGCGGCACGGCTGCCGTGCGGCTGCCGCATTGCTGCGTCGCCAAAGTCCCGGCGCCGCAAGGCTTTGGCATGATCGCGAAGACGTGCCGCGACAACGTGACCTGCACCCGCGCGATGACCATGGATTGTGAACACCGCGCATGGCACGGTGCCGCCGCCGGGTGAACGGGAGGGTTCTATGAAACATCGCATTTGGCTTTCGGCTGTTCTGATCTGGACCCTGGCGGCTTCGATCGCGGCTCAGGCGCAGACGCAGCCGTCCGCGGAGCAGCTGGCGGCGGCGCGCGAGCTTGCCCAGGTGGCACGTCTCGACGAGAGCATGCGCAGCATCCTCCCGATGCTCCTACAGCAGATCAAACCGGCCATCGTTTTAGGTCGCAAGGACATCGAGCGCGATTTCGACATCATCAGTCCCGCATTCGTCGGGGTCATGAACGACCGGATGAAGGAGTTCATCGACCTCATCGCGGTGATCTACGCCAACAACTTCACGGCCGCCGAGCTGCGCGACATCGTCGCGTTCTATCGCACGCCGACCGGACAGAAGTTCGTGGCAAACCAAGCGCCGCTGGCCCAGCAGGCGATGAATGCCGGCCAGCAATTTGCGCAGAAGCTGATCGTCGACATGGAGGCGCGGATCAAGCAGGAGCTGCGCAAGAAGGGCCACGCGCTCTAGCGCCCCCGCCGTTCCGCTCTTTGCGGCGGCTAAAATTCCCCACACCCGAACATCGCTCGCAGCCCGGTCAGGCGAGCGATCCACTCGGTCTTGGCAGCGGCGGTGCGCGCTTGACCAGGTCCCGCCCCGGATAGTCGCGCCGACAACGCTGGATCAACTCCTCCACGAACTGCTCCGCATAGGGCGGCAGGAAGCGTTGCCGGCTCCAGGCCGCGACGGTCCATCGCCCGATCGGCGCTCCATGGTGCACGACCACAGCGGCTCGAACGCTCTCGCGCGGAATGCGCACGACCGAATTGATGAGCGCGATGCCGAGGCCCGTTCTCGCGAAAGCGATCAGCGCGTGTGGCGTAATGCTTTCCAGCAGCACGCGGGGCCGGATTCGTTCGACCTGGCAGGCGGCGTCGAACCAGGCATGCGAGGCAAAGCCGGGGCCGAGCCGCAGCAGCGGCTCATCGGCCAGCTCCGCCACACTCAGCACGGCGCGGCGGCTCAACCGGTGGCCCTTCGGCATCACGGCGATCATGAACATGGGATAGAGCAGCCGGCGGAAGAAGCGGTCGTCGCTGTCCGGCAGAATCGCCACGTGCATGTCTCCGGCCTCCAGGCGCGCCGGCAGGCGACCGCCCTGGTCTTCGACGAGATGAATCTCAATACCTGGATGGCGCTTGCGATAGCCCTGCAGGAAGTCGGCCAGCAGATTTTCCATGATCTGCGGCGCGGCACCGACACGCAGCACCCCGGCTTGACCGGACTTGAGCGCGCGAGCCCGCTCGCCGAGCGATTCCGCATCCGAGAGCAGACGGCGGCTGCGGACAAGTAGGTCCTCGCCTTCCGAGGTCAGCTTGATGCTGCGTCCGATGCGATCGAACAGACGCACGCCCAGCTCGCTCTCCAGTGCGAGGATCTGCCGCGACGCGGCGGACTGCGTGAGGTTCAGCCTGTTCGCGCCGCGCGCAAAGCCGCGGCTATCCGCAATCGCGACGAAGGTGCGCAGGAATCTCAGGTTCATCGGATGCATTCCGAAATCTCATCGCAAAGTAGACCATAAATGAATTGGACACATCAACGCCGCGCTGGCTAGCCTCGCGTGACACTGCAGGGGCGAGCACAATTTGCGCCGCGGATCCGGTTTGGTCGACGGGAATGCAGCGGAGGGATGCACCATGAAGCTCGGTCGCCGTCAGCTTCTCGGTCTTGCGGCAAGCGCCGTCATGTCGCCGGCTGTGTCACGACTGGCTTGGGCCGAAGCGTTTCCGAAGCGGACCATCAAATGGGTGGTCGGCTTTCCACCCGGCGGCTCGACCGACATCGTCGCCAGGATCGTCGCCCCGTGGCTGTCGGAGCGCCTCGGTCAGCAAGTCATCGTCGAGAATAAGCCCGGCGCGGGCACGAACCTTGCCGCACAGGCGGTCGCCAATGCTCCGCCAGACGGACACTCGCTGCTGTTCGTGACCCCGGTCAATGCGATCAACGCAACGCTATACAGCGGCCTGCCCTTCAATTTCATGCGCGACATCGCGCCCGTCGCCGGCCTCGTGACGGTGCCTTTCGTGCTGGCCGTCAACCCGGCCTTTCCGGTTCGGAACGTTGCCGAGCTCATCGATTACGCCAAGGCGAACCCGGGAAAGATCAGCATGGGTTCGGCCGGCGTCGGCAGCGTGCCGCACATGGCCGGCGAGTTGTTCAAGCTGATGGCGGGCGTCGACATGCTCCATGTGCCCTACCGCGGCTCCGCCCCAGCCCTCAATGATCTGGTCGCAGGGCATATCCAGGTCATGTTCGACGCGATGCCGGCTCCGCTGCCGCTCATCCGCGCAGGCGCGCTGCGGGGCTTGGCGGTGACGACGCTCGCGCGATCGAGCGCATTGCCCGACTTGGCGCCCATCGCGGAGACTGTGCCGGGATATGAATCCGGCTCCTGGTACGGCATCGGCGCACCCCGGGACACGCCTGCGGACGTCATCGAAAAGCTCAATGTCGAAGTTGCTGCGGGGCTGAAGAACCCATCCATCCTGGCGCGGCTCGCCGAAGCGAACGTGGCCCCCCTGAGCCTCACGCCCGCTCAATTCGGCGCGCACATCGAGGCCGAAACAGACAAATGGGGCAAGGTGGTCCGCGCGGTCGGCATCAAGGCGAGCTGATCTTCACGCGCGTCGCCGTTCATCGTCATGTCGGCGCGTGTCAGTGCTCCCATGCTCCCGGAACGCATCGAAACAGTGATCGTGGGAGGTGGCCAGGCTGGCCTCGCGATGAGCCATCATCTCGGTCGGCTGGGCCGAGAGCACGTCATCCTCGAACGGCGACGTGTGGCCGAGCGCTGGAGAAGCGAACGTTGGGATTCGCTTTGCTTCCAAGCCCCGAATTGGAACATGCGGCTCCCGGGAATGGATCGTGACGGCGCCGATCCGGATGCCTTCTCGACCCGGGACGAGGTGGTCGCATTTCTCGAACGCTATGCCGGCTCCATCGATGCACCGATCCGTTGCGGGGTCACGGCGAAACGGCTCCGCCAGAAGTCCGGCTCGAGCCGACTTCTGGTCGAGAGCAGCGCGGGATGCTTCGACACGAGAAACGTCGTGATCGCGACCGGGCCCTTTCAAGTTCCGGCAGCAAACCCGGTACTGTGCCGCAAGACCCTGCACCTTCATTCGAGTCAGTATCGAAACCCGGAGCTCCTCCCTCCCGGCGCGGTGCTCGTCGTCGGCGCAGGCAATTCGGGCTGTCAGATCGCAGAGGATCTTCGCTCGGCCGATCGCCGCGTCTACCTGTCGGTGAGCCGCCATCAGCGCACGCCGCGCCGCTATCGCGGCAAGGATTGCATCTGGTGGAATCTGGCCCTCGGGGACGCCGACAGGACGCTCGAGCAGCGCGTCAGCGTGCAGCCTTCACGCCTCATGACCGGTGTCGGAGGCGGCTATGATCTCGACCTGCGGCGGCTGGCGGCCGACGGGGTGGTGCTGCTGGGCCGTCTGCTCGGAGGGGCGGATGGCAAGATCACTCTCGCACCTGACCTCTGCGCAAACCTCGCGCAGGGTGACGCCTCCCTGCTGGCCCTGCTACGGCGATGCGACGACTACATCGATCGCAACGGTCTCGACTTTGCGGCATCGGACATGCCGGCGGCTCTGCCCGATCCCAGGGAGGTCTGCGATCCGATCCTCACGCTCGATCTGAATGCAGCAGGGATCTCCACCATCATCTGGGCCAACGGTTTCCGTTATGACTTCGACTGGATCGAGCTCCCGATCTTCGCAGACTGCACCACGTCTTCGGGCCGCGTGCCCCGTCACGCACGGGGAGTGACCAGCGTCCCCGGCGCCTATTTTCTGGGCCTGCCGTGGTTGCACAAGTGGAAGTCGGCATTCCTGTTCGGCGTGGGCGAAGACGCCGAATATCTCGCTGGGCACATCGCGGCGCGCAGGCAATCATGACTCGCGCGCATTCGGCGCTCAGTCGCCCGACGGCTCGCTCCCGATGGGGTCGAACAGGGAGAACGCGATCAGGCCGGCGAGGAAGCCGCCGACATGCGCCTCCCAGGCGATCGGCTGGTCGCTGCCGTCGATCGACACGGTGCCGAACAGCAGGTTGAGCCCGAACCACACCGCGATGAAGATGAGCACGCGGCTGTCGCGCAACACCTCGCTCAAGGGCGGGGCCGGCATCCGATACGCATCGCCCTCGTTGGTGCCGAAGAGGCCGAGCGGCGCATGGCGCTGAAATACGAAGCGGATCGCGGCTGCCATGTATCCCGAGATCGCGGCCGAGGCCCCGACCATGATGACGCGATCGCCGAAATGCGTCGCGAGATGCACCGCCGCGCCGGCCGCCGAGGTCGCGGCGAAGAACGCGAGATAGCGCCACGCCCCGAAGCGGCGCGCGACCGGGCTGCCGAAGGCGAGCAGCCACACCACGTTGATCCCGAGATGCAGCCAGCCGCCATGGATCAGAGCGTAAGTGACGAAGGTCCAGATCGCGGGACCAATTCCGCCGGGCCAGCTCGCGGCCCCGAGCACGCTCGGTTCGTAGCGCAGCGGGATGAACGCGAACCAGAAGAGGAAATTCCGGTCGTCCAGCGGCGTGAACACGAATTCGCGCGCCAGATGCACGGCGATCAGGACCGCGATCGTCAAGGTGACCACGCCCGGCGCGTTGAAGATCGGTTCGGAAGAACGTTGCAAGGGCGGCCCCGGAATTGAGGCGGTGAGATAAGCCGGGAGCGCGCCGCCAGCAAGCGGCGATTGATGCGCGCACGGGGAGCGCGCCAAAGAAAAAGGGAGGGCTCGCGCCCTCCCTTTGGCCCCAGCGGTGGTCGTGTTTCTCGGCGCATTGCTGCGCCTGTCACGTCCTTCACGCCTCCCGAAATCAGCCAGTTTGTCCGCTGCCCGTGCGTCCCAAGCAGCGAAACGTGTGGAGCGAGAGGACGCTAGACGGCTCGCCGCGGCGCGCCAAGGCGGACCCGGAAATAACCCTAATTTCACGAGCCCCTCGCGTACCGCGCCGAGACAGGCGCGCGGCACGCCGCCTGCTCACTCCCTCCTGTCGCCCCGTGCAGGCGCGACCGCCGTCCCGATGCGGGACAGCGGCCGCAAGCGGGACGACGCGACAGGGAGTTCGTCATGAAACACGCTTCGAGCCGCGAGCTCACCGCCTACTGGAACGAGCGCCGCGGCACGCGCCGCGCGCCGGAGCGCGGCGACATCGATCCGGGCGCCATTCGCCAGGTTCTCGGCGACACCTTCATTCTCGCGGTCGATCGCGCGCATGGTCATCCGTTCCGCCTCGCCGGCACGCGCGTCTGCGCCCTGTTCGGCCACGAGTTGCGGGGCGAGCCGTTCCTCCACCTCTGGAGCGCAGAAGATCGCGCCACGCTCACGGATCTGCTCGGCAACTGCAGCGAGGAAGCGAATGGCATCGTCGCACAGGTCACTGGCACGACCCCGCAGGGCTGGAGCGAGGATCTCGAGCTCCTGGTCCTTCCGCTCCGCCACCGCGGCGACACGCTCGCCCGGCTGATCGGCGTGCTTGCGCCGCTCACCGCCCCGTTCTGGCTCGGCACGAGCCGGCTCGAGACAGTCCGCCTCGGGGCCTACCGTTTCCTGGAGGCCGCCGAGGAGATCGCGGCACCGCCGGTCGCGACCGTCGTGGTGCGCAAGCAACAGCTTTTCACGGTCTACGAAGGCGATCGCCGCTGAGCCTCTTGGTTGGCGCATGTTCTTGTCGGCGAACCGGTGCCCACTTCGCCGGAACATGCGCGCCAGGGCACCTACAACGATACCATTTTAGCGCTCCGGCTAACCCTGCCTTAACCATGGACCCCTACCATCGCGGGTGATCCATCGGGGAAGCGATAAGGGCCGGCATGTCCGTGCTGCAAAAATTAATGGACGTGCTGCCACTCAGCGAGGAGCAGCGGCGCTATCAGCGCGTCCGCGTGAACCTCCTCGGCCGCTATATGCTGGCGGATCGGCGCGAGTTTCCCTGTCAGGTCGTCGATATGTCGCCCGGCGGCATGGCTCTGGTCGCGCCGGTGACCGGCAAGGCCGGCGAGCGCGTGGTCGCCTATATCGACCACCTGGGCCGGCTCGAGGGCACGATCGTCCGCGTCTTCCCGAACGGGTTCGCCATGGACATCTCGGCGACCCAGCGCAAGCGCGACAAGCTCGCGGCCCAGCTCACCTGGCTCGCCAATCGCCACATCCTCGGCATCGCCGAGGACCGGCGTCACGACCGTATCGTGCCGCGCAACCCGCGCTCGACCATGGTGATGCCGGACGGCAGCGCCGTGACGGTCCGGATCGTCGACATGTCGCTCTCGGGCGCCGCCGTGAAGGCCGATAACGGCAATCCGCCGATCGGCACCCTGATCACCCTCGGCAAGATCCAGGGACGGGTCGTCCGCCACCTCGAAGAGGGCTTCGCGGTCGAGTTCACCCGGCTGCAGCACCCCGACTTTCTGGAAGACAACGTCACCGGCCCGTAAACGTCAGGTGGCTCGCCGCATCGGCCGCAGCGCGCCCCCAGGGCGCCGCGCCTCTCTTTGCGCGCATTCCTTACCGCACCAGCAAGCTTAACGCGCCCGCCTCCGGCGCGCGCAAAGTGCCGCACCAACGGCCTTGCGTTGCTTAATAGATAAAATTTTACGCAAGTGCCGTTCGATAAAATTTGAATCAAACTTGCTTCGAATTATCGAAGTATTCGCGCCAGTTTTTACTAGCACTGTGCTCAAAAGCACTTTGCTGGATTAGCGGCGGTTCAAAAGCTTTGTGAGAAAAGTGGCCTCAAGATGACGGGGGGTCACCAATGAAGACGTTTCTCAACAAAACAATCGGGGCTGGATGCCTCCTGGCGCTCGCCCTGGGCGCCATGTCCGGCGCCAGCGCGCGCAACGCGCTCCTCTATGTCTCGATCGGCGACGTGACGCGCCCGCCGATCGGCTGGGTCGAGTTCTGCGCCGAGAATCCCGATGAATGCCGCACGACGCCGAGCCAGGCGCGCGACGTGGTGCTCAGCGCCAAGGCCTGGACCGATCTCACGCGCATCAACAAGTGGGTCAACGAGCGCATCAAGCCGATGACCGACCTCGATCACTTCGGCGTCGTCGAGAAGTGGAGCTATCCCACCGACGGCTACGGCGACTGCGAGGACTATGTCCTGCTCAAGCGCCGCATGCTGATGGAGGCCGGCTGGCCGCGCGAGGCGCTGCTGATCACGGTGGTGCGCGAGGCGAACGGCAACGGCCACGCGGTGCTCACCGTGAAGACCGACAAGGGCGAGTTCATCCTCGACAACCAGGTCGAGAAGATCGTGCTCTGGTCCGAGTCCGGCTACCGCTTCGTGAAGCGCCAGTCGCAGACCGATCCCAATCACTGGGTCTCCCTCGGCGACCCGCGTCCCGCCACCGCGACCGCCTCGTCGCGCTGAGCTCGATCACTCTCGAACCACAAAGGATACGCGTCCCCGGTCACGTCCCCCCCCCACCCCCGCCCCCGGCCGCAACTTTTTCGGGCTGTCACATCGCGGGCAGCCAAGGGAACGAGCGCCAAGCCGATCGGATTGATCTGGCGGAGGCGACGTTCTGCGGAGGCGTCCCCGGCGTGGGACGGACACGCGACATGGTCGTCTACATTCTCGCCATCATGGCTCTGATCGGAACCGAGCTCGAGTTCTGGAACGGGCTCGTCTCGCTCGTCGGCGCGATCGCCGCGTTCCTGCTGCTCATCCTGCTCGTCGTCGCGCTCATCGGGCTCGGCGGCTACTACGCGATCGAGCGAGCTCAGCGCCGGACGTGAGGCGCCCGGCGCCTGCTGGCACCGGGCGCGCACCTGTTCGGGAATCTCTGCGCGTCATTGGATACGCGCTCAGTTCTTCTTCGCCGATCCCGGCTCGGCCATCTTCCGATGCTGCTCGGCCAGCATGCCGGCCGGCATGATGTTCGCGATGGCGGTCTGCAGCTTGTTCTGCCAGCCGGTCACGACATCGCCCTTGCCGTCCATCATGGCCTCGAAGCCGGTCTTCGCGACGTCCGCCGGATCATCCTTCTTCTCGGTGCCGACCTTGGTGTCGAGCATGTCGGCGCGCTCGAAGAAATCCGTCTCGGTCGCGCCCGGCATCAGGCAGGTCACTGTGATGTTGGTGTCGCGCAGCTCGGCGCGCAGCGCGAAGGAGAACGAGTCGAGGAAAGCCTTGGACGCGTTGTAGACCGCCTGGTAGGTGCCCGGCATGAAGCCGGCGATCGAGCCGGTGATCAGGACCTTGCCCTCGTTGCGGTCGCGCATGTCGCGGACGATCTTCTGGATCAGGTAGACGGTGCCGGTCACGTTCGTGTCGATCACGTGACGGATGTCGTTCCAATCCTGATCGAGGAATGCGCGGCCGAGACCGCGCCCCGCATTGGCGAGCAGCGCATCGACGGAGCGGCCGCGCAGCGCCGCACAGAGCTTGTCGCAGCCTTCGATGGTCGCGAGATCCGCCTGCACGGCCTCGACGGTCACGCCATGCTTGCGGAACTCGGCCGCTGCCTGGTTGATCTCCGCCTCGTCGGCCGCAACGACCAGATCGAAGCCGTGCTCGGCGCACTGGATCGCGAGCTCGTAGCCGATGCCGGTCGAGGCGCCTGTGACGACCGCCAGTTTGTTCAAAGCAGCTTGACCCATGTCGGGAACCTTCCGCTGTGCGTGATGGTGTGGTGCGCGCGGTCGCTCCGTCGTCTTCGGCGGACTCGAGCGCCGCGACCGAATTGCTCCGCTTCGAGACAACAGGCGTCGCGTCGCGGGGTTCCTGTCACGGTCGCGTAGCTTCCAAGCGCGTGCTCGATATGTCGGCGTTCTGACTGACGCGACGGAACGCAGACCCGCGCAGCGGGGTTGCCTAACGGGAGGCAATGTCGCCAACCCAACTCGCAAGGACAAAGTCATGAAAGCCCAAGGAGCGACCTTGATCGCTGCCGCGTCGCTGCTCGCTGCAGGTCTGGCAGCCGCATCCGCGCAATCGCAGCCGTCGCCGGGCACCGGATCCGCCGCCGGCGCCACGCACAGTCAGGATCAATGCTGGGACGCTGCGCTCAACCAGGTGCGCCGTCACCAGTCGGCCAAGACCTCGACGGAGTCGCAAGGCGGCGCCACGGCGACGACGGGAACGACCGGCAGCACCACGGGCGCGACGGCGGGCGGCGAGCCGAAATCGGGCGCGGGCGTCGCCGGCGCCGGCAGCGCCACGGC